>CAMDRJ010000306.1 GCA_945906755.1 Klebsiella pneumoniae | reverse complement strand
TCCCCGGCAGAGCCGGGGGAACTCCCTACTTATTAGAACACAGCATGTTGGGCATCGCCCCTACTGCGCCTTGATGCCCGCCTGTTCAATAATCGGCCACCATTTCGCAATCTCCGCCTGCTGAATCGCGGCAAGCGATTCCGGCGTTTGCTTCTCGCGTGCGGCGACGTCCATGCCCTGGCCTTCCAGACGATCGCGCACTTTCGGATCGGCGAGGGCCGCCACCACCGCGCGGTTGACCGTATCGATCACCGCCCTCGGTGTGCCTTTGGGAGCAAACATCGCCGACCATAGCGAGAACTCCATGCCACCTGGAAACCCGGCCTCTGCCATGGTCGGCACTTCTGGCAGGATTTTCATACGCGTCGCGCTCGTGACGCCGAGTGCCTTGATGAGGCCCGATCGCACATGCGACACAGCGGTGGCCGGATTGATGAACGACATTTCAATCTGCCCACCCATGAGGTCTTGCATGATCGGACCGGCGCCGCGATAATGCACCGTCTGAAATTTCGTTTGCGTTTGCTTGCGCACGATCTCGTCTAGCAGATGCGGCGGACTGCCGATCCCGGCGCTACCCGACGAGGCCTTGTCGGGATTGGCTTTGAGCCATTCCACCAGATCCTTCAGGTTGTTGACCGGCACCTTTCGATGGGTGGTGAGCAACAAGGGCGCATCGGTCATGAAGGCGATCGGCGCGAAATCCTTGACGACGTCGTAATCGAGCTTCAGCAACGCGGCGTTTGCGACATGCGTATTCCAGATGCCAAGCAGGAGGGTGTAGCCATCGGGCGCTGCTCGTGCAACGCGTTGGCAGCCAATTGAACCGCCGGCGCCGCCGATGTTTTCGATGACAACAGTCTGACCGAGCGGCGCCTGCATGCCCTCCACCACCGCGCGGGCCACCGCATCGGTCAATCCACCGGGTGGAAACGGCACGATCAACGTGACCGGACGCACCGGGTAGTTTTGCGCGGATGCGCCCGGGATACCGACAAACACTGCGAAGGCGATGCCAAGAAACGTTTTCATGTGATCTCCCCAGCGAAGTAAAAGGTCCCTCATGATCGATCCGAAATGCCTATGGAAGCGCTGATTAAGCTATCCCGGGCAAGCAGCGCGCTCATATATTTCCGGGAGTTACAAGGGTGCGAGCCCCCTTGTTCAGTTAATGCCTATCCTTGCTGATCCCTCCAGCAATCCAGGATCTCCGCCCCGGTCGCCGACCATACGCCCTTGTGACGAGTGATGTATTCGAGCGCCTCTTCCAATGCAGCGATGCGATAAGGTTGTCCGGTCACCCATGGATGCAATGAGATCGCCATGATGCGCCCGCCTTGCGTGGCGGCTTCATTCATCAGCACATCGAATTGATCGCAGACCTGTCGGCAGAATTCGTCTTCCGAGTGGCGGTTCTGCACCAGAATTGTGTAGTCATCGATGTCGATCGGATGCGGCATCGCATGCAGCATGCCCGCATTGGTTTTCATCGCGAATGGCATATCGTCGTTGACCCAGTCACAAAGATACTCAATGCTAGCGGCGGCCACGATGTCAGGTGTCGCGTTGGATTCCGACTTTGCCGGTGACAACCATCCACGAATCGATTGACCAGATACTTTGCGCAGAACATCAAGCGATGTCGCGACGAGCTTGGTTTCGTCTTCCTTCGCAAGACCTTCGTAATGCAAATGATCCATATCGAGGCCATGCGCAATGATCTCGTATCCGGCTGCCACACACTCTTTGACGAGCGATGGATAACGGGCCGCGACCGCTGCATTGACTGCCATCGAGGCACGCACGCCATACTTGGCAAACGCCTTCATGAGCCGATAAATGCCAACGCGATTGCCGTAGTCGCGCAACGTGTAATGGCGAAGGTCCGGATAAGCGGTGACCATGCCGCCCGGCGCCTTGAAGGGCTTACCCTTCTGATCGAGCGGAAACCATTCGAGCGCGGGCACCACCCACAATGCGATCTTTGCGCCGCCTGGCCAGGTAACAGGCTGTCGCCGTGGCAGCATCGACCATGTATAGCGCTCGTGGTCCATGCCATAACGGCGCAACGGATACCGAGAATAATCAGCCGGTAGGTTCATGCCGGCACCTCCCCAACCGGTAACGATGCCCGCTCGAAGGCATCGTAATGATTGTCGAGATAGTGCTTCGCGATCTCGCGGCCGGTGGTAAGCCACACCTTGTCATGACCGGTGATGTAACGCAGCGCCTCTTCGAAGGGCTTGATCCGATACGGCAGACCGACCAGATACGGATGCAACGGAATACACATCACAGTGCCCGATTCCGCGCCCTCTTCATACAACCGGTCGAACTGACGCTTCAACACTTCGGTGTACGCCGCAGGCGACATGTTGTAGACGTTATAGACGATGGCGTCGTTCATCTCCAGCGAATAGGGGATGCTCGCGAGCCGCCCTTTTTTCACGTTCACCGGGCTTGGCTGATCGTCATGAAACAGATCGCAGGTATAGGTGAGCCCCATCTCGGTGATGAGATCCATGGTGCGATCGGTGTACGTCAATGCGGGGGCGAGCCAGCCATCGAGCTTCTGGCCGGAATGCTTCTTGATCGTGTCGATGGAATCCTGGATGACTGCGCGCTCCTCCTCTTCGGACATATTGAAGAGGTAGCGCGTGTTATAGGTGCCGTGTGAGAACAGTTCCCATCCGTGTTTCACGCAAGCCTCGATCACCTCGGGGTGGTGATCACAGACCGCGACATTGAGCGAGACGCTCCCTCGCACACCGCAATCGTTCATGACGTCCAGCATCCGCCAGAAGCCGACACGGTTGCCATAGTCGCGGTAGGAGTAGTTGAGCACGTCGGGATGCGGCCGTGGCCAGGCCCCACGCGTCGGGTTCTTGGGCGGATCGAGTTCATAGAACTCAATATTAGGGGCCACCCAGAACGCCACCCGCGCGCCGTTGGGCCAACGAATGACCGGCCGCTTGTTGTAAGGAAGGTAGTCGTAGAGATGCGGATCGGGTTTCATTTCTTCAGTATTTCCGCATAAACGCCAACACCTCTTCCACCGGAATGACATCCGCGTACTTTATCGCCATGTCGTACAAATTCGCGAAGTGCGGGCTCTCGTGTTTATCTGCCACGCACTCGATCGGCACGATGGCCCGATAGCTCCGGGACAGGCTGTCCACCACCGTTGCCCGCACGCAGCCAGACGTCGATCCGCCTGTGACGACCACCGTATCGACGCCATGGAAATTGAAGACCGAACCGAGATTGGTCTCAAAGAATGCGCTTGCCATGCGCTTATTGATGATGATGTCGCGCTTGGGGTCGATCCGCAATCGATCATCGAATTCAGCACGGCGCGATCCGACCTTGATGTTTTGCAGGGAATCCGGCGTATTCGTACGCGTACCCCACACCCCGCAGTCTTCGCCGGAATCCATGTATGCAACATAAGTCCATACGACCGGACACTTCTTCGCCCGAAAGAGGTCCGCGAGTTGATTGACGTACTCGGTTTGCTTCGGGTCGGTTTCATAAGCGGTTACGAACTCACCCACCGCGGTGTAGGCCTTCTGCATGTCGATATTGATCAGCGCGGGCTTGTTACCGAAACCGAAGCGCTTGCGCGTCGGATTGGCGCGCACTTCGTCAAACAGCTGTCGTGCCGACTTGTTGGAAAGTTCCATCACCGATCCCCCGAAACATTGGCGACTCGTCTGAGAGAACAGCCGCCAGCCATTCTGAAGGCCCCATGATAGGGGAACTGCGAGCGGCAGGCGCAAATCCCGGCGCCGCGCGACAATCGCGCCTCTCCAACTTTTTCCAACCTCCGACCGTGCCCGCCTCAACCCATATCAACTACGACGTCATCGTCATCGGCGCGGGCATTTCCGGTCTGTACCAGCTCTACTGTCTACGCAAACTGGGCTTGCGCGTACGGGTCTTCGAATCCGGCAGCGGCGTTGGCGGCACGTGGTACTGGAACCGCTATCCGGGTGCGCGCTTCGACTCAGAGAGCTACTCCTATTGCTATTCCTTTTCGCAGGAGCTTTTGCAAGAGTGGGACTGGACCGAACATTTTTCGCCGCAACCCGAAACCGAACGCTACCTCAATTTCGTCGCCGACAAATTTGATCTGCGTCCTGACATCCAGTTTTCCAGCCGGGTCGTCGCGATGCATTTTCGCGAAGACATTCGCGCTTGGATGATCACGCTGGAAGATGGCAGCCGGCATCACGCGCGATTCGTCGTTACAGCGGTGGGGCCACTGTCGGCGCCGACCATGCCGAGGATAGAAGGCGTGGCGGCGTTTAAGGGCCAATCGTTCCATACCGCAAGATGGCCGAAAGAACCGGTTAACTTCGCCGGTAAGCGGGTTGCAGTGCTAGGTACCGGTGCCACCGGTGTGCAAACGATCCAGGAAGTCGCCAAGACCGCCGGTCATCTCACCGTGTTTCAGCGCCGGCCCAACTGGTGTACGCCGCTGCACAATCGAAAGATTGACGCCGCCGAGATGGCGACCATCAGGAAAAACTATCCGGACATCTTCCAGCGCTGCCGAGAGACCGCCGCGTGCTTCATTCATACGACCGATCCACGCGGCACGTTCGAGGTGACCGAGTCCGAGCGTGAGGCCTTTTGGGAGCACCTGTATGGATCAGCCGGTTTTGGAATTTGGCTTGGCAATTTCCGCGACATCCTGACCGATCGCGCTGCCAACCAACTGCTCTCGGATTTCGTCGCCAAGAAAATCCGCCAG
>CAMDRJ010000305.1 GCA_945906755.1 Klebsiella pneumoniae | reverse complement strand
AGTCGCACCGGTTCCGCCGTAGCAGTGCCGCGGCAAAGACACGCATCAAGGCGCGCGAGCAGACGCGCAAGAGCCCTCCACAAACCCCGCCGCACGATGCGGTCTGAGCGATCGCGCGCGTGGGAAGCCGCGTCGGGCTACGCCCTTCGCAGCTTCCCCCGCGCAAGTACATCGACCGAAAAGGAGATCAACCACCACCGACTCGTCCTATACTTATCCACAATTGGCCGCGCGCGACCGCGGCCTCCCTTCCCTGGTCAATATTCAATCGGCACAGGTGGTCAATATTCGGTCGGCCGGGACAGACGGTGGAGTCGTTGCCCATGACACCGCCCGGATAGAACTTGAATTGCACGCGTCCACGGGTCTCTTTGGCGATCGCATCGCCTGCCGCGCGCATGGCCTTCATCCACGCCGTGCCATCCTGGGCGAGCGAGGCGATCTTGATCTCCTGGGCGATGGCGGCCGCACTGAAGAAGGCCGCGAGCAGGGTGACTGCTAGCAAAATAACGGCGGGTCTCATGCGCCTCATTGCGGACCAACTCCCCAAAAATTTGCTGATGCTGACCAGACCGCGCAGTATCCCTAAAAATATCTATCCGCGTCAGCGAGGAGCTGCCGCGCTTCCTCTTTCGCCAGCGTGTTGCTTAGGGTCAAGCCGGGGTGGACGGTTTCCGCTGCGAGCACTTCGTTCAGCAGGCGATCATGCAGTGGGCGGTCAAACACCAGCCGTGCGTAATGCCGTGCGAAGCGGACGCGCCCCATCAAATCGGCGCCGCCGGAAAGCTTGATGGCACGTTCAAAGTGGCGTCGTCCGTCCTCGGGTTTGCCGCCGAAAGCGGGCGGTCGCAAGGTGGCGAGAACGCCAAGCAGCACATGCGCCGCGCCGCGCTCATAGGCTTCGTCGAGCGCCACTACGCGCGTCATCGCCGCCTCCACGTTCGGTAATTCGGCGATCGCGTTCCAATCGTCGCCGCGGGCCTGAATCCATCCTGCGCGTGCGACGCCCCAGGTGTAGAGCACCGGAACGTCGGCGCGCTGCGCAGCGTTGATCGCCTCGGCGAAGCCATCCAGTCGACGCGCCTCGGGCGTACAAGCGGCCTGGTAATCCTTGCATAGTGCGCGGCTGGCGTAGTCCATCGCACGCGCCGTTAGCCGTCTTGCGCGCTCCGCATCCGCGACGAAGGCCGCGGCGTAGGCAATATAGAGTCGCGCGCCGGACTGTAGGACGGCGCTGTTGTCGGGGTCGCCCTCAATCAGCGCATCGGCGAGTAACAGATAAGAAGGCGCGCCCTGGCGCACCGTTTCCGGATCGGTCTGATTGAGTACGGCGGCCGCGAGATGGTTCGCCAGGCGCGTGGTTGCCGATGACGCGAGGTTCGCGCAACCGGCGGCGGTCGCGCAGAGAAGCGTAGCGAAAGCGGCCAGTAAGAGCGGGCGGCGGGAATGTCGTGGCGGGTGGTGCATCGTGGTGATTGGTTATGCGTCCACCGGAGTGTCGCGCATTTATACCTTCGCGATCAACTCTGCCCATTCTTCGATCATTTGATCCTGTCCATAACGGATGTGGGGACTAAATTGCGAATAACCTGCATCGCGTAGTCCACGGATGCGATCGATGAGCGCCGGTGCGGGCCCGCTGAAACTCATCATGCGGATCATGTCGGCGGTTACGAGCGGCCGCTCTTCCGGACGCACGATCATCAAATGCCCACGATGGACCGCGAGGTACTTGGCATCCGCCGGCTCATAGGTCTCATAGATCTTGCGGTACTTCGCCATCGACGCTTCCAGAATCGGCGGGGTCTTCATACCGAGCGAACCAAAGGCTTCGGCCTCCAGGCGATCATGCATCGTCATCGCGGGCACCGGGCCCGCCTGCGCCATCGCGCGCGGACTGTCATAGGCCTCACCCTCGGCGAGAATGCAGCCGGCCGCATGGGCGGTCGTGTAGAGCGATTTTGCGTCGCGTCCGGCGGACCGCCATGCGCGCTGCATGTCCTGCAATTGTTCGATGGCGCTTGCGTTGTCACGCACCGGAATGATCCAACCAACACCGAGGTCGGCGGTCGTCTGACGACCTTTGGTGCCGAACGCGCTGAGATGGAAATGAACTGGATCGGTGGTATTGATGAGTTCCAGATCCGGATTCAGAAAGCGGATTTTGCGCCGCGCACCTTCAAATTCGAATTCGACCAGCTTGCGATCGAGCAGACCCTGCACGACTTCGATGTATTCCTTCACATCGGCCATTTTCATCGCGCCGACCCCCATGGTGCGACGCCCGGTGAAGCCGGTGCCGACGCCGCAATGAATTCGACCCGGTGCGAGCTTATTGAGTGATCCGAGTGCGCTTGCGGTCACCGGGGCGATGCGATTCGATGGAATCAATACGCCGGTGCAAAGATTGATCTTCGTGGTGGCCATCGCGGCGGCCGCCATGACGACGAAGACATCGGCGTTCAGTAGCTGTGTGTCGTAGAACCACACGTATTTGAAGCCGGCCGCTTCGGCGCGTTTGGCAAGTTTCCAGGCGTCCGCGCCGGGCGCGATGTTGATGCCGTATTCCATGGTTGCTCCGTTGGGTGGGGGGCGCCGTCACCTTTATCAAGGGATAGGTTAGCTGGTTCATTAAGCATACCGCTCGCGGGTAGACTCCGTTGTTCGCTCCCTTGGAGATACCACCTTGCGTCTTGGCATTTTGATTCCTCACCGGCAAGCCATCATCACGTCCGCGCGCCGTCCACCGGTCGAAGAGTGTTGGACCATCGCGCGCCTGGCCGACGCGGGCGGCATGGATCTTTGGGTGGGCGATAGCATCGTCGCCAAGCCGCGCCTCGAACCATTGACCACGCTCGCGTACATGGCGGCGATCACCAAGCGTGCGCAATTGGGAACGGCGGTGTTGCTGCCCGCGCTACGGCAGCCCACCGTGCTGGCGCATGCGCTGGCGAACATCGATCAGATCTCGCAGGGTCGCTTGGTTCTTGGATTGGGGGTCGGCTGGCCATTGCCCGAGATCGAACGCGAATGGGAAGCGTGCGGCCAAAGCCACAAGCGCCGCGTGCGTGATCTCGAAGAGCACATCGCGACGTGGCGAAAACTCTGGACGGGGCAACCCGTCTCGTATCAGGGCAGCGCCTTCAAGCTCACTGAACACACCATCGGCCCGCTACCCTGGACGGAACAAGGGCCGCCGATCCTCATCACGGCGGGCAATCGCCAGCAGCTGTTCCCGGCGCAACTGGAGCGCTTTGCGCGCTTTGGCGATGGCATCATCACGACCTATCTGACTGGCCAGGATATTCGCGACCTTCGCAACAAATGCGATGAGGCGCTCGCGCGGCATGGGCGCAGCCTGCTGGGTTTCCCGATATGCGTGTACACGACCGTTCGTCTCGATCAGGATGTGGCAAGAGCCGAAGCCACCACCGCGGCATTCATCAAGCAGTATTACGGCACGGCCATGAATCATCCCGGGCATATGGGCTTAGGTCCGGCCGCTAAGGTGATCGAAACGCTGAAGCTCTATGAGGCAGCAGGCGTAACGGATCTTTGTATCCGCTTTGCGGGGACCGATCAGATCGCGCAGATGGAGCAGTTTGTGGAGCGGGTGATGCCTGCCTTTATTTGATTCACAGGAGACAACATGAAGCCAATCATCCAAGCCGCAATGCTCGCATGCGCCATGATCGTCGCGGCAAGTGCCGATGCGCAGATCACCAAACCCATCCGGTTCCTCGTGCCGTTTGCCCCGGGTGGGGCGACCGATGCATTCGCGCGTGTGGTGGCGCAGCAGATGACAGACAACGGCGGCCAGCAGGTTATCGTCGAGAATCGTCCCGGCGCGGGCGCGACCATTGCGGGCGACGCGGTGGTCAAATCCGCAACAGATGGGACAACGCTCTTCTTCACCGACATCTCGACGCACGCGATTTCCGCTTCCCTGTACGCGAAATTACCGTATGACGTGATCAGGGATTTCGCGCCGGTCGCACTCGTCTCCAATTCTCCGCTCATGCTGGTGGCGCATCCTTCGCTCAATATCCAGAACATCGGGCAATTGATCGAACGCGCAAAAGCCGAACCCGGCAAATTCACTTACGGGTCGGCCGGCAACGGCACCATCACTCACCTCTCGGGTGAGAGCATCAAGATGATGGCGAAAGTCGACCTTCTACATGTGCCGTTCAAAGACGGCACGTCATCGGTATCGTCCGTGCTTGCCGGTGATATCGCGTTGTCGTTTATTACGATTCCTGCTGCATTGCCACACATCCGATCCGGCAAGATGGTGGGGGTCGGCGTCACCTCGGCCAAGCGGATTCCGCAGGCACCGCATGTATCCGCTATCGCTGAAGGCGTGCCGGGTTATGAAACGGCGTTGCGCATCGGCGTGTTGGCACGCGCCGGCACGCCCGCAGAAATCGTCGCGCGACTGAACGCCGAGATCAACCGCGCGCTCGATGGTCCAAGAGTAAGAGAGGTGTTTGCGGCCAACGCGGCGGATGCGGTGAAGGTTTCGCCCACCGAGTTTTCCGCGATCCTCGAACAGGAAGTCCGCAACTGGGCAGCGGTGGTGAAAGCAAGCGGAGCGAAGGCGGAATAGGGGGCGACGGGCGAAGGGGATTCGTTGCGGCCAACCGCAGTTGCTAATAAGTAGGGAGTTCCCCCGGCTCTGCCGGGGAGGCAGCAGAAGTTTGACGAATCCGGGAGTCCACCCGGCGAAACTATCGATCGTGAGCCGCCAAGCACACGA
>CAMDRJ010000304.1 GCA_945906755.1 Klebsiella pneumoniae | reverse complement strand
TCCACGCTTGTTGCGCGGTGATATAGGCCGTCGGCATCTCAGGTGCTTCGCGCTGCACGATGACAAGCGTGCGCCAATCGAACGACTGGATGGTGGTTCGCGATTGCATGCCGGCACGCCGAATCTCGGCAATCAACGCACGTGCGAATACATCGGGGGTCGGCGTTAGATGCGGCTCATCAGGCGTTATCTTCGTCTCGATGTTGAAGCGCACGTCCGTCGCGCCCGCTTCGCGCACCATCTCGAATAAATCCTGCAGTCGCGGAATGCGTGTCTTCGCCCTCCCCTTTTGCAACGGGAAGCGTGCCGCGTATTCCGACTGCGGCCTCATCATGCCAACGTCATAGCGCGCAAGCTCGGCGTAGGTGAGTGTGTCGATCGGCAAGAACGGAGCGACGATCCACTCGCCTTTGGCGTTGCGCGTAATGTCCGGATTCAGTCTTGCATCATGCGAGATGACCATCACACCATCGCGGGTGATCACCGTATCGAGTTCAAGCGTGGTCACCCCAATCGCCAATGCTTTGGCAAATCCGACCAGTGAATTCTCGGGCAGAAGACCGCGGGCGCCGCGATGGCCCTGAAGATCGATGGCTTGTGCGCTCATGGCGATGGAGAGCATTCCGAGTAGCAGAGAAACCAAGGTTAGAATGTGACAGGCAACGACCAGCCCAATCTTGCTACGCTGTCTCACCCGGTCGCCGATCATCATTTGAGAAGAGCATGCCAAAAGTCTACTCCATCGATGGCATCACCCCGGTTGTCGATCCAAGTGCGTTCGTGCATCCCACTGCAGTGCTGATCGGCGATGTCATCATCGGCCCACGCGTCTATATCGGTCCGTGTGCGAGCCTGCGCGGCGATTTTGGTCGCATCATCGTCGAGGCGGGCGCCAATGTGCAAGATTGCTGCGTGGTTCATGGCTTTCCCGGGACCGATACGATCATCGGCGAAGACGGCCATGTTGGTCATGGCGCCGCGATTCACGGCTGCCGCATCGGCAAGAACGCGTTGATCGGCATGAACGCAGTGGTCAATGACAATGCGGTCGTTGGCGAATCGGCTATCGTCGCGGCGCTTGCGTTCGTCAAAGCGGAAGCAGTCATCCCGCCACGCACCCTTGCAGCCGGTATTCCGGCCAAAGTCGTGAAGTCGCTGACGGAGGGTGAAATCGCCTGGAAAAGTCAAGGCACGCGCACTTATCAAGAGCTGGCGGTTCGCTGCCTCACGACGATGCAAGAGGTCGAGGCGCTCACTGCGGTCGAACCGAATCGCCCGCGTTTTGACTTGCCCGATATCGTTCCGCTCTCGGTGCATAAGAAAGCCACCGGTGCGGCTTAAATGAAACGCCCGCCCTCGCCTCGTACAATTTCCGCCACTTCTCACGCTCACAAGCTTTCCAAAGGATATCGCCATGGCTTATGAATTCTTGCTGGTCGAAACGCGCGGCAAAGTTGGTCTTATCACAATCAATCGACCCAAGCAGTTGAATGCGCTGAACGATGGCCTGATGAACGAGATGTGCGATGCGCTTGGCGCGTTCGATGCGAATACCGGCATCGGTGCGATCGTGATCACCGGCAACGAAAAGGCGTTTGCGGCCGGCGCCGACATCGCCGCCATGCAAAGCTGGACCTTCATGGATGTCTACAAGTCCGAATACATCACACGCAACTGGGACCGTATTCGCGCGGTACGCAAACCCATCATCGCGGCGGTATCGGGCTTTGCATTGGGCGGCGGCTGCGAGCTTGCGATGCTATGCGACATCGTGATTGCGGCAGACAATGCGCGCTTTGGCCAACCCGAGATCAAGCTTGGCATCATCCCAGGCGCAGGCGGCACGCAACGATTGCCGCGCGCCGTCAGCAAGGCAAAGGCCATGGATCTTGTGCTCACCGGCCGCATGATGGACGCGCTAGAGGCCGAGCGCGCCGGACTGGTATCGCGCGTCGTACCGGCAGATAAACTGTTAGACGAAGCCATCAGCGCTGCGATGACGATTAGCGAATATTCGCTGCCATCGGTCATGATGGCCAAGGAATGTGTGAATCGCGCCTATGAAGGGCCACTCAGCGAAGGGGTCCTGTTTGAGCGGCGCATGTTCCATGCGCTCTTCGCGACTGAAGACCAAAAAGAAGGCATGTCAGCCTTCGTGGAGAAGCGCAAGCCGGCGTTCAAAAACGTTTAACCACCCCGCTTGCTATAACCGGATCGGTGCGGGAATATCGCGTCACAGACCGCCGCATCGACCATCAACCGAGGAGACAAGATGGATAAGATTTGGATAAAGAGTTATCCGCCGGGTGTCCCTGCGGAAGTGCGCTTCGACCAATTCACATCAATCGGTGCGTTGGTGGACCATTGCACCAAGCAATTCGCCGATCGGCCGGCGTACACGAACATGGGCAAGACGCTCAATTTCGGTGACATCGATCGGATGTCCAAGAGCTTCGGTGCGTGGCTACAGGCAAAGGGCTACGGCAAGGGTTCGCGCGTCGCGATCATGATGCCCAATGTCTTGCAGTACCCATCGGTCGTATTCGGTGCGCTACGTGCCGGCTGCATCGTCGTGAACTGCAATCCGCTCTACACGCCACGTGAACTCGAACACCAGTTGAAAGACTCAGGCGCCGAAGTGATCGTCATTCTCGAGAACTTCGCTCATACCCTAGAACAAGTCATCAAGGCCACTCCGATCAAACACGTCGTGCTCGCCGCCGTCGGTGATCTGCTCGGCTTCAAAGGGCATATCGTCAACTGCGTGCTGCGCAAGGTAAAGAAAATGGTGCCCGCGTTCAACCTGCCGGGCGCGCTCCGCTTCAACGACATGATTTCAGAATCCGCCGGTCAGACCTTGAAGCCGGTGCCGGTCCAGCAGACCGATGTGGCCTTTCTCCAGTACACCGGCGGCACTACGGGCGTCTCGAAGGGCGCCACCTTGTCGCATCGCAATATTCTCGCGAACCTTGAGCAGGCCGGCGTTTGGATCGCGCCATTTCTCGGCGACACGCGCCAAGTGATGATTACACCCTTGCCGCTGTATCACATCTTTTCGCTCACGGCGAATTGCCTCCTCATGATGAAGTTAGGCGGCTGCAATGTGCTCATCACCAATCCGCGCGACATTCCGGGTTTGGTGAAAGAACTGGCTAAGCATCGCTTCACGATGATGACCGGCGTCAATACGCTGTTTAATGCGCTGCTCAATAACGCAGAGTTCGCCAAGCTCGATTTTTCGCCGCTGAAAGTGACGCTCGGTGGTGGCATGGCGGTGCAAAAACCAGTCGCCGACCGTTGGAAGCAAGTGACCGGCTGCACCTTGGTCGAGGCGTACGGGCTTTCCGAAACATCGCCCGCGGCGACCATCAATCCGCTCGACATCAAGGAATACAACGGCACCATCGGCCTGCCGATCTCTTCGACCGAAATCGTGCTCCGCGATGATGCGGGCAAAGATGTTCCGCTCGGCGAATCGGGCGAGATCTGCATTCGCGGACCACAGGTGATGCAAGGCTATTGGAATCGCCCGGATGAGACCGCCAAGGTGATGACCAAGGACGGCTTCTTCGCGACCGGCGACGTCGGCATCATGGATCCGCAGGGTTACGTTCGGATTGTCGATCGCAAGAAAGACATGATTCTCGTCTCCGGTTTCAATGTGTATCCGAATGAAATCGAAGGCGTGGTGGCCGGGCATCCGGGCGTGCTGGAATGCGCGGTGGTCGGCATCCAAGATGAGCATTCGGGCGAAGCAGTCAAACTCTTCGTCGTGAAAAAGGACCCGGCCCTGTCGGAGGCGACGCTGCGCGAATTCTGTGCGGCGAATCTCACCGGCTACAAACGACCGAAGGCCATCGAGTTCCGCAAGGAGCTGCCGAAAACCAATGTCGGCAAGATTCTCCGCCGCGCGCTGCGTGACGAGGAAATCGCCAAGGCCAAGAAAGCGGCCTAAACGTGTAAGGGTTTGCCTAGACCAGGACGAAATGCTGCGATGCAGCGTAGGCTCTGGTATAAGAACGAGGAAGGCGCCGAGCACGCGATGTAGTGCGCCGCTAACAGGGGCCCGTGGATGTTGTATGACCTGCATGAACTGACGCATTCGATGCTTGCGCCATGGGGCGCCTTGGCGCGCGTAAACAGCAAGCTCTTCCGTGATCCCCTCAGCCCTTTTTCCTACGCCCCATCATCGCGCGCCATCTCGGCCAGCGCGGATCTATTCGTGCGGCTCACGCAGCGCTATGAAAAGCCGGAGTTTGGGCTGCACACCACTTTGATGGACGGTGCGTCGGTTGCGGTGGCAATGGAAACCAAGCTGGCCCGTCCGTTTTGCAATCTCATCCATTTCAAGCGCGATGCCAAGCACGACGACCCCACGGTATTGCTGGTGGCACCGCTCTCCGGCCACCATTCCACGTTGCTGCGGGACACGGTCCGCGCGCTGCTGCCAGACCATGAGGTCTATCTGACCGACTGGCGTGATGCGCGCATGGTGCCGCTTGCCTCCGGCCCCTTCCATCTCGATGACTATGTGGGCTACATCCGCGAATTCATCCGTTTCCTCGGCCCCGACATGCACGTGATCTCGGTCTGCCAGCCGACGGTGCCGGTGCTGGCCGCGGTGTCGCTGATGGCGACGGCAGGCGATGCGGTCGCGCCGAAATCCATGATCATGATGGGCGGCCCGATCGATGCGCGCCGCAGTCCGACCTCGGTGAACGATCTGGCGATGGGCAAGCCGTTCTCCTGGTTCGAGCGCAGCCT
>CAMDRJ010000303.1 GCA_945906755.1 Klebsiella pneumoniae | reverse complement strand
TGTGATTTAGGCTCTCGTACTCGTCCATCCGCGATTCTCCTTTCGTGTGCTTGGCGGCTCACGATCGATAGTTTCGCCGGGTGGACTCCCGGATTCGTCAAACTTCTGCTGCCTCCCCGGCAGAGCCGGGGGAACTCCCTACTTAATAGCATTCGCATGCATGGGCTTCGAGGCCCAGGCGATCGACCACCGTGATGCGTCCGCGGCTATAGCGAATCACTTGCAGGCCCTGCAGTTTGCGGGCGGCCTCGGTGACGCCCTCGCGGCGCACGCCAAGCATCGATGCGCCGAGCTCCTGTGTCATCACCAGTTCGTTCGAGGCGAGGCGATCCAGCGTCAATAGGATCGGTCGGCACAACTGCTGCTCAAGCGAATGATGCCGATTGCAGACCGCCGTCTGCGCCATCTGCGTAAGAAGCGATTGCGTGTAACGGAGCAGCACCTGCTGCAGGCCGGCCGCTCGATGGAATTCGCCCTTCAACCGATGACCGGGCATGCGGCAGACATGGCCTTCGCTATAGACCATTGCGCGGCTCGGGGTGGTTTCGCCGCCCATGAAAAGGACGACGCCCACCATCCCTTCATTGCCGACCACCGCGATCTCGGCCGATGAACCATCTTCCATCACATAGAGCAACGAGACGATCGCGGTGGTTGGAAAATAGACGTAATCCTGCTTGCTGCCCGACTCATAGATCACTTCGCCAAGGGGCATGTGGACGAGTTCGAGATGCGGGAGAAGTCGTTCGAGTTCGTCTGCCGGCAGGGCCGCGAGCAGGCGATTGTCGTGCGGGGACGCTGGCGGCACGCCAGGAGCCGGGTCTGACGGGGTCATTACGTGGGACATTTCGCAGACTACCAGAGCACGCCCTATGTTCGCTGGCGCACAGACAGCGCAACACAAACACCCATAATCCCTACGGATAGCGAGCGCTTCACGTGGCGCGTGACGCGGGCGGACGACGTTCAGTCGGCATTTGCCACCGGCAATTCGGCAACGAATTGGCATGGCGTGCGCACCACTTGCGCCGCTTCGCATCATCCGTTGTACCAATTGCCCGCAACATCTTGATTGCCGGCGCAATACTCGAGGAGATTTGCATGAGACAAACAGTTCGCGTGACCGTGACGGCTGCCCTGTTGGCAGTCGTACTGCAAGGTTGCACGCCGCAGGCCAGCGCGCCGATCGTGGTGGTGGAAGACAAGGCCTATGCGGTCACCTCTGCCCCCATCAAGATCAAGGCCGGCATCATGTTGGGTATGGTCACCGATATCAAGGTGACGGAGCGGGTCGAAAAAGAATCCGGCAAGGTGGTGTCGCCTGCGAAACTCTCCGGCAAGCTCGTGCTGAAGAACGGCTCGCCCGATCAAACGGTCCGTTTGCTTGGCGGCACGATTCAATACGTCAACGCGGAAGGCGAACTCATTAAGATCGAGGACAAGCGAACCGACACCGCGCTCAAGTTCTCGACCTATGGCGCGACTGAGCGGCTCGATCCGGGCCAGGAAGCCACGCAGACCATCAGCGTCGATTTTCCGGCTGAGGCGCTAAAGGCCAATCGCTTGAAAGAGATTCGGGTTGATCTCACCTACATGCCAACGCCCTTCAAAGAGCAGTCGATCAGTTTCAGCGCAACGGTCGCCGCTGCCAAGTAACGCAGACGGCCGCGCATGGCTGGAGCAGCGGCATGGCGGATAACCCGTTGCTCCACCAGACGGCAAGAAGCCGACCTTCGTTGATGTGCGCGCGTCAACGAGCTGGCGGCGCTTCGCCTTTGATCTGGATGCGGTAGCCGGAACGTACGTTCGGGTGGTAGTCCCAGATCGCCTGATGCTGGCTCGCGCGATTGTCCCAAAAGGCGATTGAATGGGCGCGCCAATGGAAGCGCATCTGGAAGTCAGGCCGCGCACAATGCTCGAAGAGAAACTCGAGCACGGCCGCGCTTTCCCGTTCCGGCAATTCGTTGATGCGCGCGGTGAAGCCTCGATTCACATAGATCAGCCTGCGACCGGTGACCGGATGGCGTGCGATCACCGGGTGGACTGCGGTCGGATACTTGGTGGATGTCTTATCGAACAGCAACGCGCCGTCGTGGGTCGCGGTCATGCCTTCGAGGAAACCCTGCATAGCAGGCGATAGCTCGTCATAGGCGGCGTACATGCTTGCGAACAACGTGTCGCCCCCGCCCATCGGCGGCACGATGTGCTGATGCAAGACGCTCGCCATCGGCGGAATCGGCGCACAGGATTGGTCGGTATGCCACACCTCGCCCGACACCCGCTTCGAATCGGCGGTGAAATGCTGGCGGCGGATTTCAGGATGACCCTCGACCGTGCTCGATGCGGTGCCATCGCCACCGACATGAACATGCATGGCGCCGAAATAGCTACAGAACCGCTTATGCGCGGCGAAATCGATCGGCTGGTCGCGGAAAAAGACCACCAGATAGCGCATCAGCGCAGCGTGAATGTCCGCCACTTGCCGGCTACTCAATGGCTCGCGCAGATCGACGCCCGCGATTTCCGCGCCGATATGCGGCGACAGCGGTGTTACTTGGATGCTATCCATGTTCAATCTTGCTAGCCGACCACCAATGCCGCGTGCGCCACCTGGCCGTCGGTCATGCCGCGCGCCTTCATCCAGTCATAGGCCCGGTTGAAACGCTCCGGATCGTAGTAGTCGACATGCTTGTAATGCACGAAGGCCTTCAGCAACTCACGCGGTTCGAGCGCGCCATGGGTGGCGGCGGTGACGTGATGCGCGTACCGGTAGAAATCCGCGTTGATGAGATCGACCGCTTGATTCTCGGCGTCGTAGTAGGCCTTGCGTTCTTCGGCGGTCAGTTCAGACCCAACTACCTCACCGCCGCGATAGAAGGAAGCCGCGATGATGTGCGCGCCTTCCTTGAGCCCAAGACTGATGAACGGCTCCATCACCGCGACCGCGCGATGCGTGCCTGCCTTCAAACCGCGCCAGCGCATCTGCGGCAATCCGCCGTTTTCGATCTTGACCTGATCGCGTCCGACGGCACTTTCCAGCATTTGGAGCGTCGTGTAATGGGAACCGGTGAGCTCCTGCACCACGACCGGAACGCCCGCCATATCGCGCGGTGTCTGCAGCGCATCATCGAAGGTGAGGATGGCCTGCGCCGCGACCGCGGCGCGCAACGCCGCGATACTGCCACCACGGGTGCCGCGCTCCAATCGGTCGATGCTGGCCCATTCGCAGACGTTGTAGCTATTTGCCGAGCCGCATTCGAAGAGCTGCTCCTTGAGTCTGGATAGGATCGGCTTTTCGGCGCTATCTTTCTCGCGATCCGCATAGGTCGCCGAAAAGCTCACATCGAGCCCGGCCTTGGCGAACAAGCCCGCCTCGATGCCGACGATGACCGGCAAATCAAATACCGGGTTATTGGGCGCAATTCGCACGATTGTCGGAGCTGTCACGGCCGTTTCCTTCCAGAGGCTCGCGCCGCTTGGCCGGCGCGAATTACGATTAGCATACCGCATCGACGTTCCCGCAACGGGCCGCGGTTTCTCGATCCGCAAACGCCTCTTCACAAAGGAATAGCAATGGGGGTCACAGTCCGTGCCTGCGTAGCGTTATTCGTGCTGGCGATCGTTGCCGCCGGCCCCAGCATCGCACAGAGCTACCCGACCAAGCCGATCCGCTTGATCGTGCCGTTTCCACCTGGCGGCATTAACGATACGGTGGCGCGCCCGTTTGCCGAGCGTATGAAAGCGGCGCTCGGCGCAATGGTGATCGAGAATCTGAGCGGCGCAGGCGGCGTCATCGGCGGTGGCGCCGTGGCACGCGCTGCCGCCGACGGCTACACCATGCTGATCGGCAGCGCCGGAACGCATCTGGTCGGGCCGCTCATCATGTCCAATCCACCCTACCATCCACTCAAGGACTTCCGGTCGATCGCGATCCTTGCGATTGGCGGCAATGCGATCACGGTTCATCCGTCGCTACCGGTTAAAACGCTGAAGGAGTTGGTAGCCTATGCAAACACGCCGGGGCGCGCGCTTTCCTACGGTTCACCGGGTGCCGGGTCGTCCGGACATCTCGCGGCCGAATTATTCAAATCACTGGCGCCGACACCCGATCTATCGCATGTTTCGTATCGTGGCGGTCCGGCAGCGCTCGCCGATTTGATGGGCGGTCATGTTCCGGTCGTCGTGTCGAACTTGAGCGGCCAGCTGTTCGAGTTGCATCGCGCCGGGAAGATCCGCGTGCTCGCCCTCACAACGGCCAACCGCTCGACGGTCGCACCCGACATTCCAATCGCACGCGAAACCGTGCCAGGCATGGTCGCGCACAATTTCTTCGGGCTGTTCGTTCCGGCCCGCACGCCCGCACCTCTCGTGGAAAGAATCGTCGCCGCGGTGCACACGACCTTGGCCGATAGCGCCGTCCTCGAGCTGTGGGCCAAAGCAGGCTTGGAAGCATCCCCGGACCAAACGCCCGACAAAGCCCAGCGCTTTGTGGAAGATGAGATTAACCGTTGGTCACCAGTGATCAAATCGCTCGGGCTGAAGCAGGATTGAACGTTGCGCTGGAAATAGGGTCAGCGGCGTAGGGTGGAAAAGTGGAGCGCATTCCACCGTATCGAGATCTGCACGATGGAAAGCACCTCGCTCCAGGGAGACACCCGAGTGGTGGAATGCACTTCGCTTTTCCACCCTACGTTTCAATCTAATAGGCCGATTCCCGCGGGGAATTGGGTAAACGTCAGCCTTTTTCAAGGGGGCAAGCCCGGCGCTTTTTGTTCGGTCACGCCCTTTGGCAAGGTGGCAAAACGGCCTGCCTTGCT
>CAMDRJ010000302.1 GCA_945906755.1 Klebsiella pneumoniae | reverse complement strand
GACAAGCGGTTGGACCAATTGAAGCTGCAGTACTAGAGGGCCACCGCCGGGTGGCCCAAAAACCGTGCGGCCGCGTTAGCGACCGCTTCTAGCCGCTTCGAGCGGCTCACAAACTAAAGCCCCCGGCTCTGCCGGGGGATATTTACTTTACGCTCGGCATCGTCTTGATCGCGTCCATGAATGACGATGTGATCCACCTGCAGACCCTGTGCAGTGCGAATATGAAACCGAAACCGGGTGAGGCGCCGGTTCCAGTTGATCGGGCCGGACAGGTCTGTCATGAGCCATGTCTCCAAGTGCGTTGTCCCAGGGACAGCGTCGGCCGATGGTAACTCCGGCCATCGCTGCGATGAGAACCGGCTGGAGCCTTATGCGCTACGTTGGTCGCCGGTTGACGCTGTTTGGACATGCCATTGGGCGGCTCGGGAGTAGCACAACAAGGTGCTTGTTGGGCGTGAAGGGGCCCCGACCTCTCGATTGCCCCCTCGCAACTCCCTGAAGATTGGGTCACGCTGATTGCATGCATCAGCGCGATTGGCGCTTCCCTCAGTACCGCTCACGCCAGGATGTGACTCGATTAACCATTGTTGTGTCGCATGCATTGCCTGTGGTGTGCAGGCCCACTACACTTCGGGCCAGTCAAAACAGCTGTCGAGTCGCATTTGCCCTCTTTTCTTGTCTTTGTCGTTCTCTTCATTGCGCTTGCCCCGGCGGCTTGGTCGGTGCCGCCTGCTCCGTCGATCCGGTCGAGTGCCGCATTGGTGGTTGATGATGAGTCGGGCGCCGTGCTCTTCTCGAAGAATCCTTCAAGCGTCCAGCCGATTGCTTCGATCACGAAGCTCATGACGGCAATGGTGGTGATCGATGCGCAACTTGATCTGCAGGAGCGCATCGAGATCACCGAGCAGGATAAGTCCCCGATCAAGTGGTCAAGCTCGCGTCTGCGCATCGGTACTGTGATGACCCGCGATGACTTGTTGCGTCTTGCACTGATGGCCTCTGAGAATCGCGCGGCATCGGCTTTGGCCCGGACCTATCCGGGAGGTGAAGAGGCCGCGATTGCCGCAATGAATGAAAAGGCGATGAAGATGGGGCTCGCCAGCACGCGCTTTGATGACCCGACCGGCCTATCAAGTGGGAACGTCTCGACCGCGGCCGAATTGGCGCGGCTCGTCCAACATGCACGGCGCTATCCGGTTGTGAGCGAATACTCGACATTGCATGAGCACACGATCAAAACGAGATTCGGCCCGACGGTCTTTGCGAACACCAATCGTTTGGTGCGCGCAAATAGTTGGAATATCGATCTGTCAAAGACCGGATTCATTTCCGAGGCAGGCCGCTGTCTGGTGATGCACCTGATTGTGGCCGCCAAGCCGATGACCTTCGTGTTCCTTGATTCATCGGGCCGCTTGACGCCGTTCGCAGACGCAAACCGCATCCGGGATTGGCTTGGTCGCGACTATACTGCCGCGAAGAAATCGGCGGCTTTAAGTCCGCCTGCCGAGAACAGCACAGCAAACTAGGGAATAACTGAACAAGGGGTTCGCCCCCTCGTAACTCCCTGAAAAATATGGTCACGCTGATTGCGCGCGATAGCTTAATCAGCGTTTCCTTAAGTATTTCAAAACGCTTCCGTCCCGCTTTCATTGACCAGCCGTTCAATCGATGCGCGGCCGAACAACCACACCATCGCCGGCGTTATGAATGTATCGAGTAGCGTCGCGCTAATGAGGCCGGCAAAGATCACCACTGCGACTGGATGCAGGATCTCGGTCCCCGGCTGTTCGGCTTCAAAGAGCAGCGGGGCCAGCGCGAAAGCCGCCACGAGCGCTGTCATGAGAACCGGTGTGATCCGTTCAAGGGAACCGCGCACGATCATCTTGCGATCGAATTGCTCCCCTTCGAAGGCGCACAGATTCACATAGTGGCTCACCTTCAGGATGCCGTTGCGGATCGCGATCCCGGCCAGCGTAATAAAACCGATTAGCGCTGCAATCGACAAGGGTTGACCGGAAAGCCACAGGCCAATCACGCTGCCAACCAGTGCGAGCGGAATGTTAGCCATGATGATGGCGGCGAGCACGCCCGAGCGATAGCGGCTGTAAAGAACCAGAAAGATCAGCACCGCAGAGCCGATCGATAGCAACAAGATCAAGCGGCTTGCTTCTTCCTGCGCTTGGAACTGACCGCCCTGCGTCACGAAATGGCCCTCCGGCAATCGCATGTCGGCCACATTGGCGCGGATATCCGTAACGATCGCCGAGAGCGCACGCCCTTGCGAATTGGCGGACAGCACGATCCTTCGCCGGCCATCGTCGCGGCTTACCTCGTTGGGGCCGTCGGCCTCCTCGATCGTCGCCAGCCGCGCAAGCGGCACTCGGCCAAGTGGCGTATCAATCAGCACTCGTTGCAGTCCCTCGATCGAGCGCGCGGTCTCCGGCAGTCGTAAGACAAGATTGAAGCGCCGATTGCCTTCGATGATCTGGGTGATGCGTTCGCCATCGATCAGCATCTGGAGTTCGGCGCCGAGCTTGGAGGGTGCAATCCCATATTGCGCCGCGCGGTCGTAATCCAGCCGCACGCGGATCTGCGGGGTGAGAACTTGTTTTTCCACTTCGAGATCGGCGAGGCCGGGGATGGCAGCGAGTCGGCTACGCAGCGCTTCGGCTTGGCTTCGCAAGGTATCGAGATCGTCGCCGAAGATCTTGATCGCAATCTGGGAGCGCACCCCTGAGAGCATATGATCGATCCGGTGCGAGATCGGTTGACCAATATTCAAGGCGACCGGGAACGGCGCGAGCAGACGGTGAATATCCCCGTAGATCGCATCGAGTGATCGATCGGAACGCACGAGCTTGAGATCCAGCTCCGAAACGTGGACGCCCTCAGCATGTTCATCGAGTTCGCCCCGACCGCTGCGGCGTCCGACCAGCGCGACCTCAGGGACTTTGCTCACCAGCACCTCGGCTTGGGCGGCAATGCGAACGGTTTCACTCAGGGTCGTGCCCGGGTTCAGTCGCAACCCGACCAACGCTGAGCCTTCATTGAAAGGCGGCAGGAATGTCGTCGCGAAGAAGGGCACCGTTGCCGCAGCAATAACGACTGCTACGCCACCCGCGGTGACGGTGCTCTTTGGGTGCGCGAGCACCCATGTCAATGCACCGCTATAGGACGTCTTCAGGCGGCGCACCAGCCATGGATCACCATGGTCGAGATGCTTGATGCCAGGCAGCAGCCAATACGAGAGCACCGGTGTCAGCGTGACCGCGACCAACATGCTTGCGATAAGCGAGACGATGTAGGCAATCGCAAGCGGCATCATCAATCGCCCCTCGACGCCAGGCAGAAAGAAAAGCGGGATCAATACGAGCACGATGATGACCGTGGCATAGACGATTGCCGAGCGCACCTCCAAAGTTGCTTTCACGATGAGGGAGACCGTGGCAAGCCTGGTCCGCTCTCGTCGGTCTTCGCGTAATCGCCTGAGAACGTTCTCCACGCCGACCACCGCATCATCGACCAGCTCGCCGATCGCGATCGTGAGTCCACCCAGGGTCATCGTGTTGATCGAGAAGCCGAAGTACTTGAATACCAGCACCGTGATCAATATCGAAACCGGTATGGCTGCAAGGGATATGAGCGTCGTGCGCAGATTAGCGAGAAACGCAAACAACACTACCGCGACCACAACGGATGCGGCGATCAGCTTGCCCTTCAGGGTGTCGATCGACGCATCGATGAACGATGCCTGGCGCATGGTCACCGTTGGCGCGGCCATGCCTGCCGGCAACGTCTTCTTCATTTCATCAAGGGTGGCTTCGATGCGTTCGGTGAGTTTGACGGTGTCAGCATCGGGTTGCTTCTGAATGCCGAGGATGACGGCTGGCTTGCCATTCAGCCCGGCGTCGCCGCGCTTGATCGCCGCCGCGAACCGCACATCGGCAACTTGTTTGAGCAGAATGGGTTGTCCGTTGCGAACGGAGATTGCCAAGCGCTCCAGATCTTCCAGACGCGCGGTGCGACCGAGATTGCGAATCAGGTATTCGCGTGCATTCAGTTCGAGGAACCCACCGCTCGTGTTGGCTGCGAAGCCGCGCAAGGCGGATGCGATCTGCTCGACGGTTACGCCAAGCTCGGCCATGCGCGCGGTGTTGGGTTGCACTTGAAATTGACGCACTTCGCCGCCGATTGGAATTACTTGCGCAACGCCTGCGATCGCCAAGAGGCGCGGCCGCAGCACCCAGTCGGCATATTCACGGACCTGCATCGGTGAGATCCTGGCCGGATCGATCGGCAAGGCGATCAGCATGATTTCGCCCATGATCGATGACACGGGTCCGAGCGCCGTGTGCACGCCGGTGGGAATCTGCTCGCGCACAAGCGCTAAACGCTCACCGACCAGTTGCCGCGCGCGAAAGATATCGACGTTCCATTCGAACGTCACGTACACGAATGACAGGCCGACACTCGAAACCGATCGGACACCGGCCACGCCAGGCATACCGTTCATCGCTGTTTCAAGCGGGAAAGTGATGAGCTGCTCGACCTCTTCAGGGGCCATGCCGCCCGCCTCTGTGATGAGAGTCACGGTCGGTTTGTTCAGATCCGGGAACACATCGACCGGCAACTGTTGCAGCGTGATCGCGCCATAGACCATCAGCACGACTGCTGCGCCGATCACAAGGATGCGATTGGCGAGGCTGGTGCGAACGAGATAGGCGAACATTGTTTGAGTTTTCTCAGGTAATTATAATTCGCATTAGAAACAGCATTAATAATCCAATCCCAATTGCAGATTGACTTGACCAGTGCGGGATTGTTTTCGAGGCTG
>CAMDRJ010000301.1 GCA_945906755.1 Klebsiella pneumoniae | reverse complement strand
ACCAAATTTTTCGGGGAGTTACGAGGGGCAGCCCCTTGTTCAATTATTCCTTACTGTAAAAACCGATCGAGCAATTGCCCGGGGCCCGCCGCGAGCTTCGGGTAATCGTTGCCATCGAAGACCTGCGTGCCGTTGACCCACACGCCTTTCACGCCCGACGGTTTTCGAATCAATCGCGAGCCGCCGGCCGGCAGGTCGCCGACGCGAATTGATTTCGAAATCCCGACGGTCTGCGGATCAAACAGCATCAGGTCCGCATGCGCGCCGACTTGCAAGTAACCGCGATCAGGAATTCGATATTTTTTGGCAGGGTCGCTGGTAAGACGGCGAATGCCTTCCTGCAAGCTGAACACGCCTTGCTCGCGCACCCAGTGGCCAAGCAGGTACAGTCCGAAGCCGGCGTCACAGAGGAATTTCAAATGCGCGCCCGCATCCGATAACGTGATGACGCCCGCAGGATGCGAGATGAGTGGGGCAACCGCCATGTCGTTGTTCTGAAAAAACTTCCCGACGTAGGTGGTGCCAAGTGCATCGCTTAGCGCGAGATCAAAGAAGAAATCGAGCGGATCTTTGCCCGCTTCACGCGCGGCGCTACCGACCGTCTTGCCTTCGTATTTCGCATTTTCGGAGCGGGTGGTTGCGGCGATCTCGATGAGGTCCCAGTTGCCGTAGAAGATGATGCCGGCCTTTGGCTTGGCGAGATTGGCGCGAAAGGCTGCGCGAAATGCCGCGTTGCCATACACGGCAGGCAGTTCGTCGGGCTTGCATTGACGCATCCGATCGAACGCGTCATGGCTATAGAGAATGTACGGGTCCAGCAGATCAAACGTGAATGAAAGCGGCTGGCAGGTGGTCTGAATATAGACCTCGTTGCCACGCGCGATCGCACCCGCACAGTAGTCGTAGTAAGTCATCGCGCGTTCGGGCGCCGCTTCGTTGTACATGGTGAGCGCGGTGCTGATGAACATCGGCCGCTTGGTTTTCTTGGCCATGCCTTCCATGAATTGCGGTGTGGCGCGCGGGCCGGTCGCCATCATGAAAACGCCGTGGCCGACCTCACCGAGGACGCCAACGAGCGATTCCAGTTCCGCATCGGTTGCCATACAGGAGGGCATCGGCAGGCCACCCCAGCCGGAATGATTCGGCGAGAAAGACGAGGCAAAGCCGATCGCACCGGCATCCATGGCGTCCCGCACCGCGCGCTTCATCGCGTCCATCTCGGCCGGTGTTGCTTCGGCGCGCGTGGACGCTTCGGCGCCCATCACGACCGAGCGAATCGTCGAATGCTGCGCGAACACCGCGGTATTGATATACGGGCGTTGCTTGCGCACCAGGCCAATAAACTCACGGAACGACTGAAAGTCCCAGCGCGTGCCTGCTTGCAAGGCATCGAGTTCCATCCCCTCGACGACCGAAAGATTGCGCAACAGTGTTTCGCGCATGGCAGGTGGGCAGGGGGCAATACCGAAGCCGCAGTTGCCCATCACCGCGGTGGTCACGCCAAGCGACGGAGACGGCGAGAGCGTCGGATCCCAGGTGACTTGCGCGTCGTAGTGTGTGTGCAGATCGACGATGCCCGGGGCGAGTGCGAGGCCATCGGCGTTCACGCGCTCTTTGGCGGCATCGGTGATCTTGCCGATCGCGACGATGCGACCGTCTTTGACGGCGAGGTCAGCCGATTGCGGGGCATTCCCCAAGCCGTCGAAGACTTGCGCACCGGAGATGACGAGATCATGCATGGTTTTATCCTGTGATGGGATGCGTTACGCGATCGGAATACAACAAGCGCGGAAATTGAAGAATCAGTAGATCGAGACCGGCCGCCCCGGCAACAATCGGTGAAGTAGGCGTATCGCCCGCGACGAACAAAACAGATCGCTCGTCGAGAATTGTACCGGTGTGTACGAGCGAGCCGCCGACAACCAGCCAGTACTGGCCGCTTCCCTGTGAACGATCGGGCGCGTCGTATTCGCCGCCTGGGGGTATGCGCAGGGTGCTGACCATAATGCCATCGGCCTCCAACGGCACAACCGTCTCCACTGCGGCTGCACTCGCGCGATCGGTTTCGCCCCGCACGGTGATCGCCGACGTTCGAAAGTGACGCTTTGGCCCGCGCTTCATTGCGGCACGGTCATCGGGCAGGTACAAAGCACCGGCCTCAAAACGCGGCCGCAAGGTGAAGTAACTGAGCCCGTTCGGCCCGGCCACCACCGGCCCGTAGCCGGTATAGCCGCCTGCGTAATGCACACTCACCGGTGCGACCGGATTACGACCGATGAAGCCGCTGCCTGCGACCACCACTTGAAACTCGTCGTTGTGATGAAAATGCGATTGCACGACTGAATCGGGGCCCTGCTCAATGAGGAACGCGACCGGTGCAAGCGTGGATGCGCGAGTTCGATCGCCATCGGCGCAGCCGGGCCCGCCGATTACAGGGCTTACCACGGGCGCGTCGATGAATTCGCTCTTGAAATAGGTGGCGCCGCTTGGCAGCGGTAACTCACGCCGGCGCGCGAGGGCTCTATCTGGTGTCCCGATCTGCATCATGCTGGTTGCGCCATTGGTGGTGGCATCCTCATCGACGTTGCCAGGTTCAATAGCGCAGACCAGGTTGGCCCCGGGATGGGAATGCCATTGGCCTCGCGCTCGCGTGCAAGTTGCGCACTGCGCTCACCGGGCAGGCGAATTTCATCTACGCCTTCGGCGCGTGGCAGGTCTTTGATCATCGCAGCGAGCGCCGTGACATCCTGTGCGAATGCGTCATCAGAGCGATAGGCGCTCACCTTCATCGCGACGATCAATGCGTTTTGCGTGTGCCGGTGCGTGCCGTCCGCGGGAATGTGATCGGTCAGAATCGCATTGCCGACCAGCACACTCGTCAGTAGCTCGGTCATCAACGACAGCCCGGACCCTTTGTGTCCACCGATCGGCAGCGGCACGAATGCCTGCGCGGGGTCAGTCGTTGGACGGCCATCAACCGTCAGAGCGGCTCCTGCAGGGATGGGCGTGCCAAGTGTTCTGGCTTGACGGAGCTTGCTAAATGGAATCACGCTCGTGGCGATATCGAGCACGATCGGTTCACCACCGGGGCCTGGAACTGCCATCGCGATCGGACTCGTCGACAGACTCGCCACCCGGCTACCGTGATACGCCATGAACGGAGGTCCTGCAACCAACACGATCGCCGCGCAACCCGCATTGGCAGCAAGCGTTGCGTAACGCCCGATCGGACCGGTATGCGTGCAATCGCGAACCGAAGCAATACAAACGCCCGCCCGCGCCGCTCGCTCACACGCGGCATGGGTGGCGAACATCATCGCGATCGATCCCGCGCCGCCCCCACCTTCCACCACGATGCGAGCGGGCATGTCGATCGCAAGATGCGGCCGCGCGTGTACGTTGAGAGCGCCCTCGTCGATGAGCTTCATCGTGACAGGCAGCCACGCGACACCATGTGAAGCAACCCCATGCAGATCCGCCCACACGAACACTTCAGCGGCGGTGGCGGCGTCCTCGGCGCTCATGCCTTTCGCACTCAAGAGCGCACGAACGAAGGCATCGAGATCGGTATGACGAACGCGAACCGGTTCAGCCTGCACGAATTGGGCTCGATACAAATATTCTCCTTATTCGCGGTAGCGAATAAGGACTGATCTCACCCTCGCCCCTTGCGGGAGAGGGTCGGGGAGAGGGGGTGCTGAGCGTTCTCACCATAAGTTCTGATCACTATGAAAAGCTCAATAAAAGCGGGTGGATGCGACGTGGAAACAACGCCCAATGTACTATGAAACCATCGCACCGGAACGATCTCTACTGAGAGTTGCAAGGATGAAAGCTGCCGCCAGAGAATCGCTGGACAAAGTGTCGCCAACCACCTGCTGGGAATGCAGCACCTTGTGCGGCGCTTTGGCTAGTGTGCGTGATGGGCGAGTGGTCGATGTTGCGCCAAATCCTACCCACCCCACATCGCAGGGCGCGTTCTGCGTGAAGGGAATGCGCGGATTGCCGGAGTCGACCTACGGGCGCGATCGCATCACGTATCCCATGCGCCGCGTCGGCCCTCGGGGTAGTGGCAAATTTGAGCGCATCTCGTGGGACACCGCGCTTGATGAAATGGCCGATCAGCTAGCGCGCGTGCGCACACAACACGGACCGCTCGCAATCGCCGGGGCGGTGAGCGGCGCGTTTTTCAGTCGCGGAGCGGTGATCGCGCTCCTAATGCGTTCGCTCGGTTCCCCCAACTGGCTCATCAATCAGGATCTCTGCGGCGGCTGCCGGGGCGTGAGCGACATGATCACCGGTCTTGGGATCGCAGGTGGCGAAGACATCGACCGCACCGCATGCGCCCTGATCGTCGGAGCGAATCTCACCGCGGCCAATCCGATTCAATGGGCTCGCCTCAAGTGCGCCAAAGCGCGCGGCGCCCGCGTGGTCGTGATCGACCCGTTTCGCACGCCATCGGCCGACCTTGCTGATCTGTGGATTCGCCCGCGACCAGGAACCGATGCAGCGATTGCGCTCGCGATGATCGATGTAATGATCAAAGAGCGCCTTTACGACGAAGCGTTTGTGCGCGCTTGGTGCCACGGCTTCGATGCCTTGCGCGAGCGCGCCGCGAAGTATCCACCCGATCGCGCGGCCTCGATTGCGCAAGTGAATGCCGAAGACGTTGTCGCGGCGGCACGCCACTTCGCGCGTGGACCGTCAGTATTTGTCAGCGGCCATGGCATTGACGCGATGTCAAATGGCGTCCAAACATTTCGTGCGTTTCATGCGCTGCTCGCGATTTCCGGCAATGTCGATCGCCTGGGTGGCAATCGGCGTCTTAAACGTCCGCAAGGCTTCAAGACCTATCTTGA
>CAMDRJ010000300.1 GCA_945906755.1 Klebsiella pneumoniae | reverse complement strand
ATCGAGGAGCTGTGCGACCAGATCAGGCGAGCCGAGCAGCCACGCGGGCGTCGGCGGCAGCACCGGCAGGAACCGGTGCGTGGTGAACACCCCTCGATAGCCTTCCACGCAGCCGGCGACCACCCGCGCGAGATCAAACCGTTCGCGTTCAACTTCGCGCAGCATGTTCTCAAGTTGCGTTGCCTCGCGCATGCGCGTGAGAACGTCATTGAGTCGTTTGACGCCTTCCTCGGCGCGGCGGATATAGACCTCCGCATCGCCGGGCAGATTCTTTGATCGTAGATTGTCAAGCGACGAACTGACCACGGCCGCGGGGGTGCGCAATTCATGCGACAGGCGATCCGCCATGCGTTCGAGGTAAGTGTTGTACTGGGCAAGGCGTGCGAGCATGGTCGAGAAACTGCGTGAGAGATCGCCGATTTCATCGCCTGCTTCCGAGCCCTGCACGAGATGTTTGACGCGACCGCGCAAGTCAATCGCGCTATCGGCCTCGTCGCGCAAGCGCGCCAGACGAGACGATATCCGTGTTGCAAAAAGTGCAAGCGCGCCCGCACCAAAGAGAAATACCGCGAGCGTCATAGTAAGGAGATGCTCAAAAGCGCGATTGCGCAGCATCAGCACTGCATTGGCCGTCTCTTCGATGACGATGGCCCCGACCACTTCGTCGCCACTCCAGATCGGATGCGCCGCCGAAATAACCGTCGCCCGAAAATCCGTCGTGTGACGCCAGCGCGAGGCGGCAATCCCGGAAAGCGCGCGATCGAGGTCGCGCCCGCCGGATAGCACGGTTTCCGGTAAGGCATCTTCGAAGTCTTCATTGGGCGGCGCCAGGAGCCAGGTGTAGAGCGGCCGCAGAAACCGCTCTTCAATCTGGCCCCACATGCCTTCGCTTGCTGCCGGGATGAGCGGATCGCGTCGCTGATCGCGTTGCAATGAGCCGGTTACGGCAAGTAGCCGACGCTGCTGATCGACCACCCAGATACGCGCGTTGCCGCGGCCCATGCCGCGAATGATGAGGTCGATCTCCTCGTTGGCTTGCTCGGGGGTCGGACGTGTGATCCGGATCCGATCATTGAGGGCGGTTTCATTGATGCCGCGGTTGAGGGGGCCGTCTTCCGGAAGAGGCAGCGGGAGATCCGGGTTGGTCAATTCTGGCGGTATTGGCACGCTCGTCGCGCTGGATCGGAGCTCTAGCAGCTTCGGGCGGTCATGCAATGCCGTCGCCGCTGCGCGCGCGGTGCCAATGACAGCCTGCTCCTGGCCGGAGCGAAGGAAGCTCTCCAGTTCGCGGACATACCCATAGCCCACGAAAGGAATGAGAGCGAGGACGAGTGTCGCCAGCAGCAGCTTCGTCCGAATCCGGATGCCGAACCGTCGCACGGCGCGGTCCTACGACGCCTTCCAGCGATAGCCCATGCCATAGATCGTATCGATACCATCGAACGCGGCGTCGATGGCGGCGAATTTCTTGCGGACTCTCTTTACATGAGAGGTGACGGTGTTGTCGTCAACGGTGAGGTTGGCCTCCGACATGAGCTGATCGCGGCTCTTCACATGACCGGGAAATTTCACGAGGGCATGCACCATCCAAAATTCCGTGAGCGTGAGATCAACCGGTTGATTTTTCCAAGTGGCGGTGAGGCGCTTGAGGTCGATCCGCAGCTCTCCACGTGCGAGTACGTCTTCGTTTTTTGGCGGCGAGGAAAGTACGTCGATGCGGCGAAACAACGCCGCGATCCGCGCGAGGAGATGCGGCAGGCGGATGTCTTTGGTGAGATAGTCGTCCGCGCCGAGGCGTAGCCCAGAGACCATATCGAAATCGCTGTCACGTGCGGTGAGAAAAATAATCGGCACGCTTTCCGACATGGCGCGCAGTTCGCGACAGAGCGTGAACCCGCCGTCGACTTCGTCGGCGAGCCCGATATCGACGACCGCAAGATCGGGCAAGCGCAGGCGAAACGCCGCCATTGCGCTCGTCCGCGTTCCGTAAGCGGCGACTTCATAGCCTTGGCGTCGTAGTGCGTCCGAGTAGTTTTCTCGGATCGCTTCGTTGTCTTCGACGATTGCGATGCGCTTTGCCATGGAGCCCTTCATTTGCTGCGATGAATTGCAAAGGAAACGCTGATTAAGATACCTTGCGAAATCAGCGTGACCATATTTTTCGGGAAGCTACGAGGGGGCGAGCCCTCTTGTTCAGTTATTCCCAAAGCCTAACGGGGCGACGTATGCTCCGCAAGGAATCGTGCTAAAAGCCACTTTGTCGCCATGATGTGGCCATATTGTTGGGGCTTAATGGACTAATTGCTTATACGGTTTTCATAATTAGTGACGATCATCACTGCCAGAGCCTGCATCGCGTTGATGCACGGCCAACCAGCGACGGAGAAGACGTGAATAAAGTAGAACAAGTGAGCGGGCCGGCAATGCGCACCCGCCACATCCTTTACGATTGGGGCAATGCTGTGATTCTCGCCTTGGGAACCGGCGTGCTGGTCAGTGTGCTGTTCGGCGGGGCCGTCCTGTTTCTCTCGTGGGGATCGGCCGGCTAATCTGCGGTAGATAGGGGTCGCGCGACCCCTTACGCGCCAAGCCTCCCAAGCTGGTCGCGCAATTTCTTGAGCATTGCCTCAAAGCCTGCGAGTCGCTCGTTCTCTTGAGCGACCACCGCGGCCGGAGCGCGGGCAACAAATCCTTCATTGGCAAGTTTGGCTGCTGCCTTCACGCGCTCGCCTTCAACGCGTGCGATTTCCTTCATGAGGCGATCGCGTTCCGCCGCCCGATCAATCTCCACTTTGATCATCAGCCGATGTTCCTCCACGACCGCCACTGGAGCGTCCAGTTGCGGTAACTCATCCACCGCCGTGGCCTCCGATAAGCGTGCCAGGGCTATCAGGTAGGGGAATATTCTTGCCAATGCGGTCTTGTCGCCGGTTGCGAGCAGTGGCACGCGTTGTCCCGGCGGCAGGGTCATCTCACCGCGAAGATTGCGACAGGCATCGGTGAGCGCCTTCAAGCGCCTGACTTCTGCTTCGGCGCCTGCATCAACACGGGTGGCGTCAGTACGTGGATAGGGCGCCAACACGATCGATTCGCCCGTCTTGCCTGCCAGTGGCGCGACGTTTTGCCATAGCTCTTCCGTGATAAATGGGATCAGCGGATGCGCAAGCCTGAGAATCGTCTCAAGCGTTCGGACCAAGGTGCGGCGCGTGCCGCGTTGTGCCGCCTCATCGCCGGTCGCCAACTGCACTTTCGCCAGTTCAACATACCAGTCGCAATACTCATCCCAGGCGAACCGGTAGATGGCATTGGCGACGTTGTCGAGACGGTACTCGGCGAATCCCTTTTCCACTTCTGCTTCGACCCCTTGCAAGAGGCTCGTGATCCAACGATCGACATAGGAAAGCGTGACCGGCAATGATTCGTCGACACCGCAGTCCTTGCCTGCCGTGTTCATCAAGACAAAGCGCGTGGCGTTCCACAGCTTGTTGCAGAAATTCCGGTAACCCTCGCAGCGCTTGAGGTCGAAATTGATGTTGCGACCAAGCGTTGCATAGGCCGCCATGGTGAAGCGAAGCGCATCGGTACCAAACGGGCTAATCCCCTCCGGAAATTCCTTTTTCGTCTTCGCGGTGATACGCGGGGCGTCTTCGGGCCTCATCAACCCCGTCGTGCGCTTTTTGAGCAGGCTCGCGAGGTCGATGCCATCGATCAGGTCGACCGGGTCGAGCGTATTGCCCAAGGATTTCGACATCTTCTTGCCTTCGGCGTCGCGGATGAGGCCATGGATGTAGACATCGCGAAACGGCACACGTCCGGTGAACCAGGTCGTCATCATCACCATCCGCGCGACCCAGAAGAAAATGATGTCAAAGCCGGTAACGAGCACCGACGATGGCAGATAAAGGTCGTATTCAGTCTTTGCAACGCCTGCTGGCGTGGGCCAACCCAAGGTGGAATGGCAAACGAGTGCCGAAGAAAACCATGTGTCCAATACATCGGGATCGCGCGTGAGTGCACCGGTGTAACCGGCCGCGCGCGCATGCCGGGTGGCTTCTGCTTCATCCCGGCCGACATAGATGCGTCCTTGCTCGTCATACCAGGCGGGGATCTGATGTCCCCACCACAGCTGACGCGAGATGCACCAGTCCTGGATACCGGTCAGCCATTGGTTATAGACGGTGGTCCAATTTTCCGGATGAAACTTGATGTCACCGCGGGCGACCACGTCGAGCGCAACCTGGGCGATCGACTTACCCGGATGGGGCGTCTTGGCCGACCCAGGCTGGCTCATCGCGACAAACCATTGATCGGTCAACAGTGGCTCGACCACCGCGCCGGTTCGGCCACAGCGCGGTACCAGCATCTTGTGCGGCTTGGTGGCGACGAGTAATTGTTTGGTTTCGAGATCTTGCAGAATCTTCGCGCGGGCGTCGTAGCGGTCCAGTCCGCGATAGGCGCCAGGCCCGTTCTCGTTGATCTTCGCCTCCAAGGTAAGGACGCTGATCGAGGCGAGGTTGTGCCGCACACCAATTTGATAGTCATTGAAATCGTGGGCCGGGGTAATCTTCACGCAACCGGTGCCGAAGGCCGCATCCACATAATCATCGCCGATGATCGAAATGCTGCGATCGGTAAGCGGCAGCTGAACCGATTTGCCGATGAAATGCCGGTAGCGCTCGTCGTCGGGATTCACCGCGACCGCGACGTCACCGAGCATCGTCTCAGGCCGGGTGGTTGCAACGGTCAGACCGGCGACGCCTTGCTGCGGGCCATCGACGAATGGGTAGAGGATGCTCCATAGCTTGCCGTCTTCCTCTTCGCTTTCCACCTCAAGATCCGATACCGCAGTGAGCAGGACCGGATCCCAAT
>CAMDRJ010000299.1 GCA_945906755.1 Klebsiella pneumoniae | reverse complement strand
GTCGAATTCGGCAAGAAATATCGAGCGATCGGCTATGACCTATCGACCGACAAAATTGCCGCATACCGCAGGCACGTCGATCCAACCGGGGAGGTTTCGACTGAAGCGCTACGCGCCGCCAAACTGCTTGAGGTGACGAACGACGCGGCCAAATTACGCGAGGCAGATTTCATCGTAGTAGCCGTCCCAACACCGGTGGACGATGCGCACCAACCGGATTTTCGGCCACTCGTTGGCGCAAGCACGGCGGTCGGCAAGAATCTCAAGAAAGGTGCGATCGTCGTCTTCGAATCGACGGTCTACCCGGGCGCCACCGAAGAAGTCTGCATTCCGGTGATCGAGAAACACTCCAATCTCAAATGGAAGACCGATTTCTTCGTGGGCTACTCCCCGGAACGTATCAATCCGGGCGACAAAGAACACACCCTTACGCGGATCGTCAAGGTTGTTTCAGGCGATACGCCTGCCACGCTGGACCGCGTCGCCGAAATCTACGAAAGCATCATCACCGCCGGTGTGTACCGCGCATCGAGCATCCAAGTTGCCGAGGCGGCCAAAGTCATCGAGAACACACAACGCGATTTGAATATCGCGCTAATGAACGAACTTGCGTTGATATTCCATCGCATGGGCATCGACACGCTCGAAGTGCTCAAGGCGTCCGGCACCAAATGGAATTTTCTGCCGTTTCGACCTGGGTTGGTCGGTGGGCATTGCATCGGTGTTGATCCGTACTACCTGACCCACAAGGCCGATATGCTGGGCTATCACCCGCAAGTGATCTTGGCCGGCCGCAGAATCAACGACGGCATGGGAAAGTATGTCGCCGATGAGACCGTAAAGCTCATGATCAAAGCGGGATTTCCGGTGCGGGGCTCCGATGTCATCGTGCTCGGACTCACATTTAAAGAAAACTGCCCTGACATTCGCAATTCGCGCGTGATCGACGTTATTCGCGAACTTGAATCCTATGGCGCAATCGTGCATGTGCATGACCCGCTCGCCATAGCCGCCGAAGCAGAGCATGAGTACGGCGTCAAATTGAAACGCTGGGACGAGCTGCCGGCCGCCCATGCAATGGTGGCAGCAGTCGCGCATGATCAATTTAATTCGTTCGCGCTCGCGACAATTGGCAAGAAACTTGCGCCAGGTGGTGTCTTCGCTGATGTGAAGGCCCGCGCGGACGCATCGGCCCTCACTACTAACGGCTATTCGGTTTGGCGCTTGTAGAACAACACATCACCACGTTGATACAAGAGCTACGCGGATCGGCTTCGCCTTAAATTGAAGCACGGGGCAATTTTGCTTGCCCGACCAAACGCTTCGCTGCGGCAACGTCATTTTATGCCGAAAGACTAGCGGACGATCCGGCGCACCCCGCGCCGTCACCCGACCTTCCGCGACTATGCTCAAGCGAATTGCAGTGGAACAGCTCTCACCGGGCATGTTCATTCACGACTTGTCCGCCGACCCGGAATACCGCCCATTTGTTGGCACCCAGTTCAAGCTGAACAACGGCGCACAGATCGACCAAATCGCCGCAGCCGGAATCAAAGAGGTCTACATCGACATGGCGCGGGGCCTTGATATGCCCGGTGCACCGACCGCTGAGGAGGTCGCGCGGCAAATCGATCAAACCATTCAGAACATTGCCGGCAACGAGTCAGCTGCGGCTGCTCGGCTCGGCTTACCTGAGGCCTTGGTCACCGCAAAAAGCATTCGTCTGGATGGCAAAGAGATCGTGCGAAAGGTCATTGCGGACGCTCGGGACAAGCAGTCCTTGATGTTGGACAAGCCGCGGCAACTAGTCGATCGTATCGCCAGATCGATTACGCAGAATCCGGGAGCGTTGGTCTCCCTATGCCAGATCAAGGAGAAAGACGAATATACGTACCTACATCCTGTTTCGGCATCGGCATTGATGATCGCCTTTGCCCGCACGCTGGGGCTCGATGAAGCGTCCATTCACGATGCTGGGCTGGGCGGGCTCTTGCTAGACATCGGCAAAGCGTTCACACCCGAGGCGATCTTGCAGAAGACCGGTCCGCTGAGTGAGGCGGAATTCGCGGTGATGAAGCGCCATCCAAGTGAGGGACGCAGTTTACTGGCTGACGTTTCAAGCGTCCCCAAGGCCGTCCTCCACATCATCGGCGAACATCACGAACGGCTGGATGGCAGTGGCTACCCGAATAAACTGGCGGGTGCCGCAATTTCGCGGCTTGGTCAGATGGCAGCGATCGTCGATGTCTATGACGCGATGACGGCGGACCGCAAACATCAAGGCTCCACACCGCCGACCGCAGTGCTGCGCAAATTGTTGGAGTGGAGCAAGCACTCCTTCAATCCCGAACTCGTTCAAGCGTTCATTCGCTGCATCGGCATTTATCCGGTCGGCTCGGTCGTCCGCCTTGAAAGTGGCCGTATTGCGATCGTCGTAGAGCAATCGCCAAAGAGTTTGCTGCAACCGAAAGTTCGGGTCATCTATCACGCTAAGCATGAGCGGTTTCTAATGCCAGAAGATGTCGAGCTATCGCGATCACTTGGGCATGGCGGCGGAGACCGCATCATGACCCACGAATCCGCCGACACATGGCGTATTGACGCACGACGATTCCTATAGCGCCACGCTCAATGCGGGCGGTCAGCGCGGCTGCGCATTCACAAACGCGGTTATCGCCTCCCAGAACGGCGCAAATGCAGAGAGCGAGTTGTGGTCGCCATCTCGCAGCACCACAAGCCGCTTCGGGCCACTCCAGGCGGCGACGAGTTTCTCGGTGTGCGCGATCGGAATCAACGCATCCCCTGCGGCGGCCAGCGCAAGGAGCGGCATGTTGATCCGTGGTGCCAGGCTCACTGAATCGAAGGGCTGGGTTAGCAGCCATTTCAGGTAGGGCATGTGTCGTTCGGCAAGCGCGGTCATGCTGTCATAGGGTGAGATGAGGATGACGCTTGCGACCGATCGTTGCGTTGCGACATAGGTGGCAACACCGGTACCCAAACTACGCCCCCAGGCAATCACCCGCTCGCGGTCGATTTCCGGGCGCGCCACGATTGCATCGAACACATGCAGCGCGTCGGCAAACAAGCGATCCTGATGCGGCGTGCCTTCGCTTCTCCCGTAGCCGCGATAGTTCATGAGCAGCAGGGCGTGTGATGGGAAACGATGTGCGTGCGCGAGCAGCCACGACACCTCATCGGCATTACCGCCGTAGTAAATGAGGAGCGGCTTCTTGAGTTGATTACGATGATTGATGAGCCAACCATGCAAGCGCGTGCCGTCTGATGCGACCACCACGATTTCTTCTGCCGCGGGCGCGGATCGTGCGATACGAGTCGCGGCCGCCTCGCTCAATGGCTGCGGCATATAGATGAAATGGCTATCGAGGCTGCAGGCCGACAGCAAGGCGGCGATCAGGATGGACCCCGCCACGCTTCGGTAGGCGGCGCGGCAACGCACGAAAAAGGGCAGCCAAGGCCGCCCTTTTTTCGTGCCATGCAAGTGCCCGTCAGGTGCGGTGATAAATCTGCGCGCCCTTTTCCTTGAATTCACGGCTCTTGTCTTCCATGCCTTTGGCCAGTGCCTCTTCGCTCGTCACGCCGATTTGCTGCGCGTAATCCCGAACGTCCTGCGTGATCTTCATCGAGCAAAAATGCGGACCACACATCGAACAGAAGTGCGCAATCTTGGCGCCGTGCGCCGGCAGCGTCTTGTCGTGAAACTCGCGCGCGGTATCTGTATCCAACCCTAAGTTGAACTGATCTTCCCAACGGAATTCGAAGCGCGCCTTTGATAATGCATTGTCGCGAATTTGCGCACCGGGATGGCCTTTGGCCAAGTCGGCCGCATGCGCAGCAATGCGATAGGCCATGATGCCGTCTTTGACGTCTTTTTTATCGGGCAGGCCAAGATGCTCTTTAGGGGTCACATAGCACAGCATCGCCGTGCCGTACCAGCCGATCTGCGCCGCACCGATGGCGCTGGTGATGTGGTCATAGCCCGGCGCGATATCGGTCGTAAGCGGCCCGAGCGTATAGAACGGCGCCTCGGAACATTCCTTCAGCTGGATGTCCATGTTCTCCTTGATGAGCTGCATCGGCACATGGCCAGGGCCCTCGATCATCACCTGCACATCGTGCTTCCAAGCGACCTTTGTCAATTCGCCAAGCGTTCGCAGTTCGCCAAGCTGCGCTTCGTCGTTCGCGTCATAGATCGATCCGGGCCTGAGACCATCGCCCAATGAGAACGACACGTCATACGCTTTCATGATCTCGCAGATATCTTCGAAATGCGTATAGAGGAAGTTTTCTTTGTGATGCGCGAGGCACCACTTGGCGAGGATGGAGCCGCCGCGGGACACAATGCCCGTCATCCGATTGGCGGTCAGGGGCACGTAGCGCAGCAACACGCCTGCATGGATCGTAAAGTAGTCAACGCCCTGCTCACATTGTTCGATGAGCGTGTCGCGATACATCTCCCAGGTCAGTTCCTCGGCCTTGCCATTCACCTTTTCGAGCGCCTGATAAATCGGGACTGTACCGATCGGCACCGGCGAATTGCGCACGATCCATTCGCGCGTCTCGTGAATGTTCTTGCCGGTGGAAAGATCCATGACCGTATCGCCGCCCCAGCGAATCGACCAGGTCATCTTCTCGACTTCCTCGCCGATCGATGACGACACCGCGGAGTTACCGATGTTGGCATTGATCTTCACCAGAAAATTCCGGCCGATGATCATCGGCTCGGTTTCCGGATGGTTGATATTGGCGGGAATGATCGCTCGACCGCGCGCCACTTCGCTTCGCACAAACTCTGGCGTAATCTCAGCCGGAATCGATGCGCCAAACGATTCGCCTCGATGCTGACGGCCAAGCAGCGCGGCCATTTTCTGACCGGTCGGACCGGAATTCTT
>CAMDRJ010000298.1 GCA_945906755.1 Klebsiella pneumoniae | reverse complement strand
TGGTTCGGCTTGACGTTTTTCAGCCAGGCGTGCATTAGCCGGTAGTCTTTCGGGTGATAGGCAAACAGCCATGGCGCGTCTTCTTGCACGATGCGCACCATGCGAGAAATCACCGCCTGGCGATCGGCTCCATTGGGTAGACCCTTCATCCGATCGAACAGGGTATCGAATTCGGCGTTGGAATAGTTCGCGCGGTTCTCACCGGAAAATTTTGATTGGCCTTGGTCGCCGTGCAAGAGGAACAAGAAATTTTCCGGATCGGGATAGTCGGCATTCCAGCCGATGAAAAAAAGCTGCGTGTTGCCCTTACGCAGCTTCTCCTGGAAGCGATTCCAGTCGGTGGCGCGAATCTCCAGTTGAATATCGAGCTTCGCAAATTGCCGGCGATACCAGTCAAGGCGCGCCTTGTCGCCTGGGCCGCGCTGCACGGTATCAAGATAGAGCACGAGGGGGGCGCCGGTCTTCGCATCGCGACCGGCCGGATAGCCCGCCTCGGCCAGGAGCTTCTTCGCTGCTTCGATCGGTTTTCTACGCGGCTTGTCATCGACCCAATCGTAGACCACCGGATTGATGCTCGCCTCGCCCTCCAGATGGCCAAAGATGCCAGGCGGGATCGGCCCCATGCCGGGCAAGCCGCGACCATTCTGGAAGATCGTGATGAACTCTTCCCAATCCATCGCAATCGATATCGCTTGGCGCAGCTTGCGCGCATTGGGCCCGCCCACCACCGGATCGAGATAATTGAACGACATGTAGAACGTGCTGGTGCCCACCGATGTGCGCAGTTGAATGCCGCGCCGCTCCATCTCTTCGGAGAGTGCGGCCTCGCCCTCGAAGCTGATCTTCACGGCTTGATCAAACTGATCGGAATCCACACCGGACCGATCGTAGTAGCCCTGTAGAAATTTATTCCAGTAGGGAATGCTTTCGCGCTCACGGGCATAGACGATGCGATCGATAAACGGACCAACCTTGCCGGCATCGGCCAGCAATCCTGCCTCGCGATCGCCGGCCGCGCCTTCCGACGGGTACGCTTCGCCGCGAAAATGCGGATTGCGCGTGAGCACCATGCGCGCATTGGGATTGTTCTCAGACAGCATGTAAGGCCCGGTGCCGACCGGATACCATTCGAGGGTCAGGTTACGGCCGTCATTCATGCCGCGTTGCGTGTAGAACTGTTCGGCTTCCACCGGCATCGGCGCAAAGAACGGCATCGCAAGCCAAAAGATGAATTGCGGATACTTACCCTTGACGCGGATGCGGTAGGTGTAGCGATCCACCACCGTGACGCCACTCAATGCAAATTCGCGCAGATCGATCCACGGCAATCCTTTGTCTGATGCGCCGAACGTTGCTTGATGGGCCGCAACGATTTTCTTATTTGCCTCTTGCAGTGCCGCGCCGAGTTCCTTCAGGCCCACCACGTAATCGGCGATATGGCTGAAAACTGGCGAACTCAAACGCGGATGAGCCAGTCGTTTGATCTGATACACATAATCGTCGGCAATCAATTCGCGCGTGCCTGATTGCGGGAAATCCGCGAGGATGAAGCGGCGCTTGATGTCGTCTTCGGCTAATCCTAGATAAAGTGGCTTGCCATCAGTGCCCTTCGCAAAGGCCGGATGCGGTTGATACTGAATGCCCGACCGAATCCGAATCTCGTATTCGCTATAAGCCACCTCGCGGGCCGGCGCATCGTCTTTTATTACGGCGCCGGCGGCATTGAAATAGCGAACCTTCGGCATCTCCGCGGCCGATTGCGGGATGAGTTGATAGGGGCGCTTCAAATAGTGATATTGCAGCGGCGGTTCGTAAATCTGACTGATGAAATCCCATTCATCCGAGGTATAGGATTTGGCCGGATCGAGCGTTTTGGGCCGTTCGGTGAACGACGAATAAAGAATGTTCGCGTCCCGCTCGGCGGCGGGATAGGGATCGTTCCAGACGCGGCCGCAGCCGGTCATGGCGAGGAACGTCAGGAGGAGCAGCGTTGCTTTGCGCATCGTGGCTCGCAGTGTAACCAATCAATGGTTCACCGGCGCGGTGATCAGACGGCTATAGTGCCGCTCTGCCGCAATTCATTCGCGCCACTATCCTTATAATGGCGGCGCACACCAATCTAACAAAGCGCTTCTAAGGCGCTCCTGGGAATCTGGAGTAACGATGGGTTTTCTCGATGGCAAGCGTATTCTCATTACCGGTCTTCTCAGCAATCGATCGATTGCGTTTGGCATCGCACGCGCCTGTCGCCGCGAAGGTGCGAGTTTGGCGCTCACCTATCAGAACGAGCGCTTCCGCGATCGTGTCGTCGACATGGGCAAGGAATTGGGATCGAGCATCGTATTGCCCTGTGATGTCGCCAATGACGCCGATATCGCATCCTTGTTTGCGTCGTTACGAAACGAATGGGACGGCCTCGACGGGCTCGTCCACGCCATTGCGTTCGCGCCACGCGAATCGATTGCCGGTGACTTTCTGGAAGGCGTCTCTCGCGAGGCGTTTCGTGTTGCGCATGATATTTCCAGCTACAGCTTCGCCGCGCTCGCGAAAGCCGCGATGCCGATGATGGAAGGCCGTAAAGCGAGCCTGTTGACGCTCACCTATCTTGGCGCCGAACGCGTGGTGCCCAATTACAACACCATGGGATTGGCCAAAGCGAGCTTGGAGGCGGCGGTGCGCTATCTGGCCGCGAGCCTTGGACCGCGCGGCATTCGCGTCAATGGCTTATCGGCCGGGCCGATCAAGACCTTGGCCGCGAGCGGCATTCAAGGGTTTGGCAAGATTCTGAAATTCGTGGCCGAAAATGCACCGCTCCGGCGCAATGTGACGATCGATGATGTCGGCAATGTCGCGGCGTTCATGCTGAGCGATTTGGCCGCGGCGGTCACCGGCGAAATCACCTATGTCGATGGCGGCTTCAGCCGAGTCGTGGGTGGTATGCCACTCGAAGCGGGCGGCACCGAGTAGCGCCGCAAGCCACCACCTGCTTAGTTGTTCTTGCGCTCCAAATTCGCCTTATTGATCTCGATCTTGGATTTTTCGCGCAGACCGCCCACGAAGCCTTGAAACTGCTCTTGGGCGTTCGTGCGCGCAAGATTCGCCTGCGCAGCGGTCAAGCGCTTCTCATCGCTCGCATCGCCTGCCCCGGTTTTTGAGATCCGGTAGAGAGCGTAGCCGCCATCGGCCGCCTCGAGGCCAACATACGCCGGCAGTTTTGTCGTATCGGTGCGAAAGATTGCCCGTGCTGCTTCGCGACTCAATCCGGTCGGCGCTTCGCGTGTGAGCGTGCGCGTATTGATCCAGCGAGCACCAGCATCGGTTCCCTTTTGTAAGGACGCGAGCCGTTCCTGACCCGCTTTCACCGCCAGAGCTTTGGCTTCTTGCGCAGTCAGACGCTTGGCGATGTCGGCGCGCGCTGCATCGAGCGTTCGTACCGCTGGGGGTCGATGCTCGACCGGACGCGCCACGATAAAGATGCCAGGATTCAGTTCAAGCGCCTCGGTGCTGCGTTTGGATTTCAGCGTTTCGACATCGAACAATGCGGCCAGCATGCGCGAATTACCGAGTGCTCCTGCGGTGGGACCGCCGGCACGCGGGATCCAGTCAGAGGTCGACAAGGCTAATTTGAATTCATCGGCGATCGGTTTTAGCGAGTCGACCTGCTGATCCGCTCTGGCAGTGAATTTCTCAGCGAGCTTCGGAAATTCCGCCGACGCCTTTTGCTTGCGCAAGTCGCGCTCAAGTTCGACGCGCATCGCCTCAAACGGTTTCACATCGGTCGGCGCCTGCAGCAGGATATGACGTGCGCGCCGTTCTTCTGACTTGCCCGCCCCTTCGGCTTTGCGAACATCATCCAGCATGATGATGTGATAGCCGAATTCGGTTTCAACGAGCGGGCTGATTTCCTTTGGCCGCAGCTTGAACACCATGTTGTCGAATGCCTGCACCATGGCGCCGCGTGCATTGAAGCCAAGATCACCGCCATTGTCTTTCGAGCCGGGGTCATCGGAATGGGTTTTCGCCAATTCGGCGAAGCGTTCCGGTGCCTTGCGTAGTTGCGCTAGTAGATCGTCCGCCTTCTTTTTGGCTTCGTCCCGCGCCTTGGCTTTGCCGGCAAAGCGCTCGTCATAGGCCTTGCGCACATCGTCGGCGGTCACCGGGATTTGTGCTGAAAAGGATTCGATGTTGAGGACGACAAACTCAGCACGCACTGCTTCGGGAATCTCGAAATCCTTCGGATTGGCCTTGTAGTAGGCCTCGACCGCCTTCGGTGAAATTTTTACCTGCGCTATGAACTGGTCAGGACTCACCATTGATTCGCTGACCTCGCGGGTTTCGGCGGCGAGCGATGCTTCGCGTGCAGCGAGTTTCTTTGACCCGATGCCGGCCTCATACATGGCCCCGCTTAAGCGCTGGAACGCGAGCGTGCGCCGCGTCTCTTCCTGATACTGGATCGGCGAGCGACCGGTGGCCCGCAAGAGCTGCTGATAGCGCTCTTTGGAGAATTGTCCGCCTTCCTTGAAGTCTGGATTCTCGGCGATGGCCTGCACTAGCTCCGCATCACTTGGTGTCATGCGGTGGCGCGCTACGTAACTGCCAAGGATTCGCTCCGTCACCAATTGATCGAGCACCCCTTGGCGTGCTTGCGGCGTGTCGAAGATCGATGGATCGAAATTGCGACCCAGCATTTGTCGGAACTGGTCTTGCTGTTGCTGGTAGCGCTGATTGAAATCATTGACCGGGATCTTGTCGCCATCGACCGTGGCAATCGCGTCGACGCCAACCGCATCGCGCTGATACATCTCGACCCCGAACAGCGCAAACGGGATACAGATCAATATGAGGAAGATCCGGACGAGCCATTTTTGCTCACGGACGAAATCAAACATCGAGGGCATGGGAGCGGTTCTT
>CAMDRJ010000297.1 GCA_945906755.1 Klebsiella pneumoniae | reverse complement strand
TCCTCCAGCGAGAAGAAAGGGCGCTTCCCGCGGCTGTCGGCGACACCGACCACGACCGCATCAAACAGCGCAGAGGCGCGCCGAACGAGATCTTCATGGCCCCGCGTCAACGGATCGAACGTACCAGGGTACACCGCTCTTCTCATCATGTTCCGTCCCTCTGTGCCAGTCCGTAATGGACCATGCCTGCTTTTGCCGCCTTGAGAATCGTCCAATCCGCCATTGCAGTGATCGCGCCGTCCGCCTCGAAGTAAATGAGCGCGGCGGGCGACGCCACCGGACCAAGCGACGGAAGCACCTTTTCGATCAATCCCTCACCATAGGGCGGATCGAGAAATATCACATCAAATAGCGCGGACCCGTCCGCATCACCCTGCTGCTCACGAGTACGCCGCAAGAATTCTATCGCATCGCAGCAAAACAGCTTGTAATCAACCGCGCCGAGCTGCTTTGCTGAATCAGCCAGCGCGCGGCTGGTATGCCTTGAACGCTCCACAAAGGTCACCGACGATGCGCCACGTGATAGCGCCTCCAACCCAAGCACGCCGCTTCCGGCAAAAAGATCAAGGCAACGCAGCCCGGTCAGGTCCTGCCCGAGCCAGTTGAACAGCGTCTCTCGCACTCTGTCGGGCGTTGGGCGAAGCGTTTCGGCACTCGGAAATTTGAGCAAGCGCCCGCGCCAGGTGCCGCCGATGATACGAACGGTATTGGGCCGGTGTCGGGTATTAGCCTTCGGTGGCATGGCTTAGCACGTGATATTTCATGACGATCGGCGGTGTACGAAGTGGCGTTTGATAGAATCGAGGCGGTCACAATGGCCCGACGACTTGAGCAAACGGCGCAATGCTATACCGCGCCCAGCGCCAACCAGCCTCCCACCCGCGCCCGCACCCTCGCTCTCTTGATCTGATCGTACGCATGTTTGGTTTCTCCAGGAAGAACGAGTCCGCGCCCGTCGAACCCAATGTCGGGGCGCGCGGACCGTCGTGGTTCGACAAACTCAAGCAGGGCCTTCGTAACACGCGCGCGCAGCTTGGCGCAATCTTTACCGGACGCCACATCGATGAAGCGCTGTTTGAGGAGCTTGAATCGGCATTGCTGATGGCCGATACCGGGATCAGTGCAACGACCCACTTGCTCAAGGCATTGCGGGTTCGCGTTAAGAATGAAAAACTCGAATCCTCCGAACAATTGAAATCTGCACTGCGCGAAGAGATCGCGAAGATCCTGGCCCCGCTGGAACAGCCCCTCGTAAGCGAGGGCAAGAAACCGTTTGTCATGATGGTTGCCGGCGTCAACGGTGTGGGCAAGACCACCTCCATCGGCAAACTGGCGAAGTATTTTCAAGGGCGCGGCCAAAGCGTCTTATTGGCCGCCGGAGATACCTTTCGCGCCGCCGCACGCGAGCAATTAGCGGTTTGGGGGGAACGCAACAACATTACCGTCATCGCGCAGGAAGGATCGGATCCGGGCGCAGTGGTATTCGATGCGATGAGCGCGGCTCGCGCGCGCAACATCGATGTGGTCATTGCCGATACCGCAGGCCGTCTGCCGACCCAATTGCATCTGATGGAAGAACTGAAAAAAGTTCGGCGTGTCATTGCCAAAGCAGACGCGACGGCACCCCACGAGGTCTTGCTGGTTTTAGATGCCAACACCGGTCAAAACGCCTTGGCGCAGGTGAAAGCGTTCGATGAAGCAATCGGACTCACCGGACTGCTCATGACCAAACTCGATGGCACTGCAAAAGGCGGCGTCGTCGTGGCGATTGCCCATGCCCGCTCAGCGGCGAGCGGATGTGCGCTCTTGCCGTTGCGATTCATCGGCGTGGGCGAAGGACTGGATGATTTGCGGCCGTTTGTCGCCGACGACTTCGCGCGCGCCCTTCTCGATTGATGAACTTGACTCGCCCCACTCTTCGGTTCCACACCCGGCGTGCAGCGGCGCGTATGCGGTTGCAATGAGCACGCCAAAGTCCGCGCAAAGTGCGCCACCAATGGTCCGTTTCACCGACGTTCACAAGCGCTACGGCGCCGGCGTCGATTCACTGAAAGGCGTAAGTTTTTCAGTTGATGCGGGTGAAATGGTTTTTCTCACCGGACCGTCTGGCGCGGGTAAAACCACGATCCTCAGGCTCATTGCAGCCATCGAGCGACCCACCAGCGGTATGGTCGAAGTACAAGGGCAGAACATCGGTGCATTGCGACATTCGGCGATCCCGTATCTGCGCCGCAATCTCGGTCTGGTGCTGCAGGATCAGCGGCTGCTCTTTGATCGTACGGTCTTCGACAATGTGATGCTGCCGCTTGCGGTGAGCGGCTATACGTATCGCGATGGCGCCGGTCGCGTCCGTGCAGCGCTTGACAAAGTCGGACTGCTCGGCCGCGAGAAAACCAATCCTGCGGTCCTGTCAGGCGGTGAGCAGCAGCGCGTTTCGATCGCCCGTGCGTTAGTGGGTCGTCCGCGACTGCTGGTGGCCGATGAACCAACCGCCAATGTCGATCCCGATTACGGCGCGCAAATCTTCGAAATATTTCGGGCATTCAACCAGGTTGGCGTGACGGTGCTCGTCGCAAGCCACGATCGTGCGTTGGTTGAGCGCTTCGCGTCACGCGTGGTGCGCGTGAATCAAGGAACGGTAACGCCATGAGGGCTTGGCTAAGTGCGCATGGGCGCGGCATGCAATCGGCGGTCCGGCGCTTGTTTCGAAGCCCACTCTCGACGCTTGCCAATATGGTGGTCATTGGTGCAACGGTGTCGCTCCCTTTGGTGGGCATGGTGGCCGTGCGAAGCCTCGATAGCGTCGCAGGCGAAGTCACTGGCCGCCCGGTCTTGAATGTATTCATGGCCCTTGACGCGACTCGGCCCGATCTCGCGCGCATCGAAGGATTGGCGAAGGGCGGCCCGGGGGTCAGCGCCGTCCGGTACATCTCAAAGGAGGCGGCGCTTGATCGGTTGAAGGGCATCGACGGGCTGGGCGAGGCGATCGCAACCCTGCGAACCAATCCGCTTCCCGACGCGTTCACGGTCGAGCTGAGTGCCGGTCGCGCGGCCGAGGGCGACAAGGTCGCCGCGCTGCTGCGCGCGGCTGACAAGGTTGCATCCGTGCAATGGGAGGGCGAAATTCATCGTCGGGCCGATGTGGTGCTCGGCGTCGGACGCATTCTGCTTGCTGTCTTTGGCGGTCTGCTTGGCATTGCGTTAATCGCCATTACGTTTAACACCGTACGGCTGCAAATCCTGGCAGCGGTTGAAGAGGTTGCGGTGAGTCGTTTGGTCGGTGCGACGGATGCCTATATACGACGCCCGTTCTGCTATTACGGACTGGCCATCGGAATCGTTGGCGGGACCGCCGGATCTGCACTAGCGGCGATAGTAGTTACTTACATCGGCAATCAAATCGAGCAGCTCGCCGGCGCATTCGGCGCAACATTTCGGCTGCACGGATTGACTTTCACGGACCTGTCTGGAGCGATCCTATTCTCGGGTGTGCTGGGATTGCTCGGCGCCTATCTTTCGGTTAGTCGGCACTTACGCACGTCGCTTCGTCAGATTTAGGCGGGCTGTGTGCTCTGCGGCGCTCGTCACGTTGGAACTAATCCCCGTGTTAGCACTCGAAGACCAGGAGTGCTAACATTCGTCCATGAGCCGCTTCGGGCGGTTCCGATGGTTAGCGGCAGGTAGTAGCTACGACTCGCAGGGGGCATACAAATGAGTAATTCGATCGCGTTTCCAGTCCCAAGCGCCCTTGGCAGCTTGGATGCGTACGTGCACGCGGTAAACCAGTTTCCACTGCTCACCGCCGAAAACGAGGCGAACCTCGCCAGGCGATATCGCGACCAGGAAGATGTGGAGGCTGCGCGCCAGTTGGTGCTATCGCATCTCCGGGCCGTTGTGGCGATCGCGCGCGGCTATCTCGGCTATGGCTTACCGCAAGCCGATCTGATCCAAGAGGGCAATGTCGGCCTCATGAAGGCGGTCAAGCGCTTTGATCCGGAGCGCGGGGTGCGTCTGGTTTCATTTGCGATCCATTGGATCAAAGCGGAAATGCACGAATATATCTTGCGCAATTGGCGGCTCGTGCGCATGGCGACCACGAAGGCCCAACGCAAGTTGTTTTTCAATCTGCGCAGCATGAAGCCGTCACTCAACACCTTGAGTCCGGACGAAGTCCAGCATATTGCCGATACGCTGCATGTGAAGCCAACGGAAGTGGTCGAAATGGAAACGCGGCTTTCCGGGGCCGACGTCCCGCTCGAACCAACGTCGGATGACGACGAATCCTTCGCGCCGATCCACTACCTTTCTGATCCAACGATCGAACCTTCGGACGTACTTGAGGCCATCGAGTCGGAGCACGGTCGGACCAGCGGTCTCGCAACCGCCCTTGCCAGTCTCGATGCCCGAAGCCGCCGCATCATCGAGGCAAGATGGCTGCGGGAAAAGGATGCGGCGACGTTGCATGATCTCGCGGCTGAATTCAATGTGTCAGCCGAACGCATTCGCCAGATCGAATCAAAGGCGCTTGCCAAGATGAAGTCCGCTTTCGCCGAGCGCTGATCTGCTCACCCAAACGACAGAGGCCCTACGGGGCTTTGTTATTAATGGGGTCCCGCGCAGCTACTTCCCGGCAAGGAGCAGTTTGATGTCCGCGGCAAGATCAGCCGCCGGGGTATTGTGACGAGCAAACAATCGAAGGCGGCCCGCTGGGTCGTAGATGTAGAACGCTGCGGTGTGATCGACGCTGTAGTTGTCGGCCGTCGTGCCTGCCGTCTTTTGGAAAAAAACCTTGAATTCCTTGGTGACGCGCTTGATGTCATCGACCGATCCGGTGAGGCCAATGAAACTCGGGTCAAACGCCGTGACGTACTGATTGAGCACCTCGGCGGTATCCCGCTCCGGGTCGACCGTGATGAATAGCACCTGAACGCGCTTGGCGTCCGCACCCATCTCGGCAAGTA
>CAMDRJ010000296.1 GCA_945906755.1 Klebsiella pneumoniae | reverse complement strand
TTCCAGAAGCCATCGACCACTGTGATCGGCCCCGAAGAGGTCGTGCGCAAGCCGGAAGAAACCTCGAAGCTCGATTGGGAAGTGGAACTGGCGGTCGTCATCGGCAAACGCGCGAAGGACGTACCGATTGCACAAGCGCTCGATTACATCGCCGGCTTCACGGTGGCCAATGATGTATCGGCGCGCGATCTCAACAAACGCACCGACTATCCGTTTGCGTTTGATTGGTTCCAGGGCAAGTGCTGGGATACGTTCTGCCCGCTTGGGCCTTGGATCGTGCCCGCCGCATTCATTCGCGATCCGCAAGACTTGAAGCTCAAACTCACCGTGAGCGGCACCTTGCAGCAGGACGATACGAGCAAGACGATGATATGGACGGTGCGCGAACAAATCTCGTACCTCTCGACCATTCTCACGCTGGAACCGGGCGACATCATTGCCACCGGTACGCCGGCCGGCGTTGGCGCGGGCAAAGGCATCTTCCTCAAAGCGGGCGATGTGATGGAAGCCTGGGTCGAAGGCATCGGCACCTTGCGCAATCCAGTGGCAAATGGCAATCGCGCGGCCTGGGCGCCGATGAAGCAGTGAGTCTATTTACGCCGTTGCCTGGTCAAATGGACGCTACCAGCGTCCATTCACGGCGTGGGCGGACGGTCGCGCTCAAATTCTAAAAAGAATTCCCAGAGCATCCGACTCGCATCCGGGGCCTGTGGATCGTTGAACGCAAGTTCATCGTTACCCCCGCTCCAGGCATGGCTCAAACCTTCCACCAGGATCTTGCGAACGAGCAGACGATCGCCGTGGCGATACTCGGAGGTCGTATAGGAACGTCCCTCGCCGTCGGGTGCGTCATGCTGCGTCGTCCGCAATTGAGCGGCAGCCGCATGCCCGGACAAGGTCACGGCCTGCTCGACCACTTGGTCGGCATTGGTCAGATGCACCGCCGCATCGCCAACGCCATGAATGACCAACATCGGTACGAATACGGCAGCCTTCGCGACGGTCGCCTGCGGGGAAGCACTCGAACCCTGCCGCATCGCGCGCATCGCTTGCGACGCTGATTCGGCGGCGCGATACATGAGGCCCGAATGCACCGCACATGCGGCGAATAATTGGCCATAGCAATTGACCATTACATTCACCATCGCACCACCGGCGGAAAGCCCGGCGATATAGACGCGGCGAGGGTCGATCGCGTAGGCAGCGCTCACTTCGCGGACCATCCCGGCGATCAGCGCCGCCTCGCCGCCACCGCGTTGTGCGGTGGTGTCGAACCAGTTCCAGCAACGAAAGGCATTCGCCAACCGCCGTTGTTCGGGATAGAGAACGACGAATCCTTCGCGATCGGCGATCTCGTTCATGCGGGTGCCGGCGGCAAACGTGCGCGCGTCCTGCTTGCAACCATGCAGCATCACCACCAGCGGCCATGAAGATCTTGCGGCATGACCACTTGGCAGATGCAGACCATAGTGACGCTTGCCGTCCGGACGCGGGAAGAATCCCCGTTGCGGTTCGGCGTAGCTTCCCTCGATCCAGTCACCGGTTTGCGGCCCAGTCAGGAATTGCCGGACGCGCCGCGCAATGGTCTGGAGATACCGAAGCTGGCGCTTGGGGGAGAACTGCATTGGGGTTTGAATCCGGTGAGGTGATGTCTAGGGAAACGCTGATTAAGCTATCTTGCGCAATCAGCGTGACCATATTTTTCAGGGAGTTACGAGGGGGCGAGCCCCCTTGTTCAGTTATTCCCTAGGCGTGAGCATCAAGCGTGCTCGCTCTGAACCGACGAGAATGGCATCGAAGAGCAATATACGATGGAAGTGTTGCCGTTTGATGTGATGCAAGCCAGGAGAAGACATGCAGGTCGGTTGGATTCGTCCGTTGCAAAAAATAATCGTCCTCATCATTGGCGCAAGCTTGGCGACCCTTGCTGCGAGTCAGCCGGTCGAACGCTTGCAAAAGCTCGCCCAAGCCGAGAGGCCCGCGCTACTTCGCACCCTTGCGGAACTTACGGCCTTCGAATCAGGTAGCCGCGAGATCGTCGAGCTTGAAAGAATCGCAAGTGCGATTGCCATGAAATTTCAGGCGCTGGGCGCAAAGGTCGAACTCATCGAGCCCACCGAAGCCGACACCCACCGCATGTCGGACACGCCCGAGAAACTCGGCAAGATGATGCGCGCCACCTTCACCGGCACTGGCGCGAAGAAGATTCTTCTGCTTGCGCATATGGACACCGTGTATCCGAAGGGCATGGTGACCGATCAGCCGTTCCGCATTGACGGTGACCGCGCCTATGGACTCGGGATTGCGGATAACCGGCATGGCATCGCGGTGATCTTCCATACGATGGCGATGTTGAAGGCGATGAACTTTCGCGACTACGGCACGATCACGGTCTTCATCAATGGCGACGAGGAAATCGGCTCGCCGGGTTCCCGCAATCACCATACGCGGCTTGGCACCGAGCACGATGCGGTGCTGTCGTTTGAAGCGGGCGGCAATCCGACCGAAGACCGCGTGCGCCTTGCCACGAGCGGCCATGCACTGGCGCAGTTGACCGTGCGCGGACGTGCCTCCCACGCGGGTGCGGCGCCTGAGCGCGGCGTCAACGCGCTCGACGAACTCGCTTTCCAGATTCTGCAAATGCGCGATCTGTCCGATGCAAAAACCGGCGTCAAGGTGAATTGGACAATGGCCCGCGCCGGCATCGTGAGCAATATGATTCCACCTGCTGCACAGGCGAGTGCCGATGTGCGCGTGGCGCGCGTCGCCGATTACGATGGGATCGAGGAGCGCCTGCGCGAGCGCATCAAAACGAAGCTGCTGCCAGAGGCGCATGTCGAACTCCAATTCGAACGCCGCGTTCCGCCCCTTGAAGCAAAGCCGTCATCCCGCGCACTGAGCGCGCATGCGCAAGCGGTCTACAAGGAACTCGGGCTCACGCTCAAGGTATTGGATGATTCCGGTGGCGGCTTCACCGATGCAGCGAGCGCTTCGCTCAAGACCAATGCACCGGTGATCGAGGGATTCGGGCTGCGCGGGTTCGGCGCTCATACTGTAAACGCGGAATACATTCTGATCAGTTCGATCGAGCCGCGCCTTTATCTCGCGGCGCGGATGATCATCGATATCGCACAAGGCAAAGCGCCGTTGCGTTAATTTCGGCGACAACCTCGGGCCGATGGCTGGGCGCATTACGGTGCGCCAATCTCCGCAAGGCACCGAGCGAGCCCGATCCGCCAATCCGGCAGTCGAAAGCCGAATTGCCGCGCAAATTTTTCGTTGTCGAGAACAGAATTCAGCGGGCGGCGCGCCGGCGTTTTGAATGCGTCGGTCGTGGTGGGCGCCAAGCGGTGAATCGCCGCAGTACCCGCCAAAATCGCTTGTGCAAATCCATACCAAGTCGTCTGGCCCTCAGCAGTGAGGTGATAGAGGCCGCCGATCGCGCGGAAGCGGTCCATATCCAAGACGCCGTTCACGATGGCGCCGGCAATCACTGTTGCGGTCGCTTCGGCGATCTGCGGTGCGAATGTCGGTGCGCCCCGCTGGTCGTCGACCACCTTGATTTCCTGCCCTTCTTTACCGAGCCTTCGCATCGTGAGCAGTAAATTTCTGCCATACGAGGCATACACCCAAGTGGTGCGAACAATGAGGCACGCAGCGCCTGATGCCATGACGCCTAGTTCGCCCGCAAGCTTGGTGCGGCCATAAACATTGAGCGGCGCGGGCTCGTCGTCTTCAACATAGGGCGCGGTCTTTGCTCCATCAAACACATAGTCGGTCGAATAGTGAATCACCGGAATGTTCAGCCGCTTCGCTTCATCAGCGAGGACGCGCGGTGCTAGGCCATTGACCAGCATCGCGAGCTCAGCTTCGCTTTCCGCCTGGTCCACCGCGGTGTACGCGCCGGCATTGATGATCAGATCTGGGCGCACGTCGCGCACCGCCGCGATGATGGCATCCGCCGAAGCAAGATCAAGCACTGCGCGAGTTGGCGCGATGACTTCGCCGAACCCAGCGAGCGTGCGCCTGAGTGCCATGCCGAGTTGGCCGGACCCGCCGGTCAAGAGGATGCGCATCACGGAAAAGTCTCGGCGCTCTGCAGTGACACGCCGCGGCGATCCTTGTCGGAGACGATCGGCGCATTGGTGAGCGGCCAGACAATACCGATGTCAGCATCATTCCAGGCGATGCAGCGCTCGTGCTGCGGTGCATAGTAGTCGGTGGTCTTGTAGAGCACGTCGGCGAACTCTGACAACACGAGAAACCCATGCGCAAAGCCCGCCGGAATCCAGAGCATGCTGCGATTTTCTGCCGACAGGCGCTGCCCCATCCAGCGTCCGAAGGTGGCCGATGCGCGGCGCAAATCGACCGCGACATCAAACGTCTCGCCCACCACCACGCGCACCAGCTTTCCTTGCGGCTGTTGGATCTGGTAGTGCAAACCGCGCAGCACATTACGGACTGAGCGCGAGTGGTTGTCTTGCACGAACTTCACATCGATGCCAGCCGTCTCCCGCAAAACGCGCTCGTTGTAGCTTTCCAGAAAAAATCCGCGCGCATCGTCGAACACCGCGGGTTCCACGATGAGAATGTCGGGAATCGCTCCTTGCGATACTTTCATCAGAAAATCCGGTCGTCCAGAATGGTCAATAAATACTGACCATAGGCATTGTTGCCGGCCGCGTGGGCAAGCACCTTAAGCGCATCAGCATCGATATAGCCCATGCGAAACGCCACTTCTTCCGGACAGGCAATCTTCAATCCTTGTCGGCGTTCCAGGGTTTCGACGAAATGCGAGGCCTCGAGCAGACTCTCGTGCGTGCCGGTGTCAAGCCACGCATGTCCACGCCCCATCACCACCACGTCCAACGCGCCGCGGTCGAGATAATGCCGGTTGACATCCGTGATTTCCAATTCACCGCGCGCCGAGGGTCGCAAGCTTTGCGCGATTTCGAGCACAGCGTTGTCGTAGAAAT
>CAMDRJ010000295.1 GCA_945906755.1 Klebsiella pneumoniae | reverse complement strand
TTGTAACCACCACCACCGAGCACGACCGCCGCCGGGGCACAATCGGCCAGCCGCGTGGCGACTGACCATAGTGCAGTATTCGATAGGTTCATCGACGAGAGCGGATCGCCCGCCAGCGCGTCCGCACCGCAAGTGAGCACGACGGCCGCCGGCTGCCACCTATGCGCAAGCGGCAAGACGAGTTCATCGATGAGCAGCCGAAGTTCGCCGTCATGAAAGCCTTTGGGCACCGGCAAATTGCAGGCGCGGCCGGCAGCGTTGTCGGTCACGGCGCCGGTGTGCGGCCAGCGCCCGGCTTCATGGATCGAAATCATGCGAACGCGCGGATCGTTCTCAAACGCCGCTTGCACACCGTCGCCATGGTGCGCATCGAGATCGACATACAGCACACGCTGAGCGCCGCCCTGCAAGCAGCCAAGCATCGCAAACACCGGATCATTGAAATAACAGAAACCACTGGCCCGGTCAGGCCGGCCATGATGCGTACCACCGGCCGGATGATAGGCAATACGCCCGGCAAGCGCGCAACGCGCTGCATGCAACGACCCGCCGACGCTGGTCGCTGCACGCTCATAAAGCCCAGGAAAGAGCGGATTCTCCATCGTGCCGATCGCGTAACGTTCGCGTTCGGCGATCTCGACGCGGCCTCGCGCGGAGGCATCCCGAATCGTACGGATATAGTCAGGCGTATGAAACCATGCGAGTTCATCTTCGGTGGCACGCGGACTCACCTGAAACTCATCTGGCGCCAACCAACCGAGCGCCCCGCACAAAGCCATGACCGGCCCCACGCGCGGAATACCAAGCGGATGATTCGGACCGTAGCCCGGCTGACCGTACAGTTCGTGGCCGAGGAACGTTGGGGCAAGCAAGCGCTTCATGGTGTTTTAGCGGCGCATCCTTGTTCGCCTTGACACGGACGAACCGAAGGTTTCCAATGCCGTTTATGCCAATCTGCTCATATTGAGACCTGCTAATTAAGAACCGCTCATGCCGACCTGTCAAGCGCCGTCCCGCAGGCTTGCCGAGAGTTGCGAATCGCTGAACCCCTCATACAAGTAGGAACCATCCAATGGCCGACAAGACACTCGACACCAAGGGCCTCAATTGCCCGCTGCCGATCATCAAAACCAAGCGCGCGCTCGGCGACATTCCGGTGGGCGGTCTGCTCGAGGTCCTCGCGACCGACCCGGGTTCTGTGAAGGATTTTCAATCGTTTTGCCGGCAGACCGGCAACGAGTTGGTCTCCTCAACGCAGGACGGCGCGGTGTACAGCTTTGTGATCAAGCGCAACAAATAAGGCCCGTGCCGCCGCAACCGGCGGCCCGCGATAAGACTACAACTCGAAGTACCTGAGGATGCCCGGGGCGATGCTGCCCTTGGTTCGCTCAACCACCCCGGCGGTGGCCCGCACGAAGGCCGGCCGATCGATCTGGTGAGGCATGACGACCGTGATGCCGGCCGCGGCCAACGCGGCAAGGCCCTTCTCATCTTCTTCCACCGCAAAAGCGCGTTGCGATGCGGTGGCCGGCGGCACCGAAGCGATCAAGGATTCACGGACGGCCGGCGGCAGCGCAGCGATTCGCTTCGCATTGCCAAGCACCAGCGCGACACCATAGAAATGCCCCGTCATGCTGACGAACTTGTGGGTCTCATGGATCTTGAAGTTCACCGTGTTGGTGAGCGGATTCTCCTGGGCATCGACCGCATGCGAGCTAACCGCTTCGACAAAATCTTTGACGTCGATGAAACGCGGCTCGAACCCGAGCGATCGAAAGGTATCCTGGTGCACCGCGCTATTCATGGTGCGCATCGCCATGCCTTGGCAGTCTTCCGGACGCTTGATCGGGCGCCGCCAATTCGACATATGCCGACAGCCGTTGTCCCAATATCCGAGCACCGCAAATCCGGTGCGCCGAGTCACCGCAGCGGCTAGATCGCGACCGAGTGCGCCATCCAGCAATGTTTGGATCTGCTCACGACTTTCGATTGCGAACGGCAGATCGAAGACCGCCAGATCCGGGACGCGATCAACCAGATAGCTCGATGCGAAATAGCAAAGATCGAGTTCGTCGCCCTCCACCATCGCGAACAAATCGGTTGAGGGCCGGCCAAGCGCGGTGACATTTTCGGTGAGTTCGATAACGTACGCGCCACCGGTGCGTCGTTTGAATTCCTCAGCAAGAATTCGCGCGCCGCGCGTATGCACCGACGCCGCGCCTTGATAGCCACCCATTCGCAATGTCTTCAAGGCAATTCCTACGCGGCTCGCGCCGCTTGTTGATGTTGAGGCATCGATTGCAGGCGCGGCATCACCTGTTTGGCGAAAAGCCGCTGGCTGCGCTCCGCCTCGTCATAAGGCATGCCGGCATAACTGAATACACCGATGTAATGGCTGTTGTTGGTACGGGCATGGATATCCATGATGCGCTCATAGCACTGGTCCGGCGTACCCCATACCTGCAGATCGACAAAGAAATCGGTGACGGACCCCGCGCCGTATTGCTGGATCTTATCGGTCATCTTGCCGTAATACTCATAGCCCTTGGTGGTCTTCAGATGATCATCGCCAAACTTGTAGTGATCAAGCACGCTCTGGAAATACGCACCGATATAGCGGCGCGCCATCTCGCGCGCATAATCGGCGTCTTCATGACAGAAAGTCCAGCCCGCCGAGACCGGCGGCGGTGCTTCGGTACCATTTACTTCGCGATACACCTTGCGATAGGCATCGAGTTCCTTGGCGACCTCTTTCCATGGCTTTTGCGGAATGATCAGCATACCCACGCCAAGCTTGGCCATGATCGGCGCCGATTCGGGTGACACCGCTGCCGCATAGGTACGACCACGAAAGGTCTTGAACGGCGCCGGCCGAATCGCTGCGCGCGGCTGTTTGATGTAGGTGCCGTTATATTCGCACACGCCACTCTCCAGCCCGGCCAGCAGCATCTCGGCAGATTCGACGAAGCGTTGGCGCGATTCGTCCATCGATAGTCTGAAGCCATCGAACTCCACTTTTCCAGCGCCCCGGCCAAGGCCAAGAATCATGCGCCCACCGGAAAGATTGTCGAGCATGGCGACTTCCTCGGCCACGCGCATCGGATCATGCCAGGGCAAAACAACAACCATCGAACCGAGCTGCAAGGTCTTGGTGCGACCGGCCATATAGGAGAGAAACTGGACGACATCCGGACACATCGTGTAATCGGTGAAGTGATGCTCCACGCTCCACACCGATTCAAACCCGAGCGGTTCGGCGAGATCCGCAAGGCGCAACTCATTGATATAGACGTCGCGATCCGATAGCTGCTTGCCCGGATTTTGAAAAACGGCGGCGAGTCCGACATGCATGATCTAGCTCCTCCTGTGTGCCGGGATTCTACGCCGCGGTGCGTGGCAAGCGGCGCATGCGTTCAATCCCAAGGACGTGACCGTATTCGTGCAGGAGGACGGACAGCATGTCCATCTTGCCATCGGCAGCGGAGCCTTCTTTGGCGACCCACACGTTTGCGTCGGAAGTGGCGAGGAACTCTTCGTTCGCACCGGGGGTGGCGTCGATGAACCAGCCGTGGCCGGCGGCATTGTCGTCTAACGTGATAGAGCTGCCGGACAGCAGCGCCATTATTGCCAAGCGGGCCCGAGACCGCCTTGAAGAAATACTCCACCTTAACCTGGACCCCCGCGATCTCGACCAGCATCGTGGCTCGGTCATCACCGTAATAGCCCTTTTTAGGAAGGTAGACGTAAGCTGGACTAGCGGGATCAAAAGGCGCGCCAGAGCCATATGTGTCAAACAGCGTTCCCCTATCCGCCTCCGTCATTAACCGTAACACCCCATGTATCAGTACGTCTCCTTTCATTAGATTCAAGTCACGTTGGACTTCATCTAACAAACCACGAGCATGGTCAATCAACTTGACATTCGCAACGGAGGAAATCTCACTAATTGCGCCTCCATCAGCCTACAAATTACCCACTAGTATGCTAGTGTACTAGTCCTTTCTAAACCACGGACGCATGCGTCGATGGAGGCACTGTAATGGCCACCGCCAAAGAGCAAATGAATGTGCAGGTCAGCGCCGCCGCCAAGCAGCTGGCCAAGACCTGTGCAACCGCCCACCAGAAGAGCCTGAATGTGTGGATCGAAATCGCCATTCGGGAGCAGGCAGCCAGGGACAGTAAAACATTCAATCTCGATGCAATGAATAAGGCCCTCAAGAAAGTCGCCGCGCAGTACCTGCCCGGCAGGGTCGCCACCGAGGCGCAAATGCTCGCCATGGCGCAGCGCGTCGCTGCCGAAGATACAGTGGAAGGCTTCACCGTGGAACGCCATGCGAAACCATCGCCTGCGCCAAGAAAACGGACCCAGCCGGCGCGTTCTCGTAGTCGATGAGCCGTTCTCCAAAACCCAGGGATTTCTGGGACGACAAGGAGACCAGCCCGGAAGATATTGCACGAGGAACCGCGAACCGAGAGCAAGTTCTCAAGAATCTCATCGGCCATGCGCTGTCCACCGAACCGCTCGATGCGTCGCGCATTGCCCGATGGCACAAGGGCTGCCTCCTGGGTCTGAGCTACATGACCGACGAAAGTCTGCTGGGCGCCTACCGCGGCACCAATCATCCTCGCCTCAAGAACATGGTAGTCAGCGTCGGCGGCATACGCGGCGCCCCTCCCCATCAAGTGAACAAGGAGTTGGTACGATTTTTCGCGCAACTCAAGAAGCGAATGGACAACCTCGCGGACAAGAGTAAATATCCCCCGGCAGAGCCGGGGGCTTTAGTTTGTGAGCCGCTCGAAGCGGCTAGAAGCGGTCGCTAACGCGGCCGCACGGTTTTGGGCCACCCGGCGGTGGCCCTCTAGTACTGCAGCTTCAATTGGTCCAACCGCTTGTCCTCTTCCTCCTGGTGCTTGATGTACTCGCGTATCAACGCTTCATCCCGACCTACGGTCGAAACGAAATAGCCGCGCGCCCAGAGACT
>CAMDRJ010000294.1 GCA_945906755.1 Klebsiella pneumoniae | reverse complement strand
GTCCGCAATTCAGAGCAGCGCGTGCGCAAGAAATCCGGCGAAGTGGTCGATGCGCTGGTTTCATCGGAATCGATCGATTTGGGTGGTGAGCCACGCGTCATCACAACGCTCATCGATATTACGGCGCGCAAGCTCGTGGAGCGGCAGTTACGGGATAGTGAACGACGCTTTCGTGATTTTGCCGAAGCGGCCGGCGAATACGTCTGGGAAGTGGATTCGCGCGGGATCTATTCCTACGTGTCCAATCGGGTCGAGGCGGTAACCGGTTTCAAGCCAGAAGAAATAATCGGCCGCCGGCCCGACGAATTTATGCCACCGGGTGAAGGTGCGCGGATCTTGGACTGGGTGAACGCCAATCGCCGCCCTGATCATTCGTTCCGCAATCTCGAACACCGGGCCTTCACCAAATCCGGCTCATCGATCTGGCAATTGGTGAATGCCGTCCCGATCCTGGATGACAAGGGCGCGCCGATGGGTTATCGGGGGACCGCGCTCGATATCACTGAACGTAAGCAAGCCGAGCAACGGATCGAGGAGCTGGCAACGCGCGATCCGCTGACCGGTCTGCCGAACCGGCGCCAGTTCGAAGAACAGCTCGTGCGCGGCACCGCCCATGCGCAGCGTAGCGGTCAGTTGCTTGCGCTCATGTTCATCGATCTCGATAAATTCAAGACGGTCAATGACACGCTTGGCCATCAGGTCGGCGACAGTTTATTGCGCGAGGTGGCGCGGCGGCTCTCGGCTGCGATCAGGAAGAGCGATACCCTGTCGCGGTTTGGCGGCGACGAGTTCGTGATCCTGCTCGAAGGCTTGAAATCGCCAGGCGATGCGGGCACCGTGGCGCAGAAAATCGTTGCTGAGATCAGTGCGCCCTGTGAAATCGAAGGCAATCAACTGACCACCAGCTGTAGCATCGGCATCTCGGTGTTTCCGAATGATGCGGCCGATATTTCTACATTGATGCGGCATGCCGATGCGGCAATGTATGCAGCCAAGGCCGGCGGGCGCGAGACGTATCGCTACTTCTCGGCGGCCGTTCAAGCCCCGACGATGAATCCGACCAAACTCGGGTTCGAAATCCGCATCGCCCTGGACCGTGACGAGTTTCGTCTCATGTACCAGCCACGCGTGGCGATCGCCGATGGACGTATCACCGCCGTCCACGCGACGCTGCGCTGGCGTCATCCACAGCGCGGTCTCCTTGCGCCCGAGCGCTTCGTGAAAATCGCCGAGGAAGCAGGCTTGGCGCGCTCGCTTGGCGAGTGGACGCTCGATCGGGCGGTGCTGCAGGCCCGCGAGTGGCGCGGGTTGCCCGATTTGAATTTGCCGATCGCCGTGGGGCTGTCAGGCGTTCATCTCAGTCCGTCAATGATCGATATGCTGCAAAGTACGCTCGATCGGCACACCATTGATGCGCAGAGCATTGAGATGGAAGTCTCGGAGACGACACTCATGCGCAATATCGAAGAATCCCGCACGCATGTCATGCGGTTGCGCGACATGAATGTCAAAGTGCTGGTGGAGGATTTCGGTACCGGCTATTCGACCGTGCAGTATCTGCCCCGTCTCCCGGTGACCGGCGTCAAGATTGCGCCGCTATTCGTGCGAGAGATCGTGAACAACCCCAATGACCGCGCTTTGGTCCGCGGCATGATCAGCATGGCGCGCAGCCTCGACATGGCCGTCATTGCCGAAGGCGTGGACACGGTGGAGCAACTCGATGTGCTGCGCGAACTCGGCTGTACTGATTTCTCAGGCGCCCACTTCATGCAGGCGGTGCCGCCGCTGGAACTCGAGCAACGCTTGCTGCGCGATACCAACATTTCACGATTGGCTTCGCGACGGCCCGCGAATCCGCAGTAGCGCGCGCCGCAGGGGTCTACTTGGTAAGGACCTTCATCGCTTTTTCGAGCCCTTCAATCGTGGTGGAGAACATGCGGTTATTCATGATCTCTTTCATCACCTTGACCGACTGCCGGTAGGGCCAGATGTCTTCGGGCTCTGGATTTAGCCAGACCGCCCGGTTGTAGACCTGCAGCATGCGCTGCATCCATACAACGCCCGCTTCCTCGTTGTGATATTCGATCGAACCGCCCGGTTGCAGGATCTCATACGGGCTCATCGTCGCATCCCCCACGAACACCAGGCGGTAATCGTGGTTGTATTTGTTCATCAGATCCCAGGTGCGCGTACGTTCGCTATGGCGGCGGCGATTGTCTTTCCAGACAAAGTCGTACAGGCAGTTGTGGAAATAGTAGAACTCGAGATGCTTGAATTCGGTTTTGGCTGCCGAGAAGAGGTCTTCGCAGAGCTTGATGTGATCATCCATCGAGCCGCCGATATCGAGCAGCATCAACACTTTCACCGCGTTGTGCCGTTCTGGGCGCATTTGAATATCGAGCAGCCCCGCATTCTTGGCGGTCTTGGTGATCGTATGGTCGAGATCGAGCTCATCGGCCGCGCCTTCGCGGGCGAAGCGGCGCAGGCGCCGTAACGCGACTTTGATGTTGCGCGTACCCAGTTGCACTTCGCCATCGAGGTTGCGGTATTCGCGCTGATCCCAGACCTTGACCGCGCTGCGGTTGCGCGATTTGTCTTGCCCGATGCGAACGCCTTCCGGGTTGTAACCATGGGCACCGAACGGGGAGGTGCCGCCCGTGCCGATCATCTTGTTGCCGCCTTGATGGCGTTTTTTCTGTTCTTCGAGACGCTGCTTGAGCGTCTCCATCAGTTTTTCCCAGCCACCGAGCGCTTGAATCTGCGCTTTTTCTTCCGACGTGAGATTGAGTTCAACCTGCTTCAACAACCACTCAAGCGGGATATCGACGTTCTGGCCGGTGACCGACTCCACGCCCTGAAAGTATTCGGAGAAGGCGCGATCGTATTTGTCGAAATTCGCTTCGTCTTTGACAAGCGCAATCCGAGCAAGATAGTAGAAGTCGTCCAGACTCGGGCCAATGACATGCTTATGCATCGCTTCGAGCAAGGTCAGGAACTCCTTGATCGAAACGGGAACCTTGTGTTCCTTCAACTTCAGGAAAAAGCTGATGAGCATCGCTGCTTGGCCGCCGGTCGCGAAGAGCCTAGCGACCCTGTCGGGTCATGAACACCAGGCGCTCAAATAGATGGACGTCCTGTTCATTCTTGAGTAATGCGCCATGGAGCGGCGGGATGATGGACTTGCGATCCTTCGAGCGCAGGGTCTCAGGCGTGATGTCCTCGGCAAGCAGGAGTTTCAACCAATCGAGGAGTTCGGAGGTCGAGGGCTTTTTCTTGAGGCCCGGTACTTCGCGCACTTCGAAGAACACTTCCAGTGCTTCCTTTAGGAGGCTCTTCTTGAGCCCAGGAAAATGGACATCGACGATTTTCTCCATCGTTTCCTTGTCGGGAAAGCGGATGTAATGGAAGAAGCAGCGCCTGAGGAATGCATCCGGCAGGTCCTTCTCATTGTTGCTGGTGATAAACACGATCGGCCGGTGCTTCGCCTTGATCAGTTCGCGGGTCTCGTAGACATAGAATTCCATCCGATCGATTTCCCGCAGCAAGTCATTGGGGAATTCGATATCGGCCTTGTCGATTTCATCGATCAGCAGCACGACCGGCGCATCGGCGGTGAAGGCATGCCAGAGCATGCCCTTTAGGATGTAGTTGGAGATATCCTGGACGCGCGCATCACCAAGCTGGGAATCGCGCAGGCGCGACACCGCATCATATTCATAGAGCCCTTGTTGCGCCTTGGTGGTTGACTTGATGTGCCATTCGAGCAGCGGCATATTGAGCGCCTGCGCGACTTCGACCGCAAGCCGGGTCTTGCCGGTACCGGGCTCGCCTTTGATCAAGAGCGGACGCTCCAAGGTAACGGCGGCATTGACGGCGAGCGTCAGGTCTTCGGTGGCAACGTATGAGTCCGATCCTTTGAAGCGCATGCGTGAGATGTCCTTGAATGCATGAATGATGTGCGGGCCATTATAGCCGGGCGATGCTTTACCCTTGCGCACCCGTCGGTTACAATTCTGGAATGAACAAGGGGCTCGCCCCTCGTACTCCCCGAAAGTATGAGCACGCTGATGGCGCGCGATAGCTTAATCAGCGTTCACTTCGGTATTGTTTTCAAGGCCCCAACTGACTGAGAGGCGTCGTGAAGGACAGGCAAGCATTGAGATTTGGCATTGGCATCGCCGCGATGGCGTTGATGGCAGGCACCGTTTTTGCGCAAAGCGCTCCGGCGGGTAATGCGGATCGCGCCAAAGGCAAGGTATCGATGTGTATCGGGTGCCATGGCATTGCGGGATATCGCAGCGTCTTCCCCGAGGTGTATCACGTACCGATGATCGCCGGGCAAAATCCCGGCTACATCGCCAATGCGCTGAAAGCGTATCGGTCGGGCGATCGCACGCATCCAAGCATGCGCGGTGTCGCCCGCAGCCTCTCCGATGAAGATATCGCCGATGTTGCGGCCTACTACGGCGGGGTAAAGAAATGAGCGTGGTGATCCATCGATTTCTGTTGGCTGGTGTTAGCCTTGCATTGGCTGCGCATGTGCAAGCAGGCAATGTAGCGGCCGGTGCAGAAAAGGCCAAAACAGTTTGCGCAGCATGTCATGGTGCTGATGGCAATGGCGTGCAGGCGTTTCCCGACTATCCGAAGCTGGCCGGGCAGCACCAGGACTATCTGGAGCGAACGCTCCGTGAATACAAGTCCGGTGGCCGCAAGAACGCGATCATGGCGCCTATGGCACAGACTTTGACGGCCAAAGACATCGCCGATGTGTCGGCGTTCTACGCGTCGCAAAAAGGCGTACTACACGTCCGTCGCTAGCAGCGTCGCGCCGGACCAGGCGGGCGCTCAGCGCCCGTGGCGTCGCAAGCAATCCAGATATTGCAGCGCATCGGGCGCGGTGCCGTCCCGCTGCGCTCGCCACACCATTTCTCCTAAGCATTCCATCGCGACATGCTGCGCGGCATGTCGGTCGGCGTTTTGTGCCACCAACTTCTGCAT
>CAMDRJ010000293.1 GCA_945906755.1 Klebsiella pneumoniae | reverse complement strand
ACCGATCCGGCATTGTCAAAGCGACCGTTGTCGAATCCAGTCTCGTTTGATCCGGCTTGGTTTAAACCTGCTTGGTTTAAACCTGCTTGGTTCAATCCGGCTTGGTTCATTCCTGCCTGAATTTGGTACATCGTGTTGGACGGGTCGAGCTGCGTACCGAGGGCCGCCGCTTTTTCCCAATCCGGGCCTTCACCGCCAGTGGCTGCGTAGAGTTCACCTGCGGTGGTCTCAAATGCGCGCAGATCCTTGCGCGCCGCATAAATCTCCATCAGCTTGACCCGCACCGCATGGCGGCTTTGGTCTTTTTGCAACGCTTCCTTCAGGATTTCTTCAGCCTGCGCATCACGGCCGTAAGCCATATACACATCGGCCTCGGCGACCGGATCAACTTCTTCGGTATCGATCGCGCCGATGCCACCCTGACTGAACTCGCTTTGCACTGAAGGCGATTGGGTATCCTGGTTCGAGCTAGCGGCCGAACCGAACACCGAACTCGAGTCCGCGACGGAGTCGTGCGTAAGATCGTCTTCTACCTTGTTCGCGCGTCGACGGCGCAACGCCAGCAGCAATCCGATCAACACCAGACCACCCGCGGCGCCCCCTACGATCATCAGGTTGTCCGTTACAAATTCCATTGCGTCATCGACGATGCTCGTCTCGACAGCCGGAGCAGGCGCCGGCTTCGGCGCCGCAGCAACGGGTGGTCGCGCCACTGGCGGTGCAGTCGCTTCAACCTTGGGCGCTTCCGCCACCGGTGCCTCGATGCGGGGAGGCTCAACTTTCGGTGTTTCCAACGTCGGCGCTGCCACCTTTGGTGCTTCGACACGTGGTGCTTCAACCTTGGGCGCTTCGATCTTCGGCGCTTCAACCTTAGGCGGGGTCGGCGTGGGCGCCTTCGCGGCAGCGTCAGCACCCTTGGCCTGACTTTGCAGACGGGCCAGCTCCTGCGCTTTCAGTTCGAGCAGCTTCTCGATGTCCTTGAGGCTTTTCTCCAGTTGCGTCACGCGCGCCTGGGATTCCTGCAATGCGCGATCGCGCGCAATCGAGTCATCCTGCTTGGCGACACGGCCGGCGGCACTGTCGGCCTTGGCGGCGGGATCGGCCTGCGCAAGTTGCAGACGATCAGGCGTAGCGCCTGCTTGCGGGGCGTCGGTAACGCGCGCTGAGATTTGGCCACCACTTGATTGGCCGGCTGTTTCAGGACGCGCCGGCGCTTGACCCGCGGCGGCGGCTAATTGACCGCGATAAGCGTTCCAATCCTGAATGTGCGCAACGACGACGTTGTTCGCGTCCTGCCGGGAAATGCCGGCGGCCGAATCACGGTCTGGAATATTCAAGATACGCCCTGATCGCAAGCGATTCATGTTCCGCTCGACAAAGGCGTCTTGATTGGCGCGGTACAACGCCGCCAACATTTGATTGAGCGTCACGCCCTCGGGCATGTTCGCCACGGCGATCTTGGAGAGGGTATCGCCGGGAACGACCTTATAGCCATCCGCGGCGGCCGGGCGCGCCGCAGGAGCGGCTTGTGGTGGCGATGCCGGCGTGCCTTCAGAGGTGTTCGCCGGCGGCTCACTGGCCTTCTCTTGCGCTTCGATTTCGCTGCGCCTTGCCTCGGTGATCGCACGCAGGGCCTCGGCTGCACTGGCAATCGATTCGGCAGAGACATTCGGCTCGGCGACGGTAGGCGTTGGCTCGCTTGGTGCCGGTGCGCTTGGTGCGGGCGGCTCGATAGCAGCACGCGTTGGCTCAGGAACGGGGGCCGGTTCGGGAATTGCCGCGACGGGTGCCTCGGCAGCCGGGGCCGGGGCGGCCGGCGGTTCGATCGCCGCACGCGGCGCCTCGACGGCGGCACGTGGCTCCGGTACCGCTGGTGCAGCCGGCGCAGCACGCGCGGGCGTTTGCGGCGGCACGATCTGTTGCGGGGCCGCGGATTTAAATTCCTGCGGATCCAATAGGAAGGTGTTTTCGCGAATCAGCCGTCCGGTTGCCCAGCTCAGCTCGACCAGCACATCGAGGAACGGCTCATTGACCGGCCCCGACGAACTCATCAGCACCACGTGACGATTGTTCGGCCGCTGCTCGATCGTAAAACGCAGGTTCTGCAACGCCGGCGTAAGGTCGATGTTCGCTTGACGGAATGCCTCTTGGCCTGCCAGTTTCGCAGTGAGGGACTCGACCTCGCCGCGCTCGAGCGAGACGATCTCAATCTCGGCCCTGAGCGGTTGCCCAAGACCGGAATGAACAGTCAAACGTCCAAGTCCGGCGGCATGGGATATGAGCGGAATGCAAAGCAGCAAACCGGCGAGGAGCGTTCTATTCAAGCGTTTTCCCACGTAATGCTCCTTCGAGCTCAAGGGGGTCATTCAAAATCAATTTAACTTCAGGCGCTTCCGGAGGCTCTTTACAGAATCCGTTAGGCCTTGATTTATACGTCTTTTTTTATTGCACTTCGACGTCTTTCGCGCCATCTTCGACACGTCCGACACCGCTGTCTCTACTGCACTATGCCCTGATCGTTGCCCTGCGCACGTCGCCAACCACAGCACTGCCACCCTCATTGCCAACCAGCAAGCGAAGCATTCGACGCAGCGGTTCCGCCGCACCCCACAACAGCTGATCGCCGACGGTAAACGCTGAGAGATATTCCGGACCCATTGAGAGCTTGCGCAATCGACCGACCGGTACATCCAATTTGCCCGTGACGGCCGCCGGCGTCAGTCCTTCGATTGACGCGTCGCGACGGTTCGGGATGACTTTGGTCCATGGATTGCCGGCAGCTAGCAGTGCTTCAATTTCGTCCAATGCAACGTTCTTTCTCAGCTTGATCGTCAGGGCCTGACTGTGGCACCGCATCGCCCCGATCCTGACGCAAAGGCCATCGATCGGAATCGGCGCGGCCATGGTTCCAAGAATCTTGTTGCCCTCAGCACCGGCCTTCCATTCCTCGCGGCTTTGACCATTACCAAGATCCTTGTCGATCCAAGGAATCAAGCTGCCAGCCAACGCGACGCCGAAGTGTTCCTTGGGAAGGGTATCTGAGCGTAGGGAATCCGTCACACGACTGTCAATTTCCAGAATTGCTGATGCCGGGTCATCAAGCTGCGAACGGACCGCGCTATGCGCGAAACCCATCTGCGCGATGAGCTCGCGCATGTTCTGCGCCCCGGCACCCGAGGCGGCCTGGTACGTCATGGCGGTCACCCACTCGATGAGCCCCGCCTTGAACAAACCATGCAATCCCATCAGCATCAGGCTGACGGTGCAGTTGCCGCCGATGAAATCGCGGCGTCCATCGGCGAGACCCGCCTTGATCACATCCAGGTTGACCGGATCGAGAATGATCACTGCGTCGGATTTCATCCGCAAGGCAGACGCCGCATCGATCCAGTAACCCTGCCAGCCAGCCGCACGCAAACGCGGATGAATCTCGTTGGTGTAATCACCCCCTTGACAGGTGATCACCACATCGCACGTCTTCAACGCACCCACATCGTTGGCATCGAGGAGCGCTGCGCCGTTTTTGCCCGGCCCTTTGCCCCCGACATTCGATGTCGTAAAAAATACCGGATCGATGTGATCGAAATCCCGTTCTTCGCGCATGCGCTGCATGAGGACCGAGCCCACCATGCCGCGCCAACCCACCATCCCAACCCTTAACATCGTCTGCGTCCTTTGCAACTATCGCCTACAAAGCGGCAATCACCGCCTCACCCATTCCGATGGTGCCGACCCGCTTCATGCCCTCTTCATAGATATCTGCCGTGCGAAAGCCTTGCGCAAGGACTTTCTTCACTGCGTTGTCGATCCGATCGGCAGCACGGTCCTGATTAAACGTATAGCGCAGCATCATGCTGACCGACATGATAGTCGCCAGCGGATTGGCGACCCCTTTTCCGGCGATATCGGGTGCCGAGCCATGAATCGGCTCGAACAGACCCTTGTTGTTGGCATCGAGCGATGCGGAGGGCAGCATGCCGATCGAACCGGTGAGCATCGAAGCTTCATCGGACAGGATATCGCCGAACATATTGCCGGTGACGATGACATCGAATTGCTTGGGATTTCTCAGCAACTGCATCGCGGCATTGTCGATATACATATGCGTCAGCGTGACAGCAGGGAATTCCTTGGCGACTTCGATCGCGACTTCACGCCAGAGTTCGCTCGTCTCGAGCACGTTCATCTTATCGACCGAACAAAGCTTCTTCGCGCGCTTCATCGCAATCACAAAGCCCGCCCGCACGATACGGCGTACTTCCGATTCGGTGTAGCGCATCGTATTGAAGCCTTCACGCTCGCCATTGGGCAAGATGCGAATGCCGCGCGGCTCACCAAAATAGATGTCACCGGTGAGTTCGCGCAGAATCATCACGTCCAGGCCCGAGACAAACTCGGCGCGTAGGCTCGAGGCACCCGCCAATTCGGGAAACACCATCGCCGGCCGCAGGTTCGCAAACAACGCGAGTTCCTTGCGTAGCCTTAGTATCGCCTGCTCCGGCCGCTTGGCCCGGGGCAGCGTGTCGTACTTCCAGTCGCCGACCGACCCAAACAGGATCGCGTCCGCCGCTTTGGCAAGCTTCAAGGTTGCATCAGGCAGCGGATCGCCGGCCGCTTCATAACCCGCCCCACCCACTGGCGCATAGTCGAGCTCGAATTTGAGACCGTCCTTATCGAGCGCCTTCAAGACTTTTACGCCCTCGGCAATGATCTCAGGGCCGATGCCATCACCAGGCAATACAGCAATTTTCATGACGCGTGATTCCCAAATAGCCAAGGTTGTTCGAGCTTTCGCTTGGCCTCGAACGCCGTGATCTTCTCGGCGTGCCGGAGCGTGAGGCCGATGTCATCCAGGCCGTTCACCATGCAGTACTTGCGAAACGGATCGATTTCGAAATTGAAGGCCTTGCCATCCGGGAGATTGACCGTCTGCTGCGGCAGGTCGATCGTGAGCCGGTAGCCCGGGAATGCCGCGCATGCGTGAAAAATATGATCGAGCTGCAACTCGCTCAAG
>CAMDRJ010000292.1 GCA_945906755.1 Klebsiella pneumoniae | reverse complement strand
CGCCACCCATCTGGCCGCCCAAAAGCCGAAATCGATTACGGTCGCCAATCGCACGCTCGAACGCGCGCAGATCCTCGCCAGGCGTCTTTCCGGTGAAGCGATCGAACTGCGTACGCTGCCTGATGTGTTGCATCAATTTGACGTCGTGGTGTCGTGCACCGCGAGTACCCTGCCGATTCTTGGCAAAGGCACGATGGAGCGGGTCGTGAAGAAGCGCCGGCATCAACCCGTCGTGATGGTCGATCTGGCGGTGCCGCGCGATATCGAACCCGAAGTCGCCACGCTCGATGATGTGTTTCTGTACACGATCGATGATCTAGCCTCCATCGTCAAAAACGGCGTCGAGGAGCGGCAATCGGCGGTCACCCAAGCCGAGGCGATCATCGAGGTGCAGGTATCGCAGTTTCTGCACTGGATTCAGGCGCGCGGCGCGGTGCCATTGATCCGCGGGCTACGCGAGCGTGCTGAAGATGCGCGCCGCCATGAAGTCGAGCGCGCGATGAAAGGGTTGGCCAAGGGCGATGACCCCGCCGCCGTGCTCCAGCAGTTGTCGCAAGCGCTGACCAATAAGCTCATGCACGCCCCTACGCAAGCGTTGAGTGATGCGACCACAGCGGACTCGCAAAAAATCCAGGAACTCATTGCCAGGATCTACTCGCTACGATCGTAACCGGGCGCCGACACATTTACCCATGCGGTCGGCAGCCGTGCCGGGCGGTTGCTGCGGTATCCTTCGGCCTCCTGAATTGAAGACCAAGTCCTGTGAAGTCAAGCATCGCGCACAAACTCGACCAGCTGTCGAACCGCCTCGAGGAGCTGAACGCCATTCTCGCCTCGTCTGAGGCGACGCGCGATCTGGATCAGTATCGCAAACTCAACCGGGAGCACGCCGAACTGGGCCCGGTCGTCGCGCTCTACAAGTCGTTTCAGCGTGCAGAACGCGATATTGCGTCGGCCAACGAGATGCTTGCCGATCCGGAAATGAAGGGATTGGCCGAGGCAGAAATCAAGGAAGGCAAGGCGCGGCTGGTCACGTTGGAAGAAGATCTGCAGCGCCTTTTGCTGCCCAAAGACCCAAACGACGACCGCAACATTTTCCTGGAGATCCGGGCTGGGACGGGCGGCGACGAATCGGGCTTGTTCGCCGGTGCATTGATGAGAATGTATTCGCGGTTTGCCGAGCGCCGCCGCTGGGAAGTCGAACTCATCTCGGAAAGCGCATCGGACCTCGGTGGATACAAAGAGGTCATCGTGCGGATTGTCGGGCAAGGCGCCTATTCCATCCTCAAATTCGAATCGGGTGGACATCGCGTGCAGCGCGTGCCCGAGACCGAATCACAGGGGCGTATTCACACCTCGGCTTGCACGGTGGCCGTCATGCCGGAAGCCGACGCGGTCGACAATGTCATCATCAATCCGTCTGAAATCAGGATCGATACGTTTCGCGCCTCCGGTGCCGGCGGCCAGCACATCAACAAGACCGATTCGGCAGTCCGCATTACCCACTTGCCTACCGGTCTGGTGGTCGAATGTCAGGACGGCCGTTCGCAGCACAAGAACAAGGAAAAAGCACTGTCGGTGCTGGTGGCGCGCCTGCGTGACGAACAGGTCCGCGAGCAGCAAGCCAAGACCGCGAGCACGAGAAAAAGTTTGATCGGCTCGGGCGATCGCTCCGAGCGGATTCGCACCTACAATTTTCCACAGGGTCGGGTGACCGATCATCGTATCAATCTCACCTTGTACAAGATCGCCGACATCATGGATGGCGATCTCACTGAACTCACTAATGCGCTGGTCGCTGAGCACCAAGCCGAGCTGCTCGCCCAGCTGGCCGAGGTCGAAAGTGCGTGAGCGAAGCAACGATCGCTGAGTGCCTGGCGCGCGCGGACGTGCCGCGCCTTGAGGCGCAGATGCTGCTCGAAACCATTACCGGGAAGTCGCGCGTCGCGCTGATGACGCATCCGGAACTGCCGGTAACGCCCGCGCAGCGCCAAACCTTTCACGAATGGTGTGCGCGTCGACGCGCGGGTGAGCCGGTCGCCTATCTGATCGGTGAACGCGAGTTCTACGGACTTTCATTCGCTGTCAGTCCCGCTGTGCTGATCCCGCGGCCGGAAACCGAGTTGCTGGTCGAGATTGCGCTTGCAAGGCTCGCCAAGGGCTCCGGCAAAGTATTGGATCTTGGCACCGGCAGCGGCGCTATCGCTATCGCCATTGCCAAGCACGTGCCCAGCGCCGAGGTGTGGGCGGTTGATGTGTCCTCGGATGCCCTCCAGGTGGCGACCGCTAATGCCAAGCGGCATGGCGTCGCCATCCGGTTTGTGCAATCGAATTGGTTTGCGCAGTTGGGGGAGGCGCGGTTCGACCTCATCGTCACCAATCCGCCGTATGTCGCGGCGGGCGATCCGCACTTAATCGATGGCGACATCCGCTACGAACCGCCGGGAGCCCTGGTTGGCGGCGGCGACGGGCTTGATGCGATTCGCGCCATCGTCGGCGCTGCGTCGGCCCATCTGAGCGCAAATGGATTGATCGCGATCGAACATGGTTTTGATCAAGGCCAATCGGTATCGGCGCTCTTGACCAGCGCTGCGTACCGCGCTGCACAGCGCCACGACGATCTAGCCGGCCTTTGGCGCATCACATCTGCAATCGCGTCGCGAGAATGAACACTCCACATCCGAGCTGGCTGCGCCGCGAGGGCGGCGGTAATTTCGCTCTGCGGCAAAAGACCCAGCGTGCCTGTCGTAAGGGTTTGCCTTGCGGTGAGCCGCTCTGACGAACCGTTTGGCGTGCATCGCAATATTCGTCACGCTCCATAGAGAGGGTTGGGCAGGGCAGGCAAATCAGCGTCTTATACTCAAGCGAGACCTCCCGGCACCCTTAAGAATCCCACCCATCATGGATCGAATCGTTTGGCGCGCAATCGGTGACGCTGCTAGCGTCTGGCGTGCTCGATTCGTGCGTTGCGTGCTGTTCGGTGTTGTTTGCGCTGTCCATGCCGCCAATGCAAGCGCGGAGACCGTCCGTCTTGCTGGTTCGGGTGCTGCACTTGGCACGATGGCGCGTTTGGACGAGGCCTATCGCAAAATTGATGCGAGCTTCTCGCTGGTCGTCATTCCAAATTTCGGTTCGGACGGCGCGTTGCGTGCGCTGGGCGCGAAAGTCATCGACATCGCCGCCATCGATCGACCCTTAACCGAGGACGAAGTAGCGCTTGGCTTCGCTGCGATCGAATATGGCCGCACGCCATTCGTTTTGGTGACCAATCGTCACGACACGGCTAGCATTTCGATGGCGGAGGCGAGCGCCATCGTGAGCGGCAAAGTCGTTACTTGGCCCGATGGCGCGCCGATTCGCCTCGTGCTGCGGCCCAAGCGGGATCGTGACACCTCCCTTCTCGCGTCGTTCTCCCCGGCGATGAGCGATGCCTTGCAGCGCGCCTATGCCCGCCCTGGAATGATGATTGCGACGACCGATCAGGAAAGCGCGTCTGAAATCGAGCATCGGTCGGGCAGCTTTGGTACCGCAACGTTGGCGCTGATTCTCTCCGAGCATCGCAGCCTGCAGCCGCTGGTGATCGATGGGGTCGCGCCTACGGTCAAAGAACTCGCTAGCGGTCGGTATCCCTATGCGAAGGTGATGTATCTTGTTACCTCGAAGAATTTGAGTGTCGGTGCGCGGCGATTCGTCGCCTTTGTTCAATCCGGACGAGCGAGCACGACCCTTACTCGAACCGGGCATTGGACGCCAAAGGAGCAGCCAAGTGCTGTCCGTGCGAGCCGATAGGAATATGGAGCGGCTGCTTAGTCGCATCGCCGCCATTGTCGCGCTGGTGGTCGCCATCGCGGGTCCATCGACTTATTTTGCGCTCGGCTTCCAGTTCGAAGCCGGGATTCTCGATACCGAGGCACAGGTCAATAGCAGCCTGGTGACGCAACTCGTCCACAAAAATCCGGAGCGCTGGCAGTTCGAGCATGATCGACTGCTTCATCTGCTTGACCGGCGCTCGGTGGAGCGAACACCTGAAATCCGCGTGATCATCGATACGAACGATCGCGAAATCATCGCGAGTCGCGATCCGCTGCCGCCACCGCATCTCACCGAACGCGCACCCGTGATGGACGCCGGCCAACAGGTTGCGACCTTTGCGATTACCCGTTCATTGCGGCCGCTCATTCTTGACACCGCCGCCGCCGCGTTGATCGCCGCCCTGCTTGGCTTGGTCGTCTACGCCACCCTGACATTGTTGCCGCTGCGAGTGTTGCGGCAGGCATTGAAGGACTTGGTCGACGAGCGGGAGCGCTCCGAGGCGATCAATCGCGATAAGGACATGGCCGAGGCGGCTACGCGCGCGAAGTCGCAGTTTCTCGCGACGATGAGTCACGAAATTCGCACGCCGATGAACGGGATCCTCGGCATGACCGAACTGATTCTCGATACCGATCTAACCAGGACCCAGCGTCAGTTTGCGCAGGCGGTGCAAAAATCGGCCGACAATCTGCTCAACACGATCAATGACATTCTCGATTTGTCCAAGGTCGAGGCGGGCAAACTGGAACTCGATCTGTCCGAGTTCAATGCGCGCGATCTCTTCGAAGACGCGGTTGAACTGGTCGCCCCGCGGGCCCATGCAAAGGGCATCGAAATCACCTGCGATATCGGTGCTGGGGTACCGGAAATCCTGGTTGGCGATGTACACCGGTTGCGGCAGGTCATCACCAACTTGCTTGGGAACGCCGTTAAATTTACCGATGCAGGCAGCGTCGATCTACGCGCCGAAGTCGCCACCGAGGTCGCCGATGCGACCGCGCCGACTTGCCAAGTGCGCGTTGCGATCACCGATTCCGGCATCGGCATGGCGTCGGATGCGCTGGCCCATATTTTCGATCCGTTCGTTCAGGCGGAAAGCTCGACTACGCGGCGCTTTGGCGGCACGGGGTTGGGCCTGGCGATTTGCAAGCAACTGGTCGAGGCCATGGGTGGGACGATCGGTGTCGAGAGCGAGCCAGGTAAGGGG
>CAMDRJ010000291.1 GCA_945906755.1 Klebsiella pneumoniae | reverse complement strand
AGTCGCCGCTTTCGCTTCTTTGAATTTGCCATTCAAACATGATGCCAATTTTGAACAGCATTGAACATGCCGCAACCCCAGTATCCACGCGGGTTTCAGGCATCTTTAGCCCTCAATTTACCCACTCGATTTCCTGAAGACCCCTTATTTTTAACCGACGGTGCGAACGGTACGTGACCGGAACCAACACCTCATCAGCAAGTGGATCGAGTATGAGGCGTTTTTCCGCAATCGACAACGACTCCCAACGCATGCACCCAACGCATGCAGGCTGATCGAGCCGGAGGTCAGGTCGTACATCGAAGCCTGCCCGCTTAAGCGATGCTACGGATTATCCGCATCGACCGGTCGATGAAATCGCAGGACGTAGATCCCGTGATTCTTGTCGGTAACGAAAATATTCCCGCGCGTATCGATGAGTACGTCCTCCGACTGGGTGGCGAGGCCGGTTTCGGGCAAGGGTCCGCGCCGCACGACCGGGTCGGGTGCCAGAAAGTAGCCCACCTCTTTGGGGAAACGCTCATCGGTGATGTCGTAGGCGCGCAGGCCCGCGTTGAAGTAGGTGAGAAATATGATGTCTTCGTTTTGCCAGAGAATCGACTGGTGCTGCGGTTGATGCTGATTGTGCGGGCCGAAGCGGCCGGGGCGCTCGCAAAAATTCTTCACGCCCATGCCGGGCGTCGGCTTAGGCAATGGGAACAGCGCGATGAGGCGTGGCTTCGCTTCGTTTCGCACATCGACAATTGCGGCATAGCCAAGCGGTTCGTCGCAACGTTCGGCGATCGCTTCCGAGTTCACCACCACCAGTGGCTTGCCCTCCAGTGGCACGGCGGTGTGGACCGCGATGAATGACTGAAATGGCGGCGAGAAGGGCAGGTCCGACACCATGCGCGGCTTGGTCACATCGGAAATATCGAGAATGACGAATCCACCCGCGCTATAGGGTAGATAGGCGCGGTCGCCTTTGACGTACGCGCCACCATGCAGGAGCGTGCCATGCGGTGCGCCGCTTTCGCCACCGGCGATCCACTGGCCTTTCTTCCACCAGCGCGAGACTTCGCGTGGATTAGCCGGATCGGCGATGTCCACGATCTGGTAGATGTGCCCCTGGAAGCCATCGGGCAAGGCGGTGGCATGCACATAGCGTCCGCCGTCGTAGTAGTTGCGATGGGTGCCGCTGCCACCGGTCTTGTAGTGACCCAATTGTTTGGGGTTTTCCGGATCAGCGAGATCCCAGATGAGGAATCCTTCGCCATACGGACCGGTTGGATCACCGCCCCAGCCGTCGGCGATGCGCTCCATCGACGTGATCATTCGACCTTCGGCGATCTGTACCTGCAAGGTCCAGGTGTTCGGTGGGCCCGCGATAAAGCGCACGAACCGAGGCTGGCGGGGATCGGTGACCTCGACGATCGATAAGCCGCTGGTCCAAAACTGCGCGGCATAGAGATACCAGCGCTCGCCCGCTTTGTGGAGCGCCATCTTGAAGGCCGGACGATCCTCCAGGCCGATGTAACCGATCGGCTCGAAGTTCTTGACCCAGGCTTTGCCTGGCGGGAAGGGCGATGTCGTGGTGGTCATAGCTTCGTTGCTCATAGTTCGTTGCGATCGAGGAGGAAAACGAAATCGTCCCCCGCGCTTGCAGTCATCCATTGAAACGGGGTCTGGCGGCGTTTGCGTTCCAGTACCTTGCGATTGTGCCCGATCTCGACCAAGAGCTTTCCGCCGGCCGTGAAATGCATGGCTGCCTGATCGAGAATGCGCAGCGTGAAGTCAAGTCCGTCATCGCCACCGGCCAGCGCCATGTTAGGTTCATGACGATATTCATCCGGCAGGCGTTGCATGGCACCGCGATTGACGTAGGGCGGGTTGGCGATAATCAGGTCGTAGCGTGCATCCGTCAGCGCGTCAAAAAGATCCGAATGGACCAGACGGATGCGATCCTGGAGGCCGTGTAAGCGCACATTTTTGCGGGCGACCTGCAGGGCAGCTTTGGATAGATCGACTGCATCGATCGTCGCCTGCGGGAATATCTTGGCCGCAAGGATGGCAAGGCATCCGGAGCCGGTGCACAGATCGAGGATGCGACGAACTTGCCGTGGTCGAGGCAGCCACGATCGTGTCGGGCCGCGCAATAGCTCGGCGATAAACGAGCGCGGCACGATGACGCGTTCATCGACATAGAAGCGTAGCTCGCCAAGCCATGCTTCGCGCAGCAGGTAAGCAAGCGGAATGCGCTCAGTGATGCGCCGCCGGGCAATGCGGTCGATCCGTGCTGCCGTTCTTGCGGGCAGTATTTCTGCGTCACGCGCACTGACCGCGACATAAGGCGTGTCGAGCACATGGGCGGCGATCCAGGTGGCTTCCTGCCAGGCATCGAAGGTGCCATGTCCGTAGACGAGGCGGGCGCGATGTAGCTCGCGCGCGACCCGGTCAATGGTGGCCGCGATCGTGGTCGTTGCGCTCACAGTCACCGTCTCGCTTCATGAGAGGCGGCATCATAACGCAACGCATAGGCCGGCTGCGGCCGGGGTGGGGTTACTCGTCGGCGGTGATCTTGATATCGTCGAACGAGGTTTCGCGTGTCTTGTGGCGTTTCGCGGACGCGCCGCCTGCGGCTTGTTCTTTTTGAGCATCCTGGGAGTTTTTTGCCTGGTCTTCAACGGCGGCCGAGTTGTTCATGAGCCAGAGCAAATTGTTCGGCGAATCGGCGTTGCGAAGCGCCTCTTCCTGGCTGATACGGCCTTCGCGGAACAAGCGAAAGAGCGCCTGCTCGAAGGTCTGCGATCCAGGCGAAAGACTTTTCTCGATCGCTTCGCGAACTTCGTTCACCTTGCCCTCTTCGATTAGCTCGGCAATGTGGCGGGTGTTCAGCAGCACCTCGACCGCCGGTGCGCGCTGGCCGTCGACGGTTTTAATTAAGCGCTGCGAGCAAATACATTTGAGGGATGAGGCAAGGTCTTGCAAGAGGGCGTTGCGCAGATCGAGCGGATAGAAGCTGATAATCCGATTGAGCGCGTGGTAGCTGTTGTTCGCATGCAGCGTGGAGAGGCATAGATGCCCGGTCTGCGCATACGCGATCGCCATGCCCATCGTTTCACGATCCCGGATTTCGCCGATGAAGATCACATCCGGTGCCTGGCGGAGCACGTTCTTCAATGCCACATGATAGGCCTTGAAGTCGGTGCCAAGCTCGCGCTGATTGACGATGGAGCGCTTGTGCTTGAACATATATTCGATCGGATCTTCAACCGTAATGATATGCCCGGGTAACGAGCCATTGCGATGATCGATCAATGAGGCAATCGAGGTGGATTTCCCCGAGCCGGTCGCCCCCACCATCAGGATCAGTCCGCGCTTCTCGTTGATAACGTCTTTTAGAACGCCGGGTAGACCGAGATTATCGAATTGCGGGATGTCGTTCGGAATGAAGCGCACCACCGCGGCGGGCGTGCCGCGTTGCATGAAGAGACTCACGCGAAAGCTGCCGATGCCTTCGATCGCATAGGCGAAATTGAGTTCGCGCGTGGTGTCAAATTCAACCAACTGTTCGGCGTTGGTGATTTCCTCGATCAGCGTGCGGATGGTTTCGGCGGGTAGCAGCTGATTGTTGATCGCAATCGTGTTGCCGTTGATCTTGATGTTGATCGGCGCGCCGGCCGAGAGAAACACGTCGGACGCCTTTTTTTGTGCCATCAATTCGAACAGCTTGTGCATCGACGCCATTTTTTGCTCCGCAAACGGCTGGCAAGGGATTCCCTATTAAGCCGGTTATTGCGGACATGACGCGCGCCGAGAAGCGGGGTATTCCCCCCGCTATTCGTATAAGTGTGCGAATCAGTCGCCGCGGAGCAATTCGTTGATGCTCGTCTTGGCGCGGGTCTTCGCATCCACACGCTTGACGATGACGGCACAGTAGAGACCGTAGGTCCCATCCGAAGAGGGCAAAGTGCCTGGTACGACCACCGAACCGGCCGGCACTTTGCCGTAGAGGATCTTGCCCGAGGCGCGGTCGAGGATCTTGGTGCTCATGCCGATGAACACGCCCATCGACAGCACCGAGTTTTCCTCGATCACGACGCCTTCGACCACTTCCGAGCGCGCACCGATAAAGCAGTTGTCTTCGATGATCGTGGGGTTGGCCTGAATCGGTTCGAGCACGCCGCCAATGCCGACGCCACCCGACAAATGAACGTTCTTGCCGATCTGCGCGCACGAGCCGACGGTGGCCCAGGTATCGACCATGGTGCCCTCATCGACATAGGCGCCGATATTGACGTAGGAGGGCATCAACACCACATTCTTCGCGATGAACGCGCCGCGCCTTGCCACCGCAGGCGGTACCACGCGATAACCACCCCGCGCGAAATCGCCCTGATCGAAGCTACTGAACTTGGTGGGCACCTTGTCGTAGTAGTTGGTCGAGCCACCTGGCATCAAGGCATTGTCTTGCAGGCGAAAACTCAGCAGCACTGCTTTCTTGATCCATTGATGGGTGATCCATTGATCGCCTTGCTTTTCAGCGACGCGCACCGTACCGGCATCCAGTTTGGCCAAGACGGATGCGACCGCATCGCGAATCGATGCGTCGGCATTGGTCGGATTGATGTTGGCGCGGTTCTCCCACGCCTGGTCGATGGTTGCTGCCAGTTTGTCGTTGTTCATACCGTCCTCGTAAAATCGGCGATGCGTTGCACGCCTTCCATGCATTCATCATGATTGGCGACCAGGGCAATCCGGACATGGTTCTCACCCGGATTGATGCCATGCGCCGGGCGCGCGAGATAGCTGCCCGGCAACACGACTGCGTTTTGTTCGGCCAACAGGCGTCGTGCGAACTCGGTATCCAGAATCGGCGTCTTCAGCCAGAAATAGAAGCCGCCGTCCGGCAAGGTCGCGCCAAGTGGGGCAAGCAGCGGCAGCGCAGCGCGAAACTTCCGTTGATAGAGCATGCGATTGTCACGCACATGTGCCTCGTCATTCCAAGCGGCGACGCTCGCAATCTGAAACGCCGGACTCATCGCGCT
>CAMDRJ010000290.1 GCA_945906755.1 Klebsiella pneumoniae | reverse complement strand
ACCTTGCCGGTCTGCGGATCGACTTCCACCAAAGCCATGTGGCACATATGCCCCATGATCGGATAGAAGATCCCAAGATGGCTGCGATCCTTCGCGGGCATCGTCGTGAGCGGATGGTCGTACACATAGTTCGCATCCAAGCCGCTCGCGTAGTCATCGCCTTCGGGCAAGTTCAGACGGAAGTAGTGCGCATAGAGCGAGACATCGCCGATCGATTTCTCCATCGCGGGCACGCCCTTCACGCCGATCTTGCCATCACGAAACTCCAGATCGCCGACGCCCGATTCGAGCATATGGCTTGCAATCTTCAGCATCTTCGCCTTGATCTTGGTGCTGGCACCAATGATGGCACCCGCGATCATCACAGTGAAGCGGCTGCCGCCTGGCCCAGTGGAATTGAAGCCGCTTTGCGTATCGGCATAGACGATGTTGATCTGCGACGGATCGATCTGGAACTGCTCGGCGACCATTTGGGTGGCCATCGTCTCAGGGCTATTGCCCCAGAAGGGTGAACCCAACGTGACATGGATGATGCCGGTCGGATCAACCCGCAACTGCACGCTTTCCGGTGAGCTGGTGAGCGTGAAACCCGGATTGTCAGTCGGATTCAACGACCAGAATTCGGTCGCACTGAAGACGCTCCGCTCCTGACAGGTCGCCATGCCGATGCCGACACAGCGTCCTTGCGTACGTGCATCGGCCTGCCGCTTCTTCCAATCAGGCAGGTTGGCGATACGAAGGGCTTCATCCATCACCGCCGGATAATTGCCGCTGTCATAGACGTTGCCCGATGGAATGACATACGGGAACTGATCCGGCCGAATGAGATTGTGGCGGCGGAGCGCGATCGGATCCATCTTCAGCTCATCGGCCGCAGCATCGGCCATGCGCTCCAGCATCCAGTTGGTCACCTCCGAACCAAAGCCGCGATAAGCACCTTGCTGGCATTTATTGGTCAACACCGCGATCAACTCCATCTCGATGCTGCCGATCCGGTACGGACCGACGATCTGGCAAAGCGAGTTGCCATGCGTGCCATAGTCGAGAGCTACAACATTACGTACAAACACGCGAAATCCGAAGGCCGGATCGAACGCGCCTTCATCGGCCTTGCCATCGTCTCGCGCGAAATCCCGGAGGGGGGCAGCGTCAACTACAAGAAAGCATTGGTGCCCGGCATGGCATGGCAGTACCGGGCATTCGACGATCCGCTTGACCCGCGCGGCGGCTATGAGATCGGCGGACAGATCGGCGGCGGCAGCAAGAGCTTGTACTCGGATCAAAATTTCCTGCGCCTGTTTGGACGCGCCATTGGTCTTGCCACGATCGCCAATGTGAATACCTTCATCGTGCGCATCGAAGGGGGCGTGGTGGTCGCTCCGTCGCGACAGGACATTCCGGCATCGCTGCTCTTTCGGGCCGGTGGCGATCAGTCGCTTCGCGGGTATCGCTATCAATCGATCGGCGTCACCGAAGGGCAGGCAACGGTCGGGGGCCGTTATATGGTGATCGGCGGCGCTGAATACATCCGCTGGATCGAACCAAAATGGGGCGTCGCTTTGTTTTTCGAGGCGGGCGATGCCTACGACGACTATGAAGCGATGAAACTGAAACGCGGTTACGGTATGGGTGCACGCTGGCGCTCACCGGTCGGACCGATCAATTTCGACATCGCCTACGGCGAGGCAGCCCGCTCGACGCGTGTGCACTTCTCGATTGGGTTCGCGTTTTGATGCGCCGCATCGCCATCTACCTCGCTGCAGTTTGCATGCTCGCGGCGCTGATTGCCGGAGGAGGTGCATGGCTGATGACCCGCACCGGCACCACCGTATGGCTATTGACGCAGGCGGCGGACTACGCAGGCGCGCGATTGAAGATGGACGGCGCCAGCGGATCCTTGCTGAACGGCATTGCGGCAGATCGAATCGAGATCACGCATCCGGGCGGACGCATAGTCGTGCGTCGGCTAGTCGCCCGCTGGGAATCAATAGTGGGACTCCTCATGGACCGACAGCTGGTCGTGCCAGAACTCGTCATTGATGAACTTGAGATCGAGCAGGCCAGTACTGCCGGCCCTTCCCAGGCCCCAGCGTCACTCAAGCTGCCAATGTCGCTTCGGATAGATCGCATCGCGGTGGGATCGATCGTCTTTCAGCAAGGCGCCGCGCGCACCGGGCTGAAACCATCGATGCGAATCGCCTGCCGCTTCGGCACCTCGCGACGGGCGTCGAATGGACTGGCACGGAGATTCTTGTCAATGGCCTCAATGCCGACCTGGGCCAAGCCGGTCGCGTGCAAGGGTCGGGCCGCTACGCAGACGCGATCGCCCACCTTGATCTCAGGACCGGCAACCTCAATCTTGCCGGCCTCCACGCAAAGCTCAACGCCACCGGACTGTCCGGCACGATGGACGGGGCGCTCACGCCGTCTTCGCAGCACTTGCGTGGGACGCTGCAGGACAAGCGTCTTGCGGCGGATTTTGATGTCGAGCATGCGGCCGATCGCATCGACGTACGCGCGCTTGCCATACGCATCGGCGCGGGACGCATCGAGGCAAGTGGTGCGCTCGCGCTCGCGGGCGAGCAGGCCTTTAAGGCAAGCGGGCGCGTCATCAATTTCAATCCGGCCGCGCTCGGGCGCTTCGAATCTGCATCGCTCAATGCGCAGTTCGACGCGAGCGGCCACGCAGGTGGCGTGCCAGCAGGTAGCGGGCGCTTCATCATTCGCAATAGCCGGGTCCGCGGCTTTCCGATCGAGGGCGCGGCCACGCTTGATGTGGGCGACGGCCGCATTCGCGCCGTTGACGTGGACCTGTCAATTGCGGGTAACTCCGTTCAGGCCAAGGGCGTCCTTGGCACACCCGCCGATACGTTGCAGTGGCGGGTCGATGCGCAGTACCTTGGCCGCCTCGGTCTTGGCATCGCAGGCGGCCTCGCGGCAAGCGGTGTCGCACAGGGAACGCTCGCGGCGATCGAATCGACCTTCACTGGCGATGGCAAAGCGCTCGTTCTTCCGGGTGGGGTGCGCATCGGCACCCTCACGACGGAGGGTCGATGGTCACTCGCCGCCACCGAGATCCGCGCCTTCGCGCAAGGGGTGTCGATCGGCGATACGACCCTCGATACTGTCGATCTCACCGCAACCGGCACGTTCGACAACCATGCCCTGCGCGTGTGTGCATTCGGGCAACGCGTGAGTGGCGAGGCAAGCGCCGCAGGCGGGCTCCTGAACATGTCGACATGGCGGGGCACGGTGACGGATGCCGTGCTCGATCGACCCATCAAACTGCGTCTTCGCCGTCCGGTCGCGCTGGCAGTAAGCGCCGAGCGCATCGCTTTGCAACAGGCAGAACTGCAAGGAGGCGGCGGCACGATCCACATTGACACGCTCGCGATCGAAGGCGAACGGGTGGCCTCCAAGGGGCGATTCTCGAATGTCCGCGCCGGGGATTTCGCCCCTGCATTCCCGGGGCTGCGCACCGATCTCGCGCTCGCGGGCACATGGGATATCACGAGTCGCGACACGCTGAGCGGGTCGGTGTCGATTCACCGCGAGCAGGGTGATGTTACGGTCACGATGGGAGCGTCCTCGATGCTGCTGGGACTCTCCGCAGCGCGCCTGGATCTAGTCGCTCAACAAAACGCGGTGACGGCGACCCTGTCAGTGCAGGGGGCCAAGCTCGGTGACGTAAGCGGACGCATGGCGAGCCGCGTCACCAGGAAAGGGATCGGCTGGACCCTGCCGGATATTGCGCCGCTCGATGGCGAGCTGACGCTTGATGCCAGGACCCTTGCATGGCTTGGCGCAATCACTGGCGGTGACGTCGAAATCGATGGCCGCATCGCAGCGTCGGTTCGCATCAATGGAACCGTCGGCAATCCGCGAACGGTTGGCACCCTGCAAGGCGAGCAGCTGCGGCTCGCATTCCCCGCATACGACATCCGGTTGACCAAGGGGACGATCGCCGGCACCTTCGATGCGGGGCGCTTCAATCTCGTCAAAAGCATTTTCCATGGCGACGCGGGATCGGTCCGTGCATCGGGGTTCGTCGGGCTCACCGAGCCGCTCGCCGGAGATATCACGCTTGACTTCGATCAGCTCCAGGCCATCAACGACCCCTCGCGGACGCTCAAGTTAAGCGGTCAATTGCGCGCAAAGTTCACTACGGGATTGATCGCATTGACCGGTTCGCTCGGCGCGACCGAAGGACGCATCCGGCTTGCCGATGCAAGCGTGCCAAGACTTGGTAACGATGTGGTGGTGAATCGCACCGTTACACCAAAGGGTGCGACGCGCAAGGGGAGCAGCGGCGGGCGCACCATCAAACTGACGGCCGACCTAGACATGGATCTTGGCAACCGATTCGCATTCGAGGGTCGCGGCGCGAAAGCCGTGCTCTCCGGTCGCATGCGTGTTCAAACCGCGCCGACCGGTGCACTGCGCATCACTGGGATCGTGCGCGTTGAAGAGGGCACGGTGATGGTGTATGGGAAGGTGCTCGACATCGAGCGTGGCACGATCACCTTTACCGGACCGATCGACAATCCCCAGCTCAATCTGACCGCAACGCGGCGCGGCATTCCACATCGCGTCGGCGTGCAGGTCACCGGGTTGGCATTGGAGCCGCGGGCAATGCTATTCTCGGAACCATCGATGCCGAACAGCGAACGCCTGTCCTGGCTCGTCATGGGCCGCAGCTCGGAAGGAATGTCGGCGACCGACTTGACTTTGCTTGGTACTGCGGCAAGTGCGGTGATCGGCAACTATGACCAGGTACCGTTGCAAAGCAGGGTCGCCGGCGTATTCGGACTCGACGAGCTTGCGGTGCGCACCACCGGCGAAGTGGAGTCGTCCGTGGTGGCGATCGGCAAGCGCATCTCAGACAAGCTGTATGTGAGCGTCGAGCGCAACCTGCTTGGCTTGGGAACCGCGCTCGCCTTGCGTTATCAGTTCAACAAGAATTGGTCGCTGCAGGGGCAGACCGGGCTCAACAACACGATCGATCTGCTTAGCTCCGGCAAATTCACGATCGATATCACCGTCACGCT
>CAMDRJ010000289.1 GCA_945906755.1 Klebsiella pneumoniae | reverse complement strand
CAGCACGCCAGTCGTTAGATGAACGACCGCCAACACATCACCCTTGTTCACGAACTGACCAAGCGAGGGTAGGCCACGTGGCCCCGGCTCGATGCGACCGGCAAGGCTCGCCTGCACTTTGCCGCTCGCATTCGGGTCGATAATTACGCGTCCGGCCAATTCCACCGATTTACGAACGGTGGCCTCCTTCGCAATGCGTGTTCGTACCTCGAGTTGTCGCTGCGACAGTTTCGGCAGAAATGTGCTGCCATTGGGCAAGCGTTGCGGTGCATCGGTGGCTAAGCTCGTTGGACCGGGGCCGTGGTCGTGATCGCCACCGGCGAGCGCCAAGTTAGCGAACGCCACGATGCATACGGATCCGAGGACGCGATGAAGTTTCATGACGCTAGCCCTTGAAAGCGGAGTCTTCGACGTCTTCGAACCATCCACCAACCGGCCAGCGCGACCAAGACCACGCCAGCACCGCCAAGCCCCCACGTGATGAGCAAAGCGTCGTCTTGCGAATGGTCATGTCCCGCATGCGGATCCGGTACCACGAAATCCGCCGCCAACAGATCGGTCACCCTATCCGCGGTAATCGTGATTTGGATCGGATAGCTGCCCGGTTCCTTGAACGTTGCCGCGGCGAAGCGGTAGTCGCCGGAATCCGCATGGAATGTCCCCACCGCCCGAAATGCGCCGCTCTCGATTTCGACCTTGGCGCCTAAGACCGGCGCGTTATCGTCGAACCGATCGACGTAGAGGGGCAGCGCATCGCCTTGCAGAACGCCTACTACCTCAAACGCTGCCGATCGCGCGGCAAAGCGTGGCGATAGCGCGCCACTGGTTCTTGGCGCTGCGTCGTGATCATGGTCACCGCCTGCGAAGCTTGCCGGTGTGACGGTAAGCACGAGCGCCGCGATGACGAGCGATAGCACTATGCGGGTCATGGCAAGAGTCCCAATGATTGATTCAAACGAGCAATAGCCCGACCGCTATCGGCGCGCGCCCGCTCGAGGGCAAGCAAGGCATCGAAACGTTCGTTTTCTGCACGTAGGCGCGCTGGAAAATCCAACTCACCAAGCCGAAAGGCGCGGTCATAGAGATCGCGATTGGTTTGAATGAGACGCAGGCGCTCGGTCGCGATCGATTCGATCGACTCGGCCGCCTGGACGGCTGCTCTTGCCATCGCCACCCCCGCTTCGATGCTCTGCCGGGCGAGTGCGCCTTCGGCAGTCGATTCAATCAATTCGGCATTCGCCTCGGCGATGCGAGGGCGGTTGCGTGCGGCAGTCCCAAACGGGATGCGGATACCGACGCGTAAGGAGTTGTCATAGCGCTCGCCAGACTGCATGCGTTCGGATCGCACCCCAACCGCCAGCTCCGGCGGGTCGCCTGACACGTTGCTCGCTTGCGACAGACGGGTGCGCGCCGCCTCGATCGATTTCGCGCCGGCGACGAGTTGCGGGTGTGCATCAATCTGCGATGCGTTCTCGGGCGGCGGGCTCTCGCGGTCGTCCGGCAATGCGATAAGGCCGGTCAGCAACTTGAATTGATACAGGCTGCGATTGCGCCGCAGTTCCGCTTCGATGAGTGCGACTTCGGCAAGCTGCATCGCTCCTTGTGCCTGATTGGCATCGACTGGCGCGAGATCGCCCGCATTTACGCGTCGCAAGACGTCGGATGCGAGCAGCTTCGCCTCCTCGACTTTACGCAGGGCAACTCCCCGCTCGTTATCGGCGAGGCGCGCCTGCCAGAGGCTGTCGCGCACCTCGCCTGCGATGCGCCACTTTGCCAGCGCGATCTGTGCATCGAAACGATTCTTCTCTGCTTCAACCTGGTCAAGCCCGCGCGCTTTGGCACCGCGGGTCCAGAGCGGAAAGGCCAGCTCGCCCTCGAGTTCGCGCGCGCCGCGGTTGCGATCGATCTGATCGGTCCGGTGTGCAAAGCTGGCCGATGGCGGCGCGGGAAACAGCGCGCCTGCGGCCGCAAGTCGTGCATTAAAGAGTTCGTTGCGCGTGACCACGCCTTGCGCTGCGGGCTGACGAGCCCATGCGCTTTCGACGGCGTCTCGTAACGACTGTGCGCTGGTGGGCATTGCGCCGATCGCGGCGAGCAATGCAAAAACAATGCGATGCATCGGATTTCCTTCGGGTGAGGAATGAAATCCGGCAGGAGATGCGCCGTGATGAAGCGCTGGGTACGACGTGGAATCACGCCAACATGCGCGACGTCGCAACCGCCAAACGATCCCTGCCGGGCCTAGGCGGCCCGTGCCTGCGGAGGTCGAAGGAAATCGTCGCGATCGGCGGAGTTGATCCGCAGAGAATCTTCCGGGAGTATTGCGCTTGAGATATCGAAATTCAGGGCGATATCGAGGGCGGGCAACGATGAGGCAAACGCCAATTGACAGAATGCGCAATCAAGATGCACCGCGTTTGAACTGGCTGGATCTTCGCCGGCCGCACGTTCGTGCTCATGGCTGTGATGCCCGACATGATTGGCGGAACCGGCATCGCTTTCATGTTCGCAATAGCGTGCCGCCGCAGCGTACACCGATTGCGCGCCGAGCAGCATTGCGAACAAGAAGATGATGATTTTGCGCATTGGCCTGACACGGAATGACACGGAATGACACCGTCGCGGCAACCGAACGGTCGCCACGATAAGCGCACGATACTACACGCGCAATCCACCTGTGCGTCGAAATGTGCTCGATGCGTGATATTCGGTTGCATTGACAGGCGATCGACCGAAGCTGCGGGGGTATGTGGCCGGCCCTATCGCCTCGCCCGTCACCAGCCGTCAGCCTTTAAACCCTTCGGCGCGCATTTCGGCGAATACCTTTGTCGCAACCAACGTGGCGTCGCGAACCAGCGGCGCACCTACATAGCCAAGCAAATGGAGCAGCGCTTCGATCAATTCGTCTTCGGTCCAGCCTTGGCGGCGTGCCATGCGTAGGTGAATGGCGAGTTCCGGTTCGCGGCCGGTCGACGCATCCGAGACGACGGTGATCAAGGTACGGGTCTTGAGATCGAGCCCCGGCCGCGTCCACAACGCGCCGAACACCGTTTCGCTCGCGAGATCGATGAACTTCTGCATCTGCGGGTCTTTGTAGGTCGTCGAGCCGATCTTGTCGACGTAGGCATCGCCCAGCAGCTTGCGGCGCATTTCGCGGCCATTCTTCAGATCTTGTTCGGACATGTTGTCTTCCTTTCGGTCACGGGATGGGAACTCGTGCACTATCGAATAACTGAACGAGGGGGCTCGCCCCCTCGTAACTCCCTGCAAAATATGGTCACGCTGATTGCGCAAGATAGGTTAATCAGCGTTTCCCCATTCTATTCCGGACCAATGGCAGGCGTCCCGCGACCACCTTGCCTTCGACCCAACACGCGAGAACAAAATATCCCTACGATGGAGGCCCTGGGAAATGTTCGGAAACACCTTTTCGCATGAATGAGCCTTGCATCATTGTCACCGGCGGTGCTGGATTCATCGGCGCGAACTTCATCGAACAATGGATCGCCACCGAATCCGCGGCCGTCGTTAATCTGGACAAGCTGACGTATGCCGGCAATCCGGAGAGTCTGCGTGGCGTCGAATCCAATCCGCGTTATGCATTCGTGCATGCCGACATCGCGGACTTCGATCTGGTTGCGGCGCTCCTTGCCAAGCGGCAGCCGTTCGCGGTCGTGAACTTCGCGGCGGAAAGCCATGTCGATCGCTCGATTCACGGTCCCGGAGATTTCGTGCAGACCAATATGGTCGGCACCTTCCAGTTGCTGGAAGCGGTGCGCGGATACTGGTCCGCGTTGCCTGGTGAGGCCAAGCAGAGGTTTCGCTTCCTGCATGTTTCCACCGATGAAGTGTATGGGTCGCTGCAAGCAGGGGATGCCCCGTTCACTGAACACACGGCATACGCGCCGAACAGTCCGTACTCCGCCTCGAAAGCGGCCTCCGATCATCTGGTGCGCGCCTATCACCATACCTATGGGCTACCCGTCATCACGACGAATTGCTCCAACAACTACGGGCCCTATCAGTTTCCGGAAAAGCTGATTCCACTCATCATTCTGAATGCGCTCGCGGGCAAGCCCTTGCCCGTCTATGGCGATGGCCTGAATGTGCGGGACTGGTTATATGTGGCCGACCATTGCAGCGCGATTCGGCTCGCGCTTGCGCGCGGTCGGCTAGGGGAGACCTACAACATCGGCGGTGACAACGAGCGAACCAATATCGATGTGGTACGCACCGTATGCAAGATTCTCGATGCGCTGAAGCCGCAGGCGAAATCCTATGCGTCGCTGATTACGTTCGTTACCGATCGGCCGGGGCATGATCGCCGCTATGCAATCGATGCGACCAAATCCCGGACGGAGCTTGGCTGGCGAGCGGCGGAAACATTCGAGTCGGGGATCGCCAAGACAGTGCGCTGGTATCTCGATCATCCCGATTGGGTGCAAAGCGTCGTGACCGGCGCTTATCGCACCTGGCTCGAACAGAACTATCAGGACCGAGGCGAGCGGTGAAGGGCATCCTGATGGCGGGCGGCGCGGGCACGCGTCTATATCCGGTAACGCAGGTGGTCTCCAAGCAGCTCCTGCCCGTGTATGACAAACCGATGGTGTATTACCCACTCACGACGCTGATGCTCGCGGGTGTTCGCGACATTCTGCTGATCTCGACGCCAGACGATACGCCGCGCTTCGAGCAATTGCTTCGCGATGGCAGTCAATGGGGCCTCAATCTCTCGTATGCAGTTCAGCCAACGCCGGGCGGGATTGCGCAAGGGCTCAATATCGGGCGGGCACATGTCGGTCGCGATGCTTGCGCACTCATGTTGGGCGACAACATTCTGTATGGGCACGACCTATCGGTGATTTTGCAAAAGGCCGCGGCGCAAACATCGGATGCGACGATCCTTGCGTATCCGGTGCGAAACCCGGAGCGTTATGGCGTGGTCGAATTCGATCAATCGGGGCGTGCGATCAGCATTGAAGAAAAGCCATTGCATCCCAAATCCCGTTACGCCGTCGCAGGCCTTTATTTCTACGACAACGCTGTGCTCGAA
>CAMDRJ010000288.1 GCA_945906755.1 Klebsiella pneumoniae | reverse complement strand
GGCGAGCATGCGAATGCGATGACTGGCGAGCAATGCCTCCGTAGCCGGTGGTAGCGACCCGAACCGGTCGATGAGTTCTTCTTGAATAACGATGAGCGCATCGTCGGTCGGGCAGTGCGCGAGACGCTTATAGAGCACCAAGCGTTCATGCACGTCGGCACAGTATTCGGTAGGTAAGAGCGCCGGCGTATGGAGATTTACTTCGGTGGTGACTTCCAGCGGGCGTGACAAATCGGGTTCCCGGCCCGCCTTAAGCGCTCGCACCGCGGTGTTGAGCATGTCGGCATAAAGGTTGAAACCGATCTCCTGCATCTCACCGCTTTGCTCATCGCCCAGCACCTCGCCCGCCCCGCGGATCTCGAGATCATGCATCGCGAGATAGAACCCTGAGCCGAGTTCTTCCATCATTTGAATCGCTTCGAGTCGCTTCTTGGCCCCGGCGCTCAACGCATCACCCGGTGGCGTGAGCAGATATGCATAGGCCTGATGATGCGAACGCCCGACGCGCCCACGCAACTGATGGAGTTGCGCCAAACCAAACTTGTCGGCGCGATCGATGAGGATCGTGTTGGCGGTCGGGATGTCGATGCCGGTTTCGATGATGGTTGAGCAGAGCAGCACATTGAAGCGTTGCTGCAAGAACTCGCGCATCACGTGTTCGAGTTCGCGCTCGGGCATTTGCCCATGGGCGATCGCGATACGGGCTTCGGGCACCAGCTCAGCCAATCGCTCGCGTTGCGCACCGATGCTTTGCACATCGTTATGCAGAAAATAGATTTGTCCACCGCGTTTCAGTTCGCGCATCATCGCTTCGCGAATGATGCCAGGCAAGTAGGGCGTCACGAACGTCTTGATCGCCAGGCGCCGTGCGGGTGCAGTCGCGATCACCGAGAGATCACGCAAGCCTTCGAGCGACATGGCAAGTGTGCGCGGGATGGGCGTTGCGGTGAGCGTAAGCACATCGACTTCCGCACGCAGGGCCTTGAGCGCTTCTTTTTGTCGCACACCGAAGCGATGCTCTTCATCGACGATGACCAAGCCCAAGCGTTTGAACTTGACGTCGGGTGAAAGGATCTTGTGGGTGCCGATGACGATATCGATGTCCCCCGTGGCAAGCGCCGCCAAGGTGCTGCTCTGTTCCTTGCCGGTCCGAAACCGCGACAGCTCACCGATCTTGATCGGCCAGTCGGCGAAGCGATCGGAAAAGGTATTGAAGTGTTGTTCGGCTAGCAATGTGGTGGGCGTCAGGATGGCGACCTGCTGGCCATCGGCAACCGCGACGAAGGTCGCTCGGAGGGCGACTTCAGTTTTGCCGAATCCAACGTCACCGCACACAAGTCGGTCCATTGGTTTGCCGTCTCGCATGTCGGCGATCACGGCCTCGATGGCCGCGGCCTGATCGGGCGTCTCCTCGAAACCAAAATCTTCCGCAAACGCTTCGAGATCATGGGTCTTGATCGTGAAGCTATGGCCTTGGCGCGCCGCACGTTGGGCGTAGATCGCGAGTAGTTCGGCGGCGGTGTCCCGCACCTGCTCGGCCGCTTTGCGTTTGGCTTTTTCCCATTGATCGCTGCCCATCTGATGGAGCGGAGCATGCTCGGGTGGCCCACCGGCATAGCGGCTGATGACATGCAGCTGCGCAACCGGCACGTAGAGCTTCGAGCCACCGGCATATTCAAGGGAAAGGAATTCATTGTCGCCATCGCCGATGTCGAGGCTCACCAGCCCGTGATAGCGGCCAACGCCATACTCGACATGCACCACCGGGTCACCCACGCGCAGCTCGGCAAGATCGCGCACCATGCCTTCGACCGCGGTGCGTTTGGCGTCGCTGCGGCCGCCACGTGCGCGTGCGGTCGTGGCATAGAGTTCTGCTTCGGTGATGACGACATGGCCGGCTTCTTGCGCGATGAACCCGCCGCCAAGCGGTGCGACACCGAGCATGACGCGCTCCTTCGCGCCGACGAAGGCAGCGAAATCGGCGCAGGGCACGGTTGTGAGGCTGTATTCGTTGAAGTACTCGCGCATTGTTTCGCGCCGCCCGGCGGATTCGGCCGCGATCAGTACCCGATGCGGCGTCGTAGCGAGATACGACTTGAGTCGATGCAGCGGATCAGGGGCACGCCGGTCTACCGCGACATCCGGGAGTTTCTTATAGACGCCGCGCTCATCATCGCCCTCGAGCCGCTCGCGAATGTCAGTGCGTGAAAACGCGCGCGCGGCGAGAAAAAACTGTTCACTCGATAGATAGAGCGTGACCGGTGACAGGAGCGGGCGCGCACGATCGCCCTTTAGCAACGCATAGCGGGAATTCAAGTCGCGCCAAAACTCATCGATCGCACTCGCGCAGTCGTGATGCAAGACCAGCGAGGTATTGGGCGGCAGAAAATCGAATAGCGTGCTCGTCTTGTCGAAAAAAAGCGGCAGGTAGTACTCGATGCCGGCGGGTGGAACGCCATTGCTTACATCGCGATAGATGGTTGATTTGGTGACATCGCCTTCGATCGTCTCGCGAAAGCGCGTGCGAAAGCCGGTGCGAGCTGCCTCGTGCATCGGGAATTCACGTGCGGGCAGCAAACGGATTTCGTTGACCTTGTAGACGGTGCGCTGGGTGTCGGGATCGAAGGTGCGAATCGTCTCGATGTCTTCATCGACGAGATCAAGGCGAAACGGCAGCGTGCTCCCCATCGGGAACAGATCGAGCAGCCCGCCACGCACACAGAATTCTCCGGGTGACATCACCTGCGTCACATGCGTATAGCCGCCGCGCACCAATTGTTCGCGCAGGCTGTCAAGTTCCAGCTTGGTGCCTGACTTGATGAAGAAGGTGTGGGCCGCGAGATATTCGGGGGGGCCGAGACGCTGCAATGCAGTGGAGGCGGGAACGACCAAGACGCCCGCTTCACCTTTCATGACCTTGTAGAGGGTTTCCAGGCGCTCGGAGACGAGATCCTGATGGGGCGATAGCGCGTCGTAAGGCAGCGTTTCCCAATCCGCGAACAAATGGACCTGCAGTGTCGGTGCGAAATAGGCGATCTCATCGCGCAGCCGTTGGGCGTCGAGTGCGGAGGCGCAAATGACGGTGACCAGTTGCCGGCCACCCGCCTTCTTAAGGCCGACGGCGAGATTGGCCAACTCATAGGCGTCGGCCGACCCGGGGAGATTGTCCAGGCGCGGTCGGAAAAACTTGGTGGGTGCGACGACGGAATTCATCAGCAATTGGAAAGTGGAGGAGCGGCAAAGCGGGCGGTTCGCATCGCACAACAAGTCGATGTCATGGTCGGGCGTGAAACTTTCCGACGATGACCGGTCGCATGATGCGAGCACATGATTCACGCATCGCATCGCCCCGCGTGACGGCCAATGCGCCGGTATTATAGCCATCGTCGATGCGGGTACTGCGATGCGTCGTGCCGGTGAATGGATGCTGCTCGATCGGATCGATCGAGCATGCGAGCGGCTGGGCGCGCCACAATAGGGAAAGCGATTCAGGATGGAACGATATGTTGGGCTGGTGCCGGCGGCTGGTTCCGGGCGACGCTTAGGTGGAGAATTGCCTAAGCAGTATCTTGAAGTGGGTGGTTCACCCTTGATCGCCCATGCGATTCGCGCATTGCTCGCCGAGCCGCGTATTGATTGCGTGTTCGTCGTGCTAAGTAACGACGATGAGCGCTTCAAGAGAATCGAATGGGGTGCTGCCACCGGGCGCGTGGTGCCACTCTATTGTGGTGGCGAGACGCGCTCGATCAGCGTGTACAACGGCTTGGTCGCCTGCGCCGATGCGCTCGACCTGAACGACTGGATGCTGGTGCATGATGCCGCACGCCCGTGTCTGGCGCCAAGCGATGTCGCGCGCTTGATCGACGCGATGACGGCCACCGAGATTGGGGGACTGCTCGCGGCACCGGTCGCCGATACACTCAAACAAGATGATGGCGATGGGCGGGTCGCGCGCACCGTCGATCGATCATCGCTATGGCGTGCGTTGACGCCGCAAATGTTTCGTTACGGCACGCTGTTGCAGGCACTCGGTGGCGGTCGCGCGCAAGATGCGGCGATGACCGATGAAGCGAGCGCAGTTGAGCGGCTCGGCTTTCATCCGCGGTTGATTGCCGGCATGAGCAGCAATATCAAGGTGACACTCCAGGAGGATCTGGCGCTGGTCGCCGCGTGGATGCAGCAGACAACCAATCGATTGGCATAAATGATGTTTCGCATTGGACAGGGATTCGATGTGCACGCCTTGGTGCTTGGGCGGCCGCTCATCATCGGCGGGGTGACGATTCCGTTCGAGCGTGGGCTGGACGGCCATTCCGATGCCGATGTGTTGCTGCATGCGGTAATCGACGCGCTCCTCGGTGCGGCCGCGTTGGGTGATATCGGTCGACATTTTCCGGATACCGATGAACGCTATCGAGGCGTTGATAGCGCGGTGCTGCTTGGCGCGGCCGGTCGGCTCATCGCGGCAGCCGGCTTCGTGATCGAAAATGTCGATGCGACAATTATCGCCCAGGCACCGCGCATGGCACCGCATATTCCAATGATGATTGAACGGATCGCCGCGGTGCTAGGTGTCGTGCCTGGGCAGGTGAACATCAAAGCGAAAACAACCGAGCGCCTGGGTTTCACTGGTCGCGGTGAAGGAATTGCCGCTGAAGCGGTCGCGTTATTGCGAAGCGCGGTGCAACCGTAAGCCGTTTTATTTTTCATGATTCGGTGGGGCGCATCCAACTCGTCTGAAAACTCATTGAATTTAGCTGCCGTGACGTTTGACACGTTCCCTGGGTTGGCCCATACTCCGCCTCCCACGTTTTTTCGTGGGGTTCTCGGGCGCGGGGTGGAGCAGTCTGGCAGCTCGTCGGGCTCATAACCCGAAGGTCATAGGTTCAAATCCTATCCCCGCAACCAACTCGTTCTTTAACAACTAAACAACCGATAGGTGTGAGTGCTGGGTTTTGCTGGGCGGGAGGTTTGCTTGGTGAGCGAAGGTGCTTGCACTGTAGAAGGAATTGAAGGGATCTGTGGTGGGTTGACTGGGTGTTTTGCATCGAAGTTGGGTGC
>CAMDRJ010000287.1 GCA_945906755.1 Klebsiella pneumoniae | reverse complement strand
TGCCGTTCGGTTTAGCTTGTGTAGAGAGGCCCGCTCATTGGTGTCTTTCAGCTTCCGCAAAAGATTTACAAGCTGCGTCACATTCTCACACATCAAAGCCGGCGGATGCGGATCGCCGCAACGACAAGTCCTCGATGGACTGCGCGCCGATGGCCAGCGTAATGCTCCCGATCTTCGCAAGTTGTAGTACCGTCTGCACTATGCGCGGCCATCCGCGTCTCACACCTATCAGCATAGCCGGAGGGATCGATGCGACCATGGGATGGCATCATCAGCGATGAAGAGCAACGCGCGTACAACGCCGCCGGGTTCGGGCGTCCGAGCGGGGTCGGCACCCGTCCGGCGCTCCTCATCATCGACGTGCAGTATCGAACCGTCGGCACCAAGCCGATGCCGTTCTGGGAGGCGATCAAGGAATTTCCGACCAGTTGCGGCGATGTCGCCTGGGCGGCGGTCCGCAACATCCAGCCGATCCTTGAAGAATTCCGTCGCCGCGGCTGGCCGGTGCTCTATCCGCATGTCGCGCCGAAATTGCGTACCGACGGCGGGCGCCTCGCCGACAAGGTGCCCGCGATCATGGGCATTGCCAGCCACGGCTACGATTTCGTCGCCGAAATCGCGCCTCGCGATGGTGATGTCGTGCTCCCGAAGAAACATCCAAGCGCGTTTTTCGGCACGCCGCTCACTAGCCACCTGATCGATCTTGGCGTCGACACGCTGGTGGTGACCGGCTGCACCACCAGCGGCTGCGTGCGTGGCAGTGTGGTGGACGCATTTGCGCTCAACTTTCGCGTGCTGGTCGCCGAAGATGCGGTGTACGACCGCAGCCGCGTGTCGCATGCGGTGAATCTGTTCGACATGGCCTCGAAGTACGCCGATGTCGCACCGACGCGCGAAGTCCTTGAGCGGCTGCGCGCGATCGACGGCAAAGGGAGCGCGCGGGCTGCCGCGTAGCGCATCAGGCGGTGATGAACGAGCGCATCCCGGTCAGCCTACTCACCGGATTTCTTGGTAGCGGCAAGACCACGCTGATCAACGCGTTGGTGCGTCGCGCAGGCTGGGCGGATACCGCGGTAGTCGTCAATGAGCTCGGTGAGATCGGGCTTGATCATCTGCTCATCGAGTCTTCGGATGACAATATCGTTTTGCTCGATTCGGGTTGCCTCTGCTGCGCCTTGCAGGGCGGTTTGAAGGAGACCCTCGCGGATCTGTTCGTGCGGCGTGTGAAGGGGACGGTGCCGCGCTTCACTCGCGTGATCGTCGAGACCACCGGCATCGCCGATCCGGGCCCAATCGCCAATTCGCTGGTCGCCGATGCGTTGGTGAAGGCTGAGTTTCGGCTCGCGACGATCGCGACCACGGTTGATGCGAAGCATGGTGAGCATGCGATCGACACCGAACCCGAAGCATTGCGACAGATCGCGCTGGCCGATGTGCTGCTAGTCACCAAGACCGACCTTGCCGAGCGGACCGCGATTGATCGATTGGACGCGCGATTCGCAAACGTGAATCCGCTCGCCGTTCGCGTCGTCGCGACCAAGGGCGATATTGAGCCTGCCTTGCTGTTCGCGCCCGGTGCATCGCTGTTTGCCGAGAAAGGTAGCGAGCGCGGCCTTTGGACCGCTGGCCGTTACACGCTGCTTGGGAGCGATCATCGCAACGGTGTCGAGTCGGCAAGCATGATCTTGGAGGGCCCCACCACCTGGGCGGGACTGGCCACGTGGACCTCGTTAATTAGCACGCAGTTCGGCGACACGCTGCTCCGTGTGAAAGGGATCATCGAGATTAATGATGCCGGTTATCACGGGCCGGTAGCGATACACGGCATTGGCCGATATTTTCATCCGCCGGAGCGGCTCGTTCGCTGGCCTTCCGACGATCATCGTTCGCGTCTGGTTTGTATCGGCCGCAAGCTCAATCAAGCGCTGCTCACGAAAACCTTGCGCGCGTTTGCATTGCCGGCCGGTGTGCCGCAACCGCTCTCTCTTGCTGATTTATAGGTACACAAATGGAATTCGATGTTCTCGTTAAAAACGGTACCGTGGTGTTTCCCGATCGTGCGCCGCAACGCATGGATGTGGCCATTCAAGGTGGCAAGTTCGCGGCGTTAATCGAGCCCGGTCAGGCGGCGACGGCACGCAAGACCATCGATGCGACCGGAAAGCATGTCTTTCCGGGCTTGATCGATTGCCATGTGCATTTCGGTTTCGGCGAGAAGATCACCGAATACACGACCGAGACCGTGTACGCGGCGCAAGGCGGCATGTCGACCATCCTCGCGTACTTCCTGAACAACGAAGCCTATGACGCGGTGTTCACCCGCGAGATCGGTCATGCGAAGAGCCGCTGCCATGTCGATTACGGTTTTCATTTTTCCACCGCGAACGAACTGCATCTGCAAGAGCTGGGACGGTATGTTCTAGAATTCGGCGTAACGTCGTTTAAGTACTTCATGAATTTCAAGGGCGAAGAGGGGCGCTATCTCGGACTCGATGGCACCGATGACGGCTATTTCTACGATTTGCTGGAAGCGGCTGCGAAGCTTGGCAATGTGATGGTGGTCTGTCATACCGAAAATATCGAGATCGTCAATCGCACCCGACGCAAGCTCCAGCAGGAGGGGCGGGATACCTTGCGCGACTGGTCACGCTCCAAACCCGCCTTCACCGAAAGCGAGAATCTGCTGCGTGCCGCGCACTTTGCTCAGCATGTCGGTGCGCATATTTACATTCCGCATGTGTCGTCCGCTCTTGCTGTCGCCGAGGCACGCAAGTACCGCGAACGCTACCCAAACGTGTTTCTCGAAACCTGTCCGCACTATCTCACGCACACCGAAGATGCGGACATCGGTTCGATCGGCAAAGCCAATCCACCGTTTCGCACGCAGGCGGATGTCGATGCGCTATGGGCCGCGCTCGCTGATGGCACCATCGAAGTGGTGGCCTCCGATCATGTGCCGCGCAAGCGTGCGACCAAAGAGAAGGGGATCTGGCAGGCCTCGCAAGGCTTTCCCGGTACCGCGACGATCCTGCCGGTGCTGCTTTCCGAGGGCTACCACAAGGGGCGCATCTCACTTGCAAGGATCTGCGATGCGCTCACCGCGGCGCCGGCCCGCATCTTCCATATCGCCGATCGCAAAGGCCATATCCGCAACGGCTACGACGGCGATCTCACGATTGTCGATCTGAATCTTGAAAAAGTGGCCGATCCCGCCGCGCTCGGCTCGTATTCCGATTACAGCCTGTATGAGAAGTGGCCATTGCGTGGTTGGCCGGTGATGACGATCGTGCGCGGTGAGGTCGTCATGGATCACGGGAAGATCGTCGGGCAGCCGGGGTATGGGAAGTATTTGGAGCGGCGGCTGGGTTGATGGATTCCCGAGTGTGATCGTTTCGCCCCCTTGATAAAGGGGGTGCCGGAGCGAAGCGTGGCGGGGGATTGTAGTGGGGCGTAGGCGATTCCGAAATCCCCCGGCACATTTCATTCAGCCACCCCCTTTATCAAGGGGGTAGGCCCGGCACATTTCATTCAGCCTCCAGGTTTGACAAGGTGGCGAATTCGTTACCCCGGAATCTCCGCCTCGACCAGTTGCGCAAGCAGGATGAGCGATTCCTGCCAGCCGAGATAGCAGGCCTCAGGCGGTATCACTTCTGGAATGCCTTCCTGTACGACGCTAAGCTCCGTCCCGCAGAACACCGGTCTCAGGGTGATGGTCGTCTGCATTTCACCCGGCAGGTTCAGATCGTCGAACTCGTCGGTGTGGCGAATGCGTTCGTTGGGGACGAGTTCGACAAATGTTCCGCCAAACGTGTGGGCATGACCGGTGGCAAAGTTCGTGAACGACATGCGGTAGGTGCCGCCGACGCGCGCCTCCAGATGATGGACCTTGCCGGTGAAGCCGTTTGGGGGCAGCCATTTGCACCAGGCATCGGCATCGAGGAATGCGCGATAAATTCTTTCAGGCGGCGCGCGTAGCACGCGGTGAAGTCGGACAGTGTTGGTGGGCATGATCACGTTTCCGGGCTAAACCGGCGCCTTATCGTCGGAGGGCTTCAGGAATTTGTAGATTGAGGTGTAGTCCTCGCGCGCCAAACCTTGTGACGACGCAAGCCGTAACAACTGCTGCGCGACTGGGCTCACGAATACCGGAATGCGAAGCTCGCGTGCGGCGTTCACCGCAAGGGCGAGATCCTTTGCCATCAGATCAGTCATGAATCCGGGCGCATAGCCACGACTGGACGGTGCTTTCTCGACGATGCCTGGCACCGGATGCGCGTTCTGCATGACCCAAGTGTTGCCGGACGATTTCGAAATCACTTCGGTGAGAATCTTTGGATCGACGCCGAACCCCTCGCCGATACGAAACGCTTCCGCCAATGCGACGGCAACGACTCCGCCAATCAGATTGTTGCAGAGCTTGGCCGCTTCACCTGCGCCAACATCGCCAACATGAATGATGTTTGCACCCATCGCAGAGAGGGCGGGGCGCGCCTCTTCAAGGTCGGCTGCTTTGCCGCCCACCATGATGGCAAGTGTTCCCGCTTCCGCGCCGACCGATCCGCCCGATACCGGTGCATCGATGAAGCGGCCGCCCTTTGCCGATAACGTGGTGGCGACTTGTCGCGAGACGCTCGGATCAATCGTCGACATGTCCACGCACAGCTGACCTTTCTTGAGGCCTTCAATCACGCCGCTGCCACCAAGATAGACACTCTCAACATGCGACGAGGAGGGCAGCATCGTAACGACGATATCGCATTGCTTGGCGGTGTCAGCGGGCGACTTTGCTGCTTTCGCCCCCCGGCTGACCGCTCGGTCAAGCGCCGCCGCGACGACGTCGAACGCCACCACGCTATGGCCCTTTTTGATGAGATTGGTGAGCATGGGCAGGCCCATGGTGCCGGTGCCGATAAAGCCGATGATCATTGCGATCTCCTGTTGCCAGTGTTGTGCTAATAAGTAGGGAGTTCCCCCGGCTCTGCCGGGGAGGCAGCAGAAGTTTGACGAATCCGGGAGTCCACCCGGCGAAACTATCGATCGTGAGCCGCCAAGCACACGAAAGGAGAATCGCGGATGGACGAGTACGAGAGCCTAAATC
>CAMDRJ010000286.1 GCA_945906755.1 Klebsiella pneumoniae | reverse complement strand
CGCTATCTCGCTGAGGCCCAGTATCGATTCAACCGGCGCTTTCAACTCAAGGCCATCCTTCGGCGACTGATTAAAGCCGCCGCTACCACCGGCGCCTGGACCGATTCGCGCCTGCGGACGGTGGCGGAGTTTCATTGCTAATCAGGTAAGCTATGAGAATGATTTAAGGAAACGCTGATTAAGCTATCCCGCGCAATCAGCGTGACCATATTTTTCAGGGAGTTACGAGGGGGCGAACCCCCTTGTTCAGTTATTCCTCAATCGTCTTCGGCTTGTTTACGTGTCTTCGCATGGTCGGCGGCCAAGTTCATCTGCAAGGGCGGCGGCGCCGGATCGTAGCGGCTGAGTTCCATCGAGTATGAACCCTGCCCGGCGGTAATCGACTTCAACCGGTTCGGGTAGCCGTCGAGTTCCGATAGCGGTGCATGGCCCTTTACGACCGAGGTGCCGGGCTGCAGATTGTCGGTCCCGGATACCGCGCCGCGTCGCGACGAAAGATCGCCCGCGATGTCGCCCACTTTGCCATCCGGGCACACCACCTGCACGTTCACGATCGGTTCCAGCACGATGGGTCGCGCCTTGCCGATCGCATCGGGAAACGCCTTGCGCCCGGCCGATATGAAGGCGATTTCCTTCGAGTCCACCGTATGGTGCTTGCCGTCATAAACGGTGACCTGGATGTCGTGCATCGGAAAGCCCGCCACCGGCCCTGACGCCAGCACTTGCTGGATGCCTTTTTCCACCGCCGGAATGAACTGGCTTGGAATGACGCCGCCTTTTACCGCGTCGATGAACTTGAAGCCCGCACCGCGTTTGAGCGGTTCGACACGTAGATAGACCTCACCAAACTGGCCCGCGCCGCCCGATTGCTTCTTGTGGCGGCAATGGCCTTCCGCGTTCGCGGTAATCGTCTCCCGAAACGGAATCCGTGGCGATCGGGTGGTGACCTCCACTTTGAACACCTTGGCCAGGCGCTCCATGACCGATCGCAAATGCAACTCACCGAGCCCGCGCATGACCGTTTCGTTCATGACCGGGTCGTGATCGACTTTGAGGGTCGGGTCCTCGACTTCGATCTTGTGAAGGGCTTCCGAGATCCGCTGCTCATCGCCGCGGCGCTTGGGCTCAATGGCGAGCCCGTACATCGGCGTCGGAAACTCGAGCGGACGCATATGGATCTGGTCTTCATCATGCGAGTCATGCAGCACCGAGTCGAACTCGAGTTCGTCGACCTTCGCGACGGCCGCGATATCGCCTGGCACCACCGCATTGACTTCCTTGAGCTCCTTGCCCTGCAGCAAGAAGAGGTGGGCGACTTTGAACGGCTTTTTGTTGGCGCCCACATAGAGATTGGCATCCTTTTTGATGGTGCCTTGATGGACGCGAAACACCGCGAGCTTGCCCACGAACGGATCGACGACGATCTTGAACACATGGGCCAGCGCATGCAGGCTTGGGTGCGGTACCGATACGAACGATGTCGCCCCTGGCTCTTCGCCTTTATAGAACAGCGGCGGGTTGCCTTCGGTGGGATTGGGCAAGAGCTTCACGATGATATCGAGCAACTCGGGGATGCCCACACCGGTGCGCGCCGACACAAAACAGACCGGTATCAGGTGGCCCTCACGGAGCGCTTGTTCGAAGGGCGCGTGCAGGGCCTCGGGCGAAACCTCGCCTTGCTCGAGATACTTCTCCATCAGGGCTTCATCGACCTCGACGGTCTGGTCGATCAGCGCTTGATGCGCGCTCGCCACGGAAGAAAAATCCGCCTCGCCTGCGGGATTGAAGAAGCAGTCGACCACTTTCTTGCCGCCCGCCGCGGGCAGGTTGATCGGCAGACATTCCTTGCCGAAAGCGTCCTGAATGCGCGCGAGCAGCTTCGGCAGATCGACATTGTCCGCATCGATCTTGTTGACGATGATGATTCGGCACAGTTTCCGCTCGGCGGCCCAGCGCATCATGCGGGCGGCGATCATCTCGATGCCGTTTTGCGCGTTGATGACGATTCCCACCGTCTCAACCGCATCGAGCGCACCGACTGCTTAGCCCACGAAATCGGGGAAGCCCGGGGTATCGGCGAGATGGATACGGGTGTTAGCGTGTTCCAGGTGCAGCATCGAGGTGTGCAGCGAATGCTGGAATTCCTTTTCCAGCGGGTCGTAATCCGAGACGGTCGAACCGCGTTCAACCGCGCCCTTTACCGCGACCGCACCCGTCTGGTGGAGCAAGGCTTCCGCAAGAGTCGTCTTGCCTGAACTGCCGTGTCCGACGAGTGCAATGGTACGGATATGTTCCGTCGCCCACTGCGCCATGGCCTGGTCCCTCCTAAGGTTCTGCTGCACCTGCGATGAATTTCTGTGGTGATGTCCTCAACAATAAGTCCGTAGGCAACACTCTAACGCGGACCTTATGAACGCGTAGCGGGTGGGCTCGCCCGGCAGGATTTGACACGGGCCGGGGCATGCAGTCTGCGCCATCGGTGCTACATTTGTGGCTGCGCATGCTGTCACGCCAAGGCGGGCGGTCGGTAGCCGAAGTTTCCATCCATTTGATGAAGAGGGCCCCATGGTTGATCTATTCGATATTCGGTATCTTCGCATCGGTACGCCGCGACTCGACGATGCGATCGAGTTCGCCACGAAGATCGTCGGTCTCCAGTTGGTCGCCCGCGAAGGCAAGGCGGCCTATTTCCGCAGTGACAAGGTACCGGTGCGCGGCGACACCCGCGACCACACGTTGGTCTATTTCGAAGGCGATCCGAAAGATCATTCAGTCGGGTTTGATTTGCGTGATCCGTCGGAGATCGATGCGGTCGCCGCCGAACTCGAGAAAGCCGGACATCCGGTGCGGCTTGGCACCAAGGATGAATGCGAACTCAGGCGCACCAGGCAGGTGCTCTTCTCGCAGGACCCAAGTGGCAATAAGATCGAAATCGTCGCGCGCCCGTATCACAGCGGGGTGCGTTACCACCCGACGCGCGATGCCGGCATCACCAATTTCAGCCATATCGGCTTGCGTACCGCCAATCCCGCGCGCGATGAAGCGTTCTGGACCAAGGTGATGAACGCCCGCGTTTCCGATTGGATCGGCGAGGCGGCGCTACTCAGGATCGATACGATTCATCATTCGCTCGCGCTGTTCCCTTCGACGTTTCCGGGGATTCAGCACATCAACCATCAGGTCGAAGACATTGATGATGTGATGCGCTCGTACTACTTCCTCAAGGAAAAGGGCGTACGAATCGTCTGGGGGCCGGGGCGCCATCCGCTGTCCTCCGCGGTGATGGTCTATTTCGAGGGCCCAGATGGCATGGTCTATGAATATTCGGTCGGCGTGAAACTGATTCCCCATGAAGAGGATGCGAGCTATCGCCCGCGCCAATTCCCGTTCGAGAAGTTTTCGCTTTGCATGTGGGGCGCGGTGCCGGACGTCCGTGAATTCGAAGTGAAAAAGCCCGAAGGCGCGCCATTGCGCGTGGTGTAGTGCGTAGCGTGTCAACGCATTCGTAGCGCTCTGCATGATTAAGCTCCGCGATATTCATCACGTGCGCATCGGCACGCGCGACCTCGCGCGCGTAATCGATTTCGCGCAGCGGATCATTGGCCTCGAACTCGTCGGGCGAGCGAACGGCGTTGCGTACCTGTGCGCGCCGACGCGAGCCGATGCATCCGATCACACGCTGGCTTACTTTGATGGCGATCCAAGCGATCAGACGATTGGCTTCGAACTGCAAGATCCGGCCGATTTTCATGCTGCAGCTTGGGCGATCGAACGAGCCGGGCAGCGGGTTCGTGTCGGCACGCAGCGCGAAGCGGATGCGCGCGAGGTCCGACAATTCATGGCGTTTTGCGATCCAAGCGGCCATCGGATCGAGATCGTTGTGCGTCCGGATCAAAGCGCCGCGCGAATTGCAGCGCCGCGTGATGCGGGCCTCACTCGCCTCAGCCATGTCGGTTTGCGGACTTCGAATGCATCACGCGATGAAGCGTTTTGGACGCGCGTGTGCGCGATGCGCGTGTCCGATTGGATCGGTGACGCGGCCTTGCTTCGCACCGGTACCCGACATCATGCGCTCGCGCTTTATCCATCGAGTCGGACCGGCATTCAGCACATCAGTTTTGCGGTCGCGACGCTGGACGATCTCATGCGATCCTGGTATTTCCTGCGCGAGCAGGGCGTGAAAATCTTGTTTGGGCCGGGGCGCGATCCGCTGTCGGGCGCATCGTTCGTCTACTTTGAGGGGCCAGAACAGATGATCTACGCCTATTCGTTCGGCATGCGAGCGATTCAGCCGGCCACTGAAGCGACCTATCGTGCTCGCCAATTCCCTTTCGAGCCCGCGTCGTTTTGCGAATGGGGCGCGCTGCCTGACATCAAAGAGTTCGATGCGAGCAGGCGCCCACTGGAGCGAAAGTTCGCAACATAGCGCCATTCAAATCGATCCAACGAAGGAGTTTCGCCATGCCCGCCTATGCAGTGTCGCTCGTCAACGTAACGAACGCGGATCAATATCCCGAATACGCCAAACGCGCCGGCCCGGCGGTCGCCAAATACGGCGGCAAATTTCTAGCGCGTGGCGGCCCCAAGGCGCTCATGGAAGGGGACGTGCCGTTCGCGCGCGTCGTGGTCGTGGAGTTTCCCTCCCTCGAACAGGCGAAGACGTTCTACAACTCGCCTGAATATCAGGAGGCACGCTCACATCGGCTTGGTGCCGCCGACTTCAACATGGTGATCGTTGAAGGTGTCCCACCTGGTTAGACGTAGGGCGCACGCAGAACCCGCGCGGCACTGCTACGCGACCGCCTGCGCGCCTGCGGTCGCACAGACATCATCCTGCTCGGCTGTCCCACCACCGCAGCCGATGCCGCCAATCACGCGGCCACCGACGATGATCGGCACGGCCCCACCGGTGGGAAGCGCTTCGCCGCGCGTAATCGTCGGCACGCCGGACCAAAATGGATTGGTGCCATGCGAGGCGGCCAATTTCAAGGTCGAGGTTCTGAACGCGGCCGCCGCAACCGCCTTCGCGCGGGATGATTCCGGGGTCATGAAGCCGGTGCCATCGGCGCGCATCGTGACGACGAGCCGGCCCGACTCATCGACCACCGA
>CAMDRJ010000285.1 GCA_945906755.1 Klebsiella pneumoniae | reverse complement strand
ACGCGGTGAAAGGCGTCTCCACCGACCGCGGTATGGATGCCGCCGCCTTCCCGCTGATTGCTTATGGTGGCGCGGGTCCGCTGCACGCCTCGGCCATCGCGCGTGAAATCGGCATGAACACGCTCATCATCCCCCATGCTCCGGGCCACTTCTGCGCCTTTGGCATGCTGCATTCGGATTTACGCTACGACCTTGTGCGCACCTGGTTCACGCGCTTGATCGACGTATCGTTTGCCGATCTGAAGAAAGTCTTCGACGATCTGATCGTCGAAGGCAAGCAGTCCTTGGCACGCAGCCAGATCAAGCCCGCCAAGACGACGATCGCCTATGCCGCGGATATGCGCTATGTCGGTCAGGAGCATCCGGTGACCGTCGATCTGTCTCCTGAGGTGATCCGCAAGCGTGACCGGGCCGCAATCAAAGACCATTTCGATGCGGTGCATGCACGCCGTTATGGCACCAGTGCGCCGGGCGAACCCGCCGAGATCGTGAGTCTGCGCATCACCGTCACCGGCGTCATGAAGAAACCACCACTAGAGCCGATTACACGTGGCGGCCCGGCACCGTCACGCGACGCCGCGGCGGGAACACGATCAGTGTATTTCGCCGAACTTGGTAAAGCGGTGCGCACACCCGTTTTTGTTCGCGATGCGCTTCGCGCACGCAATCGCATCGCGGGACCGGCTTTGATCGAAGAGTACGCCTCCACCACCGTGCTATTGCCAGGCGATGCGATGCAGGTCGACGATTTCGGCAATCTGGTCATCGCAGTTGGAAGGAGACGGTAATGGCGACGAAGAAGCCGAGCCTAAAGAAAACCACCCGCCCTCAACGCAAGGGCAAGGCGGTGTCACGCAACCACGCCGATGCGGTCCTCACTGAGATCGTTCGCAATGGCGTGTTGGCAGTGACCGAAGAGATGAAAACCAATCTCATGCGCACTGCCTACAACATGATCATCTATGAGGCGCTCGATTTCACCGTCGGCCTCTTTACCGCCGAAGGCGATACCGTCTCGATTGGACTTGGCTTGCCAAGTTTCATTCGCGGCATGTCGGAGACGATCCGCGCCAAACTGAAAAAATTCGGCGTTGCAGGCATCGCGCCAGGCGACATCCTCGTTACCAATGATGCCTACCTCACCGGCAGCCATCTACATCACTTCACCTTCAGCCTGCCGATCTTTTTCGAGGGGAAACTGACCGGCTGGGCCTGTTGCATGGCGCATTGGCCCGATGTCGGCGGGGTGCTGGGTGGCGTGACGACGGATATTTTCTCCGAAGGCATTCAGATTCCGATCATGAAGTACCGCAAGGCAGGCGTCATCAATCAGGAACTGGTCGACATCATTCAAATGAATGTGCGAATTCCTGATCGCGCGATGGGCGATCTGCGCGCGCAGATTATCGCGATCACCACCGGCGAGCGACGCTTTACCGAACTTTTGCAACGCTATGGTCGCGAGCCGGTGCTTGCCGCCATTCGCAACATCATGGATCAATCCGAGCAAGCCGCGCGCGCACGGACCCGCTCGATTCCCGATGGCACTTACGAAGCCGAATCGTTCATGGATGACGACGGCATCGATATCGGCAAGCGCATCCCGATCAAGGTTCGCATCATCAAGAAGGGCGATGAGATGACCATCGATCTGACCGAAGTCGGCCGTCAGGTGCGTGGTTTCTTCAATTCAGGCATCACGACCGGCTACGCCTGCGCACAGGTGGCCTATAAGTGCCTCACCTCGCCCACCGACTATCCGATCAATGAAGGCAGCTTTCGCTCCCTCAAAGTGAAACTCGTCGAAGGCACGGTGGTCACGGCCGTAAAACCGGCGGCAATGCGATGGTGGATGACCTTCCCGATGACGATCGTCGATACCGTGTTCAAAGCGATGGCAGGCGCGATTCCGGAACGCTCGATCGCCGCGCATCACGCCGATCTGGGCGTGGCCTTGCTGCACGGCATTTCGCCGCGTGATGGCCGTTTGTTCTTGTCGAGCGTCGGGCCGTCGGGTGGCGGCTGGGGCGCCAAACACAATGCCGATGGCACCAGCGCAACCGTCTGCATGAATGACGGCGACACCCACAACCACCCGATTGAACAACTCGAAGCCAAGACGCCGATCCTCTTCGAACGCCATGCGCTGCGCAACGACTCAGGCGGCGCCGGACGATTCCGAGGCGGCCTCGGTACCGAACAGATCGTGCGCGCCCGGGCGCCGATCAATTTCAATATCCAGGTCGATCGCATGCACTGTGCGCCCTGGGGATTGGAGGGCGGCCATGCCGGCGCGGGCAATCAGGTCGCGATGCGCATCGACGGGACGCTCAAAGACGATTTTCCGAACGCGAAGGTGTTAAGCACGCGCTTAAAGCCTGGCGATGCACTCATCATTCGAACCGGCGGCGGTGGCGGCTTTGGCAAGCCCGAGGATCGGGATCCAGCGAAGGTCGCAAACGATGTGCGACAGGGTTACGTCTCACCCACCGTTGCGAAAGACACGTACAAAGCGAAACTTTAGAAGCGCGACCCGCCACGCTCAAGCGCTGTACACCATCACCCGCACCGGCGTCGGATTGAAGTCGTTGACCGGATTATTCATCTGCGGGCAGTTCGAGATCACCGCGAGCACCTCCATCTCGGCGCGCAGATCGAGATAATCGCCCGGCTTTGAGATGCTGGGCCCCATATCCATCGACCCATCCTTGGCGACCGGGACGTACATGAAGAAATTGAGGTTGGCGACCATATCGCGTGGACCCATGCCATAGCGCGCGAGCTGCCCCAGAAAATTCTGCCTGCAACTCGGATCATCGGGCTTGTTGTAACGGCGCCGATTGAGCGCGGATGAACAGCAGCCGCCAATCGTGTCGTGAAAACCGCAGGTGTCATCGACAATCGTAAACAGCGGATTGCAGTTGACCGAATAGATCACTGTGCCTTTGCGGATGAATAGATTGCCGTTGATCTTCATCGTGTCGGCGGCGGCATAGCGGTCTTCATAATCCCGTGCGTTGTAGCAAAGAAAATCGACTGCTTGCTTGCCCTCCAGATCGACGATGCGCAAGGTTTGCCCCGCCTTGATTTCGCGGCTCCAGCCGGCGCGTGCCGGAATGACTTCGTCATGGATGACGCGGCCGTTCACTTTCTCAAAAGCATTCATAGAACCCTGCTCCCTACTGGTTGTAGTACGGCCGCGATTTTCCCAAAGAACACATCGATATGCGGGAGATCCATCCACCGCACCACCACCACGGAACGCAGCACCGGATCGATCCAGGTGATATTACCGCCATGCCCGATCGCAAACCAACTGGTTGCAGGTACGCTTGGAAAAACCTGCCGCATGCGATTGAGCCACACCAGCATGCCGTAGAACGACGCGATCGCGCATGGCGCCTGAAGGCCATCAATCCACTCGGCCGATAACACGCGCTTGCCGTTTGCCACGCCGCGATCCAGCAGCATCTGCCCGATCCTTGCCTGTGCGCGAGCCGAGATCCGCACCCCACCACCCCAGTGACTGCCGCCCGGCACCGATTGCACACGCCTGCCATCGATCGCGACCCAGCTTTCATCGTAACCAAGCCACTCCCATTGATCATCGATGCCAAGCGGTTCGCTGATCGCCTCGCGAAACACCTCGGGCAATGGCCGCCTGAATAAATACAACAACGCGAGCGCCAGCTGGTTGATGCGAACATCGTTGTATTCCCAGAATGTCCCTGGACGCTGCAATGGCCGCGCATCGCCTTTCGCGCCTAGCGGCGCGCCGGGCTGAAACGACAGCGTGCGATAGCGATCCACTTGCTCAGGCACCCCACCGCACTCGCCCTCCCACTCGCTGGTTTGTTGCAGCAGATGCCGCCAGGTCACGGCGCGGTTGTTCCCACTATCAAAGCCGATGCCGCCAATCTTCGAGACGACCGGTTCATCAAGATCGATCAACAAGCCGCGGTCGGCTGCGACGCCCGCCAACAGCGCGAGGTAAGTCTTCGCCACGCTGAAGGTGAAATCGGCGCGGTCGGGTTCACCGAAGGAAACGATCTCCGCCCCATCGCGCCAGATCACACCACTCACCGGACCACGTGGCGCGGTGGGGCCGAGCAGGCGATTCCAAGGCGCACGATCTAACTTGAAGATGCCCGCATCCGGATGGGCGAGATCTCGCGGCGCCGGATTCTCATGGGCCATCGCGAATTGAACAGCGTCGCGCAATCGTTCATCGGGAAGCATCGTGAAAGGAGTCGTTGGAAGAATGCCCTCACTCTACCGGAAGTCATGGCACCTGCGCGAAGCTAAGCCTGCAGCCCGGCGTTACACTTCTTCGCGCGACACCAACAACTAAAGGAGACCAAGGATGAACAATCGAATGCGCTTTGGCATTTTCATGGCCCCGTTCCATGCCCCAACCGGCCAGAACCCCACCCTGGCACTGGAACGCGACCTCAAGCTGATCCAGCACCTCGACGACCTGGGTTTCGACGAAGCCTGGATCGGCGAGCACCATTCCTGCGGCGTGGAAATCATCGCCGAGCCGATGCTTTTCATGGCGGTCGCCGCCGAACGCACCCGCAATATCAAGCTTGGCACCGGTGTCCTCTCATTGCCGTACCACAACCCTCTATGGGTGGCCGATCGCATTATCCTTCTTGATCACCTGACGCGCGGACGCGTCATGCTGGGCGTGGGTCCGGGTGCGCTGCCAACCGATGCACATATGATCGGCATCAACCCGGCCGATCAGCGCGAAATCCTCGAGCTTGGCATGGACGATCTCATACACCTCTTGCGCAGCGAAGAGCCGCTCACCGTCGAACGCAAACACTACCGGCTGAACGGTGCGCGCTGCCAGTTGCGGCCCTACTCCGATCTGCACGTCGCGGTGGCAGCGATTGCCTCGCCCTCCGGCCCGCGCATCGCGGGCAAGCATGGGTTAGGCCTGCTCTCGATTGGCGCAACCATGAAAATCGGCGCGGATGTGCTTGGCCTCCACTGGAACGTAGCCGAACAACGCGCCGCCGAATTCAAGCAAAAAGTCGACAAACGCGACTGGCGACTGGTGGGCCCGATGCATATCGCCGAGACCCGCGAGCAGGCCCTGCGCGACGTGGAATACGGCATCAATGCATGGT
>CAMDRJ010000284.1 GCA_945906755.1 Klebsiella pneumoniae | reverse complement strand
CCCGGATTCGTCAAACTTCTGCTGCCTCCCCGGCAGAGCCGGGGGAACTCCCTACTTATTAGAATTACGAGGGGCAGCGGAGGGGTTGGGGCCCCTCCGTCCCCAACCAGGCCCCCTTGTTCAGTTATTCCTTAAATCGACGGAATTTTCACATGCAATACGGTTGGCTTACCACCCCGTACTGCGGCGAGCGCGCGCTCCACTGCGGCCGGCACGCTATCCGGATCGCTCACGCGCTCGCCATGCCCGCCAACGGATTCGGCGACCTTCGCGAAATCGACATCCGATTGCAAACCGGCCTGGAATTCATTCGAAGACGCCGCCTCGCCCTGCCCGTACATGCGCAGGGTCGCTTCCTTCACTGCCGACCAACCCGAGTTGTCCAACACTACCGACAAAATCGGCAGCCGGTACTGTTTCGATACCGAATAAAGCGATGAGGGATTATTGAAATAGAACCCGCCATCGCCGACGAATTGCACCACGGTCGCCGCCGGCCGCGCGAGTTTGGCGCCAAGCGCGATCCCACCTGAGCAGCCAAGGCCCCCACCGGCAAAGCCGTGATAGGTGCCCGGTTCGGTGCGCTGCACATGGTTCATCACGGTGGGCACATTGCGCACCGCTTCGTTCACGATGATGTCGGAGGGCGCCAGGCGCTTGGCGACCTCGGCGCAGACATACGCCGGATTCACCGCACCTTGCATGCCGCGGTTCTGCTCGGCCTTGGCGAATTTCTCGCGGCGTGCGCGGCTTTCCTGAGCGATCACTTGCAACCGCGCCGCGACCTTCGCCTTGAACGCGGGTGTGGCGCGCGCCTGCAAGGCCGCCAACAATTGGCGCATGGCCAATTCGCTATTGGCTTCCATGCGCAGGTTGGTCGCAAACCCCCACATCGGGAAGTCTTCCTTGATCACATCGATATCGATATGGGCCCAATAGATCGCATCGTTTTCCTTCACTTGCGTCGGAATCCAGGGCACATCGACGTCGATCATGATCCCGACGTCTGATTTCGGCAGCGCCTCACCCGGCGCGAAGCCCATGAAGCAATCGGAATCGCGCGGAATATTGACGTGAATCGGATGGGATTCAAACACGCGAAGGCCCGCAAAGTGCGCCAGCTCATCAAGCAGCTTGGGGGCTGCGGCATTGCGCCCCGCATAGGAGGTCACGACGATCGGATGATCAGCCGCGATGAGGCGATCCGCCAGCGCCGCGATGATGGCCGGATCGGCTTGACCCGCATGCACCGCACCATAGCGCTCGGCTGGGAATGAGCGGACCGCACTGGTATCCCACTCTTCGGCCAAGGTTTCGCGCGGCAACATGAGATAGACCGGCCCGGGTGGATCGCTATGCGCCACGCTATGGGCGCGGCGCAGCACCTCCTTGGTGATGACCCCGGACGGCAGGGTCCATTCCCATTTGACGTAGTTGCGGACGATGCTGCCTTGGTCAAACGGTTCTTGGATGAAATGCACATAGTTGTCGCGCGCGCCCACCCGCTCGCCGCGCACGGTGTACGGGGCTTTGCCGGCCATGAGCAGCACCGGTACCCGGGTCCGTCGCAGGTTATGCGCCCCCATCGCGCAATTGGCGGTGCCGGCATCGACATGGACCATCACCGCTTGTCCGCGACCCGTCACATTGGCAAATCCCGCCGCCATATGCATCGCGGTGTTCTCATGCGGACAGAGAATCGTCTTCGGAAACGCCTTCCCCTCGCGGCTCCAGCGCGCCATTTCCTCGATCAGCGGAGCATGGTCCGTGCCGAAGTTGCAGAACAGATACTCGACGCCGATTTCATTCAGCCCTTCGAGAAAATAGTTCGACGTCGTGCGAACGTTCAGTTGCGGGGTTTTATCCATGGGATCGGTCCGGACGGAATGAGGCAGACAACCGATATATCACCGCCCTTCGCACAAGGCAACCGTGATTTTCGGCCCGCCTCGCTATGCGACCCCGGCCGCTCCATCTAGCCGCAACCGCACCAGAGCAGTTACACTCCAGCTATCGGGAACCACGCATTTGTCGTTAAATCTTCAGAACGTGCAGGAGCGGCGATTTGGAACCATTGATTCTCACCCTCGATCGCGCCGGGCTGCCATCGGCCTGGGTCGAAATCGAGGAGGCCATTACGTACCACGCGAGAGGCGCAGTGGTCTACTCGCTGGGCGAGTTTGTCTGCGAATACCGCGGCGGCATCCAGAAAGACGGCCGGCGCTCACGCATCGCCACCCAATCGATCCTCGCCATCCGTGGCACGCATGCCAGAGCGCACGACATCGCGCACACGCCAGTCGTCGCCAACCGGCTCTTGTTTGCCCGTGACCGCCATGTCTGCGCCTACTGTGGTCTGCGCTTCCTGATTCGCGATCTCTCGTGTGATCACGTCGTACCCGTCTCCAAAGGCGGCAAGCATCACTGGATGAATGTCGTGACCGCTTGTCGCACCTGCAACACCCGCAAGGCCGATCGCACGCCGGAGCAGTCCCGCATGGCACTCCGCTATGTTCCGTATGTGCCGAATCGTTACGAGCACTTTATTCTGCGCAATCGCAATATCCTTGCCGATCAGATGGAGTATCTGCTCGCCGGCGTGCCGCGCGGCAGCCGCTTGCATGGCTGATTGGGCCGTGCGGTTCCGCGCCATCCTGCGGTTAGGCTTGGCGCTGCTTGCAGGCGCAGCGTTTTCCCAAACCGCGTTGTCCCAGGCGGTGGCTCCCCAAGACTTCCCGGTCCGCCCGGTGCAGCTCTTGAATTCCTTTCCACCGGGCAGCATTGTCGATGTCATGGGCCGGGCGTTCGCGCAATCGCTCGATGCGGTGTTGGCGCAGAAAACGGTGGTCGTCAATCGCCCGGGTGGCAGCCAGACCATCGCGATGAACGCGCTTGCCCAGGCCCCAGCCGATGGTTACACCTGGCTCTATACGCCGGTTACGCCGATCACGATCCAGCCGCATCGCATGAAACTCTCATACACCCGCGAGATGTTCATCCCGGTCTGCCAAGCGTTTGAGAATATCTTCTATGTTGCGGTGGCACCCAATTCGCCGCATCGCACGTTTCAATCGCTGATCGACCATGCGCGCGCCAATCCGGGCAAGGTCAAATACGGCACGGCGGGCATCGGCAGCTCGCCCCATCTGGCCGGCGCCGAACTGTTTCAACGCGCCGGCGTGAAGATGGTCGATGTGCCCTATCAGGCGCCCGACGCCTCGATGCTCACCTCCATGCTAGCGGGCGATCTCGAGTCGGCGATCGTGACGACCTTTTCACTCAACATTTTGCGACTCCGGGGATTGGCGGTCTTCGCCACCGAGCGGAGCAAGTTCTATCCGGACGTCCCGACCATTGCGGAATTCGGCCATACGATCCTGCCATCGGGCTATGGCGGCATTTTCGTGCGCCATGACACCCCACCTGCGATCCTCGCCAAGATCGAAGACGCCTGCCGGCGTGCCACGCTCGACCCCGCCTATCGCGATTTCGCCGACAAGCAGTTCCAAGCGGCGCTTTATCTCGACCGCAAGGCGTTCGGTGAGCGGATCGAGGCCGACTATCGCGCCAAGGCCGCATTGATTCCAACGCTTAACCTTCCCGCCCAGTAGGAGCGCCCTATGCAAAGTTCACTGAAGGGCAACAACGGCCCGCGCTATCGCCACACGGCCCAAGCGGGTGAACCGTACCAAACGATTCGCATCGACAAGCTCACACCGATAATCGGGGCAGAGATCGCGGGCATTGATTTGGCCAAGCCGCTATCGGAACAGCAGGAAGCCGAGATCCATCGCGCGCTTGCCGAGAATCTGGTGATCTTCTTTCGCGATCAGCACATCACGGCCGAGCAGCACCTCGATTTCGGTCGCCGCTTCGGTGATCTGCATCTCCATCCAGCAGCACCGAGCGAGCCCGGCATTCCGGAACTCATGATCATCCATGCCGATCGCGACTCACCGCGCGCCAATGGCGAAGGCTGGCATACCGATGTGAGCTGCGATCCGGAACCGCCGATGGGGAGCATCCTCTATATTCGCACCTGCCCGCCCAATGGTGGTGACACGCTGTTTGCGAGCATGTACGCGGCTTACGATGCGCTGTCCGATCGCATGAAAGCTTACCTTGGCGGCCTGCAAGCGCGCCATGAAAGCGAGCATGTGTATCGTGGCATGTTCGCCAATTACGGCGTCGCGGATAAGCCTTCTTATCCAAGTGCTGAACATCCGGTGGTGCGTACGCATCCGGTCACCGGCAAGAAAGCGCTCTATGTGAATCGCGGCTTTACGCGCAGCTTGATCGGCGTGCCGGGCGATGAAAGCGACGGCATCCTGCGCTATCTCTACGAGCATATGGAGAATCCGATCTTCCAATGCCGCTTTCGCTGGCGCGCGAATTCAATCGCGTTCTGGGACAACCGTTGCGTACAGCATCGCGCGATGTGGGACTACTGGCCGCATACACGCACCGGCAATCGGGTCACGGTGGCGGGGGATCGGCCTTATTGAGGGCTGCGGAAGAATCGCCGCAACGGCCTCCAAAGATTGGAACCGCCACGAGCCAAAAATGTATCGCGACTACGCGATCGTCTCGATGCGTCGCAGGGCATCGGCCGGCGTGACGATGTCGATATTCTGATGCCGTCTGAGGGCGAGCACATCGCTATCACCGGAGACGACGAGTTGCGCGCCGGCGAGGACCGCGCAGGCAATAACGTGATCATCATCGGGGTCGCTCAGGACCACCCGCGGCACGTCGGTTGGCGAGACGATGCGCGCGAGTCGTCCGTAAAGCGTGAGCACCTCATCGGCCGAGGTACCTTGCTCCGCTATCTTTTTAGCGATGTGACTGCGATCGAGGATCTCGGCAAGCTCGGCGATGAGCGCAGGCGAGCTGTAGAGATCGATCGTGCCGGCGCTGGCAGCCTCGATCAGCCGGTAGGGGAGCCCGCCCCAAAGCAGGGCCGAGACGACGATATTGGTGTCAAGAACGACCCGCACGTTCGGCGTCAGTACGCGCGTGCCGCTCGGCGCGGACTTCCTTCACCATCTCGACGACTTCTTCATCGGTCATGGGCGGGATGTTGGCGGCATGCAGGCGCTTGGCGATATCCATGAGCGCCCGTCCGGCATCCCGGCGCACCGCT
>CAMDRJ010000283.1 GCA_945906755.1 Klebsiella pneumoniae | reverse complement strand
AACGTACATACCCACTTAACGTTTACAATGTGCCTCGAAATTAAGCAATTTTTAGAGATGCCCCATAGTCTAATCGTCGTGTGAGGAGGCTCGAATGAGAACGCTATTGGCAGCCGCAGGCATGATGCTCGTCACCGGCATGGTTGCGGCGCAAACGTATCCGACGCGGCCGATCACGCTAGTCGTTACCACGTCGGCTGGTACCACGCCGGACGTTCTTGCCCGCCACATGGCGCCGGTACTCTCGCAGCGGCTCGGCCAACCTGTGATTGTCGATAACAGGGCCGGCGCGAGCGGCAACATCGGCGCTGCGCAGGTCGCCAAGGCCGCACCCGACGGGCACACCTTGATGATGACCGCGCTCTTGTTCTCGATGACGCCCGCGTTCAACAAGGATCTGCCGTTCGACCCGGCCGCCGATTTCGAACCAATCGGCACGGTGGGCAAGGCAACCCTGGCACTCGTTGCGCATCCCTCGAATCCGGCCACATCGGTCAAGGACTATCTCGCACTTGCCAAAAGTCGACCTGGACAATCGAACTTCGGCACGCCCGGCATCGGCACGCCGCATCACCTCATACTTGAGTTGCTCAACCGCCAGGAGAAAGTCGATATCGTGCATGTCCCCTATAAAGGGACAGCGGGCATGGTCGCGGGCTTACTGGGTGGCGAGATCGGCGCGGCGTTCTTTCCGATCGTGAGTGCGGTACCTGCCGCGAAGGGCGGCAAGTTGAAAATTCTTGGTGTTCTGAGCGAGAAGCGCATCGACATGGCCCCCGAGGTGCCGACCTTCCGCGATGAAAAGATCGACGACATGGACATCGATCAATGGATGGCGATGTTCGCGCCGGCCAAGACGCCACGCGACATCATCCGCCGCGTACATCAGGCACTCACCGCCACGATGGAATCACCCGCGGTCAAAGAATTCAATGAGAAGCAGGGGATCCTGCCAATGCCGGGCACCCCCGAAGAGCTGGGCACGCTATTGAAGAAGGAATTGGCGCGCTGGAAGAAAGTCGTTGCCGAGGCGGGCATCAAGCCCGAATAGGTTAGCGGCCGCCCTAAATTAATGCCAAACGGCCGAAACTTAGGGGAGTATGAGGGGATGTTTCCCCTCATTTTTCAACCGGTGTCTACTGCGGCACCGGGATCGTCTCGGGCGTCGTCGAAAAATGATGCTGGATCACTTTCCACTGGTTATCGCGCCTCACAATCGTGAGCGTCGTGCGCATTTTCGTGGCGGTGTGCTTGCCGCTTTCCAAGAGGAACTTGAAATCGACGTAGCCCTGCGCAACGAAGGTCTCTGGACCGAGTTCGCGCAGGTGCTGTTCAACCAGCGCCATGCCAGTCGATTTCAAAATGCCCCGGTACGAACCAAAGTACGCGCGGATCTCCGCGGTGCCAACCGAGATTCCCGGCCTGCCGCCATAAAACACGGCATCAGGCGTGTAGATCGCCGCGAGCTTGTCGGCGTCCCAATTCTGCGCGGCGGCATTCCATTCGCGTTCGATGGTTCGAAGCGCTTCATTGGCTTGGGCGGGTCGGTTTTCAGGCATGGATGAATCCTTGGTAGCGGTTAGTGCATTCGAAATTTATCGAGTAGGGAGGAATTCGTCATGCCCGTGCAGACGGGAATCCAGGGACTACATTTTTCTGGATACCCGCCTACGCGGGTATGACGCGGCAAAGGAAAAGTAAATACTATCTTGTCTAAACATCACCCCGCGCAAACAGCTTGTCATAGTAATCCGGCTCGCGCCAGCCGATCTCCCACCAGTTGCCGTCCAGGTCCTGAAGACAAAATGAGACTGCGCCTGCACCGGCTTGCAGCGGCAGGATTTTGCGGATCTCCCATTGGGCTTGTTGCGTATGGGCAGCCGCATGCGCCTCATCAACGTCCCGGCGCGATGCAACGCGCAAGCCCCAGCGATTCTCGATACCTTGATCGGGTCTGCCCGCCTTATCGACGGCAATGCATACCACCACCCATTCGCCGCCCTGCCAGATGTATTGATTGCCGGTACGCCTACGGACGGCGTGCATACCGAGAAATTCCTTGTAGAAGCGCTGCGTCTTGGCGCCATCGCGGCATTCGAGCGTGCCATGCGAGAACGCGGTGGTGTCGATGAGCGGTGCGGCCATCATGCGGGCGCCTTCTTCTCGACGGGCGGCAGGCCGTAGGTGTCGCCCGGCGCCACCTCATCGGCGTAGGGCGACGCTGAGAACGGATGTTCGATTTCCCACCAATTGGTATCGAGGTCTTCAAAGTAGAAACTGTAGGAAGCGTGATTGTTGCGCGGTTTCTGCACGCGCTTGATGCGATAGTCCGCCTGCTTAGCCGTCAGCACTTCGAACGCACGATCGACCTCTTCATGCGTGCGCACGAACAGACCCCAGTGATTGACCACGCTCTGCGGATGCGCAATCGTCTCGACGAGTTGTACTTCGAGTACCCAGTACTCAGATTGGTCGGTGCGGTGTCGTGCGATCAGACGATCGGCGGCGATGCGCACGCATTGCATGCCAAGCACTTCTTCGAGAAAGCGTCGCGTGGCGGCGAGATCGCGCGTCACATAGGTGCCGCGCTCGATCATCACTGGCGCAATCACCGATGAAGATGCCCTGCCGACGCCCCGCCCTGAAAGTTCCGTGAGTCCAATCAAGATGTTTATCCGATATCCTTCGACCCTTGAGAATAACCGAACACCGGCCGAATGCCGGCTAGCCAAAGGAGACATTGATGCGTCCCACCCTTCGCGCCGTGCTGACCATGGCGATGCTCACCGTCGCTGCATCGCAAGCAATGGCGCAAGCGCCCGCCCGCATTCTTTCCGGCTTTCCGCCTGGCGGCGCGGTGGATGTGCTCGCGCGGATCTTTGCGGAGAAATGGAGCGAAGCGATTGGGCGCCCGGTCATCGTCGATACGCGGGCTGGTGCGACGGGGCAAATCGCGCTCGAAGCGTTACGGGCCTCGGCGCCCGATGGCAATACGGTGATCGTATCGCCCGATTCGAATATCGTGGTCTATCCGCATACCGTCTCCAAGCCCGCGTTCGATACGTTGCGCGATTTCACACCGGTTGCCCATGTCGGTCGCTACGATCTGGCGGTTGCGGTCAAGATATCGCTCCCTGCGAACACGCTCGCGGAGTTCCTGACCTGGGCTCGCGCCAATCCCAAGGATGCGACCTATGGCACCGCCGGCAACGGCACGCTGCTGCATTTCTATGGCCTGATTCTTGGCGACGAAGCGAAGGCGCCACTTGCCCATGTCGCCTATCGTGGCGCCGGACCCGCGGTGACGGATCTGGTCGGCGGGCATGTGACCGGCGCGATCCTCCCGCTCGGTACGCTGGTCCAACAAGCGCGCTCTGGCAAAGTGAAGATTCTCGCCATCTCAGGCGGTCAGCGCTCGGTGATCTTGCCGGATGTGCCGACGGTGAAAGAGCTTGGCTATCCAAAGCTCGAACTCTCTGGCTGGTTTGGCGTATTCGCGCCTGCGGCGACGCCGCCGGATATCGTCAACCGGTTGAATGAGATTTTTCGAACCGCCGCTCATACGCCAGCGGTGCGCGAGAAGCTTCTTGCGGCCGGTTTGGAGCCTGAGAACATGAGCCCAGCGGGCCTTGCCGCGGTGATCAAGCGCGATTACGAGCGTTGGGGCCCGGTCATCAAGGCATCGGGCTTTACCGCCGATAGCAATTGAGGATGAGCGCAGTTCTCAACGCTAGGCAGCAAGGCGAGGCACCAGTCGCAATGCATTCTCGCGCTCGATCGCTCTGAGATCGCTCGCTGAGAATTTGTAGGCGCCCACGCCGCCAATTTCCTCGGCCGGCTTTCGGAACGGGTAGTCGGTGCCGAGCAACACCTGCGATGACGGAACCATTGCGAGCAACGCCGCCAGCGCGCCCGGGTGATTCGCCTGCGCCGTGTCGTAATAGAACTTGCGGATTTCGTGCAGCACACCTTGTGGAAAGCGTCGATCGCGATCTTTCATCATCGCTTCCTGCGTGTGGAAGCGACCGATCAAGAAGGGCGCCGTGCCGCCGCCATGCGAGAAAATCCAACGAATATCCGGGAACTTGGCAGCGGTGCCGGTGAATACCAGACTGGCAATCGTGCGCGTCGTATCGGTCGTCCATTCCACGGTGGAAGGCATCACGTCGGTCACGAGATTGCGACAGCAGTCGGGCTGCGTCGGATGCGTGTAGATCACCGCTTTGCGGCGATTCAGCTCTTCCAGCACCGGCCAGAACGCCGGATCGCCCAGCCACTTATTGCCGAAACTCGTCATGAGGCCAATGCCATCGGCCTTGAGCGTATCAAGCGCATAGGTGAGTTCACTCAAACTGCCCGGTACGTCGCCAAGCGGCAATGCCGCGAACAGACCAAACCGGCGTGGGTGATCGCGTACCATGCGCGCGCCGAAGTCATTGCACTCGCGCGCGAGGCGGCGCCCTTCCTCATCATTGCCAAGCCACACACCCGGCTGCACGATCGAGAGCATCGAGGTCGCGATGCCGGTCTTGTCCATTTCTTCCAAGGAGCGCGCGGCCGACCAATCGGGGACGGGCCCGCCACGCCGTGCTGCGATTGCCTGCATATAGGCAGGTGGCAGGATGTGATGATGGATGTCGATGCGATGCGGTTGCGTGGTCTGTGCAACCGACCCGACCGCCCCGAATGCACCGAGTGCGCCAATCGCACCGGCTTGCGTGAGAAAGCGCCGGCGCGGCAGACAGCAGCCGCAAACGTCAGCGAGCACTGATTCTGACGCTTCCAAGGCGGCCCCACGATTGCGAGATTGCATCGTTCATCTCCGCTTTGGCTACGCTTTCTTCTTCGCGGCTTTCTTGGCGGGCTTGGCTTTCGAAGCGCTCGCTTTTTTCTTCCATAGCTGTTTGCTCGCGAGCTTCGCGCCTTCTTTCAGCGCCTTGAATTTTTCCCATACGACGGTCGGATGGACTTCCGGTCGATAGCTCGCCTGCGATGAAAACCCACAGTCGGCGCCCGCGATTACGTTGTCGCGCCCGACGCGTTTCGCGAAACGTACGATCCGCTCGGCGATCAACTCCGGATGTTCGACGATATTGCTTGCATGCAGCAGCATGCCCGGAATGATCTGCTTGCCATCGGGCAGCTTGATGTCGTCCCAGATGTGGTACTCATGTTCATGCCGCACATTGGCATTCTCGAAGCTGTACGCACCCGCATTGATTTTCAGCATATAGCGGGCGACTTCCTGCATCGGCGCTTCATGCAGCCGCGGGCCCTCGTTGAT
>CAMDRJ010000282.1 GCA_945906755.1 Klebsiella pneumoniae | reverse complement strand
AGCTCGAAGAAGGCAAGCAGAACATCGGTTTCAACGTGTTCTGTACCAATCACGAGATCGGCGGCATGCCCGATGCCCTGGTGCGTAACTCGATCCGGCTCTTCGGCAACAAGGTGATACCGGCGTTCCGGTAGGGGATGCGCACTTGTTGAATCACGAGGTCAATCCCGCGCGGCCGGGACGACAAATATGACTGCGCGGGTATGAGTACGCCGGCCGCGACGCCTCTTGTTGCCCCGACCCTTCTCCAACTCTTCAACGCCTACTTCATCATCGGCGCGACCGGTTTCGGCGGTTCGGTGGTGTGGTTGCGGCGCATGCTGGTCGAGAAGAATCGCTGGCTATCGGCCGATGATTTCAATGATGCATTGAGCCTGAGTCAATTCCTGCCCGGTCCGATGGTGTTCAATTTCATCGTCGTCATTGGGCGGCATATTCATGGACTACGCGGCATCCTGGTGTCGAGCTTCGCGCTGATGCTGATGCCATTCATCTTCGCGTTGCTCCTCGGTACGCTGTACAACCGCTATGGTGAGATGCCCGCCATCCAGGGAGTACTGCGCGGCATCGCACCGGTGGCGGCAGGCTTGCTGCTTAGCTTCGGCTGCAAGACCGCCATGTCGCCGATCATGCGCAGCCCACTCGCGATCATCGCAATACTCACCTTCGTGGCAGCCGGTATCTTTCGCGTAAGCCTGCCGATGGTGATGCTGATCATTGCGCCGGTCTCGATTCTGCTCGCCGCGAGCCGCAAGCCATGACGGATAACGTCGTCCTTGGCATGCTGATTGATTTTTCGCTGCTGTCATTGCTGGCGTTCGGTGGCATGACCGCGGTGCTGCCTGAGCTGCAGCGGGTGGTGATCGACAAGAACGCATGGATCGATCAACGCACCTTCACCGATCTCTACAGCATGGGCTATGCGATGCCAGGGCCCAATGTGTTGATTGGCACGATGATCGGCTTCTATCTCGCGGGAGCTTGGGGTGCATTGGTTGCCACGCTCGCCCTCACCTTGCCTGCCGCCGTGATGACCTACTTCATCGCCAAGGTGTGGCACGATTTTCGTGAATCGCACTTACGTCGCGCCATTCAGCGCGGCTTGTTACCGATCACGGTGGGTCTTACCTTCGCCGGCGGCTACCTGGTGACGCGCGGCTCGAACGACTCATGGCTCGCCTATGCTCTTACCGCCGTGACCATTGCCGTGGTGCTGCGTACCACGCTTCATCCGCTATGGATGATCGGCGCGGGCGCCGTGCTCGGTTTGCTCGGCTGGGTATGAGCAAGGAACGCGAAGTCCCTATACTGCGCGCACCGGACACACCCGAATACCAGAGGAGACGACCGATCATGCGCTTCCGCACATCAATACCTTCGGCGCTGCATGCACTAGCCGTGTTCAGCATCGGCGTGGCTCTCAGCCCGACCACCTTCGCGCAATCTGGCGCCGAGTCGTATCCCGACAAGCCGGTTCGCATCATCGTGCCCTTCGCGCCCGGCGGCTCGACCGATTTGATCGGTCGCACTCTCGCGCAGAAGATGTCCGAGACATGGAATCAAACCGTCGTCGTGGAAAATCGCGGCGGTGGCGCCACGATAATCGGCACGGAAGCGGCGATCAAATCGAAACCGGACGGCTACACGCTATTGATCGGCGTGAGTACGCTGGCCACCAATCCGGCCATGCAACCAAAACTTCCGTATGACACGATGCGCGATCTCGAGCCGATCAGCATGGTGGCGCGCGCACCGATCGTCGCCTACATCAACCCAGGTTTCGCACCGCAAGATCTCAAAGGCCTCATCGCGTTCGCCAAATCCACTGCGGGCGGGGTCCACTATGGCTCGGGTGGCACCGGCACGGTCACGCATCTCGCGGCGGAATTGCTCAAAGACCGCACCGGCGCGCCGCTCACCCATATCGTCTACAAGGGCGGCACACCGGCGATGGCCGATGCGATTGCGGGCCACATCCCAATGACCTTCGCGACGGTCGGCCAAGCGCTGCAGCACTACCGGGCCAAGCAATTGCGCGCGCTTGGCGTTACCTCGGCGGAACGTTATCCATCGATTCCGGATGTGCCGACCTTCAAGGAGCAAGGCATCGATATCGTCACGAGCGAATGGTTTGCGCTGTTCGCGCCGGCTGGAACGCCCAAGCCCATCATCGACAAGCTGAACGCGGAAGTACGCAAGATCGTGGCCCTGCCGAATCTCGCTGACCGGCTGACCGCGATCGAACTCGTCAGTTCAAGCCCACAGGAACTCGCCGACTTTGTGCGACAGGAGACGAATCAATGGGGCGAACTGATTCGCAAGGTCGGCCTCAAAGGGAGTTAGCGAATCACACCTTGCTCACGCAGTTGCGTGATCTTCGCATCATCAAGACCCAGTTCGCGTAGCACTGCATCCGTGTCGGCGCCATGCACTGGCGGTACACGATGGATCGCACAGGGCGCATCGGTGAACTTGATCGGAAAGCCGAGCACATCAAGCGGACCATGCTCCGGATGGTCGATCGTGATCCGCATTTGCTGATGCATGGTTTGCGGATCCCTGAACACTTCACCCATATTGAGCACACGCCCGCACGGAATGCCCGCGCGATTGAGGACATCGATCCAATGCGCGATCGGCTGCGTGCGCGTGCGTTCATTCAAGGCTGCGTTGATGGCGGCGCGATGGGCGAAGCGCGTCTCGTTGGTCGCGAACTCGGGACGATCTATGAGATGGTCGAGGCCGAGCGCAGTGAGCAACTTGAAATAGAAGGTATCGTTGCTCGGTGCAATCGCCACCTGACCATCGGCTGCTTCGAATAATCCATAGGGCGCTGCCAAGGCGTGATCATTGCCGGTGCGTTCCGGCAGCTTGCCATTGGCAAACCAGTTGGTCGCAAGGAATGCCAGCATGCTGGTCATGCTGTCGGTGAGCGCGGTGGCCACCTCTTCGCCCTGACCAGTCCGATTGCGACGCACCAGTGCGGCGAGAATACCCATCGCGGCATAGGCCCCTGCGACGAGATCCGAAATCGGCGGTGCCGCGCGCATCGGTGGCCCATCCGGATCGCCGTTGACGCTCATGAAGCCGCTCATCGCCTGCGCAATGAAATCGAACGAGGGACGATCCACATAGGGACCGTCCAAGCCGAAGCCGGTGACGTGGCAACTTACGACATCGGGCTTCAGCGCACGTAACGCGTCGCGACCGAAACCCATCTTGTCCATCACGCCGGGCCGATAGTTATTGACGACGACATCGGCCTTCCTGATCAAGTCACGCAGGATTTCTTTCCCGGCCGCCGAACGAAGATCAAGGGCGAGCGATCGCTTGTTGCGATTGAAGGTCGCGAAATAAAGCGAGTACCCATTGCGCGCAGCGCCTTGCTTGCGAACCGGGTCGCCTTCATCGGGGTCTTCGATCTTGATGACCTCGGCGCCCATGTCCGCAAGAAACATCGAACAGAAGGGGCCGGAAAGAATGCGCGTCAGATCGACAACGCGAATGCCATCGAGTTGCATCGCGGCCTATTACTCTAGCTTGACCCCGGACTCTTTGACGACGCGACCCCAGCGCTCGTAGTCGCTACGCACGAATGCGGCAAACGCGTCGGACGTGCCACCGGCCACGCTGACGCCTTGCGCGCTGACCTTCTCGATCACATCGGGCGACTGCAGGACCTTGTTCACTTCGGCATTCAAGCGTGCCACGATGGATGCAGGCGTGCCAACCGGCGCGAAGAGCCCAAGCCAAATCGTCACATCGAGCCCACGTTGACCGGATTCGTCGAGCGTCGGTGTCGTGGGTAGCGCGGCGGACCGCCTGCCTGAACTCACCGCGACCGCATTCAGCTTGCCGCTTTTCACCAGGCCAAGCACCGAAGGCACCGACATGATCGCGACATCGATCTGACCACCCATGACATCGGCCAATGCGGGTGCTGCACCTTTGTAGGGGACCTGCACGATCTTGATGCCGGCGGCGCGCTGAAACTGCTCGCCGAAGACATGCCCCACCGAGCCATTTCCGGCAGTCGCCCAAGTAAGCCCGGCCGGTGACTTGCCTTTGGCAACGAGATCTGCTGGCAACGCCAGGGGCGATCCCGACGCACTGACCATGACGAGCGAGGTGCCGGAGACTTGAATGATCGGTGCGAAGCTCTTTACGGTGTCGTAGCCGATGGTCGGATAGAGCCAGGGCCCGAGCATCATATTGTCCGACTGGCCCATGACGATCGTGTAGCCGTCGGCCGGCGATTTCGCGGTCGCTTCAATCGCGATATTGCCCGACGCTCCAGGGCGATTCTCTGGGACGATGTTCCATTTCAAAGTTTCGGCCAGCTTGTTGGCGACGATCCGCGATACGAAATCCGTACCGCCGCCAGGTGGGAAAGGAATCAACAATTTGATCGGTTTGGCGGGAAATTCCTGCGCCATCGCGCCGGCAGCAATACCCGCAAGCACGGATAACAAAATGATCGACCGAATGGTTTGCATGGCCAATTTCTCCTGGTTAGGACTCTTCAATTTTGATCGATTGCGAGGGGCAGAGTCTGACGGCCTTCCGCGCCTGCTGCATGAGCGCTATGGATGGCGTCTCGTCAAGGAGCATGACTATGCCATCTTCCTCGCGCTGGTCGAACACACCGGGCACCGTGCGGACGCACTGCCCCGAGCCAATACATCGCTGTGGTTCGATGCGAATGCGCATCCCTACCACCGCACCGGAAGGTTATGGACGCCATAAATCTGCATATCGTGCTTGAAACGAATGTCTTCGATCGGCACGGCCAGGCTTAACGTTGGGAAGCGACGCATGAGCTGAGCAAAGAGAATATGTAATTCGTAACGCGCCAGCGTCTGCCCAAGACACTGGTGAATTCCGTAGCCAAACGTAAGGTGCGCGGAGGCGTCCCGCGTCACATCAACCACATCCGGATCAGGAAAAACTCGCTCATCCCGGTTTGCGGAGGGCAGCAATACGAACAATCCTTCGCCCCGCCGAATCGTCACACCGCCCAACTCGACGTCTTCCAACGCCACGCGTCGTGGCGAAAACTGCACCGGGGTGATGTAACGGAGAAACTCCTCGACCGCGCCTTCGATTAACGCAGGGTCCGCACGCAATCGCCAGCGCATTGTCTCATCGCGCAGGATCAGTAATGTTCCCATGCTGATCATAGTAAATATCCCCCGGCAGAGCCGGGGGCTTTAGTTTGTGAGCCGCTCGAAGCGGCTAGAAGCGGTCGCTAACGCGGCCGCACGGTTTTTGGGCCACCCGGCGGTGGCCCTCTAGTACTGCAGCTTCAATTGGTCCAACCGCTTGTCC
>CAMDRJ010000281.1 GCA_945906755.1 Klebsiella pneumoniae | reverse complement strand
CGCACGCATAGACTTGGTGTCCTGACAAATCGGGGAAATCCTGCATCACCGCGCGATGCACGAACCCGGTGCGTCCGGTCCAGGCGTCTTCGGGCAAGGCATCCGAAATGACTGGCACGTATTGGAAATTCGCCTGTTCCTTCGCCCATGACTGCGCAAGATCGTTCAGATACAGGTCTTTGGGCCGGCGGCCGCCCCAGTACAGGGTCATCGCGCGGTCGCGATTGAGCCCTTTGCGGAAGGCGTATTCGAGGATCGATTTGATCGGCGCAAACCCGGTGCCGCTCGCCAAAAAGATGGCAGGCTTGGGTGATTCTTCGCGCAGATAGAAATTGCCAAGCGGGCCTTCGAAGCGAAGGATGTCGCGTTCCTTCATCGTATTGAAGACATGCTCGGTGAATTTGCCGCCCGCCACGAGGCGCACATGAAGCTGCGTGAATTCGTCGTCATGTGGCGCGTTGCCCACTGAAAAGCTGCGCCGCTCGCTGTCCTTCAGCAGAAAATCGATGTATTGCCCAGCCTGGAATTGCAAGCGTTCGTTCGCGGGCAACTTGATGCTGAGGATGACGACATCATCGGCAACCCGCTCGATCTTGTGGACGCGGCAGGGCAGTTTCTTCACGACGACATCGCCCGCCTGTCGCACGCGCGCTTCGATCACGAGATCCGATAACGGCTTGGCGCAGCAAAACAATGCGAATCCGGCATTGCGCTCGATCTTCGATAGCGCGGCTTCGCTATAGCTGCCGTAGTCGATCTCGCCCTGGACGAGCTTGCCCTTGCACGATCCGCATGCACCATTGCGACATCCGTACGGAATGTTGATGCCTTCGGTGAGCGCGGCCTTGAGAACCGTTTCGCCATCGGGAACGGTGAGCTGGGTGCCTGAGGGCTGAATGGTGACTTGAAACGGCATGGTGGTCTCTATCGTGAACAGATTCTAGGTTAGGATCGCCGGGTGAATACGTTGCTCATTGTTGGCCTGGGCGATATCGGTCGTCGGGCGTTGCCTGCGTTGCTTGCGAACTATCGAGTCACTGCGTTGGTTCGCAAGGATCGTTCGGAGGCAGGCGAATCGACTGCACAGTGTCGTGCAATTCGCGGCGATCTGGACGATCTTGCTAGCCTTGCGCCCCTTGCCGGCATGTCAACGCATGTGATTCATCTCGCGCCACCGCCGGAACAGGGCCAAGTCGATACGCGTACGCGTAATCTGATCGAAGCGCTGTCGGGCGGCGCGATGGTAGCACAGGGCCTACCCAGCCGATTCGTCTATGTCAGCACGACTGGTGTATATGGCGATTGCCAAGGGGCGCTGATCGATGAAGATCGACCTGTCAATCCGACCACCGACCGGGCCCGCCGTCGCGTCGACGCCGAGCAGCAATTACTCGCTTGGGGGCAGCGGCATGGCGTGGCCGTTTCAATTCTTCGCGTTCCGGGCATTTATGCGGCCGATCGATTACCGGTCGAGCGCGTCCGCCGCGGGACGCCGGTGCTGGCTGATATTGATGATGTCTTCACCAACCATATCCAAGCCGATGATTTGGCGAACATTGTCTGTGCCGCGCTGGAACGCGGTGAGGCGGGCGAGATCTACAACACGATCGATGACAGCGAATTGAAGATGGGCGAGTGGTTTGATTTGATCGCCGATCGCGCTGGGTTGGCACGCCCGCGCCGCATTTCGCGCCAGGCGGCGGCAAGCGGGGCGATTTCGCCTGCTTTGCTGTCGTTCATGAGCGAATCGCGTCGCATCGGCAACGCCAAGATGAAGCGGGCGCTTGGCATCGTGTTGCGCTATCCGACGGTGTATGACGGCGTACCCGCCCACATCGAGCCGGACGATTGACGCTGGGCCGAGGAGAACCCAAATTTCGACACTGCTGGTTTTGACGAATGCCCCGGACCAGGCGAGCGCCGAGCAAATCGCGCATCACATCGTTGAACTGCGCGTGGCTGCTTGCGTCAATATTCTCGCGCCATGCCGGTCGGTCTATCGGTGGCAAGGGGCAATCGAAGAGGCGGCCGAAGTCCCGCTCCTGATCAAGACGACCGCTGATCGGTATCCTGACCTGGAACGTGCGATTAAATCGATGCATCCCTACGACGTTCCAGAGATCATAGCGATGCCCATCACCGCCGGATTGCCAAGTTATCTGGCATGGGTGGAGAGCGAATCGCGCCCCGGATGAGCCGTGGTGCTGCACTTGAACCTCTCCGGCACTTGAACCTCTCCGGCACTTGAACCTCCCCGAACGATCCTGGTCTATCCTCAGCGCCGATTCCAGACAAGCTCAGCCATTATGACGGTTCGCATTCTCATTTTTTTGCTCGCGTTAGCGGTATCGCCGCTCACGCGTGGCGCCCCCGAGCTTCTTGAAGTCGAGAAGGCGTTTGCCTTGACGGTGCGCGCCCTCGACGATCGCACGCTCGAGCTCCACTACAAGATCGCCAAGGGGTATTACCTTTATCGCGAGCGCTTCGAATTCAAAGCGGAGGGCGCATCGTTCGGTGCGCCGAGCATTCCGCCCGGCAAGCGCAAGAAGGACGAGTTCTTCGGCGAGGTGGAAACCTATCGCGATGCAGTGCGGCTGACCATTCCGATCACCGAGGCGAAGGGCGATCAGTTCAAGCTGCTGGCGACCTCGCAGGGCTGTGCCGATGTAGGCGTGTGCTATCCACCCTTTACGCATGCGATGGCGATCAAGGTCGCTGCGGCAGGCACCTCCTCGGTTACGTTCAGTTCGACGACGAGCACCCCATCTGGCTTGCTATCGACCGCGACAACCAATCGCGTCGAATCGGCTGGCAGCAACGAAGCGCAATTTCTGGACGTTCTCGCCGAAGGCAAGTTCTGGGCGATCGTGGCGATCTTTTTCGTCGCCGGTCTGGCGCTGACCTTTACGCCTTGCGTGTTGCCGATGATTCCAATTCTCTCGGGGATCATCGCCGGCAGCGGGACGGCCATTACAAGGATGCGCGGCTTCACGCTGTCGGTCGCCTATGTGGCGGGCGTCGCGGTGACCTACACGCTGATCGGCATTGCCGCGGCGCTGTCTGGCTCGCTCTTCTCGGCTGCATTGCAGAACGTTTGGGTGCTCGGCGTCTTTGCGCTGATTTTCGTGCTGCTATCGCTATCGATGTTCGGACTCTACGAGATGCAGCTGCCGCAGTTTGTAACGCATCGCGTCAACAACGCGGCGAACCGGCTGGAAGGCGGGCGCATCGGTGCGGTCGCCGCGATGGGCGCCTTATCAGCAGCCATTGTCAGTCCGTGTGTGGCGGCGCCACTTGCCGGCGCGCTGCTTTATATCAGCCAGTCGGGCGATGTGGTCCTCGGCGGGTCGGCGCTTTTTGCGATGGCACTTGGCATGGGCGTGCCCTTGATTGCGGTCGGCACGTTTGAGAGTGCGCTGTTGCCGAAAGCCGGCGCATGGATGGACGTGGTGAAGAAGGTGTTTGGCGTCATGCTGCTTGGGGTGGCGATCTGGATCGTGTCGCCGGTCCTGCCCGCTGAAGCGGTGATGCTGTTGTGGGGCGCGCTCGCCATCGGCGTGGCGATTTTCTTGCGTGCGATCGACACATTGCCGGCTGATGCATCGGGCGCGTCGCGTCTTGGTAAGGCCATCGGCGTATTCGCCTTGATCTGGGGTGCCGCGTTGGTATTGGGTGCCGCAATGGGGTCGCGCGATCCTTTGGCGCCGCTTGCATCGGCCCCTCGCGCTACGGCAGTGACCGCCGCGTCCACCGAAGTCAAATTCGAGCGGGTGCGAACCGCGACGGAACTCGATGAACGGCTTGCGCGCGCAACGAAACCAGTGATGCTTGATTTCTATGCCGACTGGTGTGTTGCCTGCAAGGAGATGGAGCGCTACACGTTCCATGATGAGAAGGTGCGTGCTCGTCTTGCCGGGTTTACTTTGCTGCAAGTAGACGTCACGGCCAACAGCGCGGAGGACAAGGCGCTGTTGAAACGATTCAAGCTGTTTGGGCCACCTGGGATTATTTTCTTTGATCAGTCAGGAAAAGAGATTCAGGGATTGCGCGTGATCGGTTACCAACCCGCCGACCGTTTCCTCAAAACGCTGGACCTCTCGGGATCGTGACGGCTGCGCTCCGATGATTCGTCCGCTCGATGGCATCCTCGTCGTTTCGTTTGAACAGGCGATCGCCGCACCCTTTGCGTCACGACAACTCGCTGAGGCGGGTGCTCGCGTCATCAAGGTGGAGCGGCCCGGTGATGGCGACTTCGCGCGCGCCTATGATCAACGCACCCGCGGCATCTGCTCGCACTTCGTATGGGTCAATCGGTCGAAGGAAAGTTTGACGCTTGATATCAAGCATCCGGCTGCAAGCGAAATCCTTGATCGGCTCCTCACCAAAGCCGATGTCGTGATCCAAAACCTTGCTCCCGGCGCTGCTGCGCGTTCCGGTATTGGCGCCAAGGCCCTTCGCGCGAAGTATCCAAGCATCATTACCTGCGGCATTTCGGGCTATGGCGAGGACGGCCCCTATCGCGATAAGAAGGCGTACGACCTACTCGTCCAAAGCGAGGCTGGGCTGCTTGCCATCACCGGATCGGCCGACGAGCCCGCCAAGGCGGGCATTCCGGTAGCTGATATTGCAGCCGGTACCAATGCCTATTCGAGCATCTTGAATGCCATCATCCTGCGCGGGCGCACTGGCGTCGGATCTGACATCGATGTGTCGATGCTGGAGGCGCTCACCGAATGGATGGGCTTCCCGCTGTACTACACGATCGACGGTCAAAGTCCCCCGCCACGTTCCGGCGCCAGTCACGCGACCATCTATCCCTATGGCCCGTTTACCGCGGGTGACGGCAAAGTGGTCGTGTTTGCAATACAGAATGAACGCGAATGGGGCTGGTTCTGCAATGACGTGCTCGTGCAGCCGGCGCTTCTCGATGATAGGCGTTTCAAAGGCTCGGCTGCCCGTTCTTTGCATCGGTCAGCGCTGAAGCGAATTATCGAAGACGCTTTCAAGGCGCTGTCTGCTGCTGACGTCATCAATCGGCTCGATGCGGCGAAGATCGCCAACGGTCGCATGAATCAGTTGGACGAACTATGGGCGCATCCGCAGCTTGCTGCGCGCAGGCACTGGGCGACGGTCGGTTCACCCGCCGGCAACATTCCAAATCTCCTGCCAGCCGGCAAGACCGATGGCTATTCACCGCGTCTCGATCCAATTCCTGCGGCGGGCCAGCATACCCGGAGCATTTTGGGGGAGCTTGGCTTCTCCGATCGCGCCATCACTCTGTTGCAAAGCGAGGGTGTGATCTAAGGAATAACTGAACAAGGGGGCTCGCCCCCTCGTAACTCCCTGAAAATTTTGGTCACGCTGATTAG
>CAMDRJ010000280.1 GCA_945906755.1 Klebsiella pneumoniae | reverse complement strand
CTTGCGTGCTGTACCAAGCTGCTTTCATATCGTATCCAGGTAAATGGGCGCGATCTCTATCGCCAATCTGATCACTTTACCTCAGGCGGCCCTAGCCACGAATCGCGCCCTGGGTATTCACATAAAGCGAGTACAGCGAATGGCTGGCCGCCATGAACAAGCGGTTGCGATGCCGCCCACCAAAACAAACGTTCGCACAACGCTCTGGCAGCGCAATACGTCCGATGAGTTTCCCGGTCGGGTTGAAGATCATGACCCCATCCAGTTCGTCCGCACCCATACCCCATCCGCACCACAGATTGCCGTCGATATCACACCGAAATCCATCGGGCGTACCCGGCCCCGCATCGATGAGTTTGCGACCATTGGCGACACGCTTGCCGCCATCGACGACATCGAACGCCATGATCGACCTGGGTGACTTACCGCTCTCAACCACGTAAAGCAACGACTCATCCGGGGAAAACGCGATCCCGTTGGGACGATCCATCGAATCGATCATGATCGTCACGGCGCCGGTTTGGCAATCGACCCGATACACGTTGTTGGAAGCCGTCTCCTGTTTCGCGATTGCGCCCTCGTAGTAACCGATAATCCCATAGGGCGGATCGGTGAACCAGATCGAGCCATCCGATTTGACGACCACATCGTTGGGTGAATTCAGTCGCTTGCCGTCCACGCGATCGGCCAGCACCGTGATCGATCCGTCGTATTCGGTGCGGGTCACACGGCGCGTGCCATGCTCGCAGGTGATCAACCGCCCTTGACGATCGCGGGTATTGCCGTTGGCATAATCGGAAGGCTTGCGAAACACGCTGATGGCACCGGTTTCTTCATCCCAGCGCATCATCCGATTGTTAGGGATGTCGCTCCAAAGGAGCGCGCGCGTGTCGCCAAGCCACACCGGCCCTTCTGCCCAGCGATACCCGGTTCCCAGTCGTTCAACGGTCGCCGCGGCCACCCGGTACTTCGCGAAGCTCGGGTCAAGGACGTGAATCGCCGGGTCGGGATAGCGCGACGACGGCTGCCAAGAGGCTGAGTTGTTATCGATTTTTTCCATCTCGATCCCCACTACCAGTTATCGAACGTTCGGCAGCAACACAACCTTGCCCCCACGCCCTTCGCGTGCCGCATGGGACAGCGCCTCGTGAATACGCTCAAGCGGATAACTCGCCTCGACTGGCAACCGAAACTCGCGCTTCACCACCATCGCTGCGAGCGCAAGAAACATCGCTTTCATTTCTTCGCGATCCGCGGTCAACATCCAGCGGCTGAACCAGAAGCCACGCAGGCTCACATTACGAAAGACGACATCCGATGGCGCGACCTGGCAATCCCGCCCAGACAACAGACCGTAGTTCACGACGGTACCGTCATCCGCAACCACGCTCGCCAGACGCCCGACTGCATCCCCCGCGACCGCATCGATACCCAGCTTCGGCTTACGGTTACCGACGATTCCAGCGACCTGTGCGGCTAGATCCGGCCCGTCAACGATAACCGCGTCAGCGCCGTATTCCTTGATCTGTGCCTCCAGCCCGGCACGGCGCACGACATTGATCGTGCGTACACCCATCGCCTTGGCAAGCTGAATGACGCTTAGTCCAACCGAGGAATTGCCGGCGTTTTGGATGATCCAATCGCCAGGTGCGAGCGCCACATACTTGCGCAGCATCAACCACGCACTGGGCGGATTCGCACTGAGCAACGAAAGCTGAATGATGTCGGCATCGGGCAGCGCGAACAGTTTCTCGGCCGGCGCGATGACTCGTTCACGCCAGTTACCACGGCCTCCTCGCAGCGACACCATGACGCGATCACCAACGCGCAAATGCGTGACGCCCTGCCCTACAGCGGTAACCCGTCCGGCGGCGCCTCCACCGGCATAGACCGGCAGCGGTGGCGGCGTGGCGCCGTAGCGCCCGGAAAACTGCAACAAGTCGGCCGGTTGAATCGGTGAGGCCTCAACATCAACCAGCACTTCGCCGGCAGCGGGTGCACCGGGATCGGGTAACTCGATGAGTTCAGCGACTTCAGCCGCCACGCCGAAGCGCGAAAACCGGATGGCCTTCACTTCGGGTCCGGGGCTTCGAAGGTGATACCGAGATTCTGAAAGTTATCCCAGACCTTTTGCCCAAAGCGCTTACGAACCTCTACGCCGATCGACGGATCGAATTTCACATCTGCAAAGGTCTTCTCGCCATGCACCATGACCAGCAGCTTTGCATCCGGTAGTTCGGACACATTGCGAAATCGACGGAACACGCCAGGTGGCACTGCGCACATATCGCATGGGTCGAGCGTGACGCTATGTTCGCCCTGATCGCCCCAGATGATCTCGTAGCGACCGTTCATGCATACGAAGATTTCATGGGTCTCGCAATGGGCATGCAGCGATGGGCCCTGACCGGGCGGGCACTCCGCAATTACAACTTCCAGCCCCTTCGCCCCCACGATCGCAGGCTTGGCCGCGTTACGCTTGTTGCCCTCGGGGGCAAGCATCGAATACACACTGTGCGCGGCGATCAACTCATAGGCTTCACCCGGCACGCCGACATTCGATTCCTTGAAGCTTGCTTTGGTTGGCTGCAGCGCCTTGAAACGCGCCACATAGCTTTGCATCTGCACGGGCGTGAGCTCGGGGGTACGCATCGATTAACACTCCATTCTGGAAAACTGCTCAAAGCTATTCTATCGCCGCAGCAGGCGCGCGACTGACGCGCACTCAAACCTTGCGCAAATTCTTCGTCTCCACCAGTTCACGCACACCGCTATGGCGGAACAAGCGCAATTCACGACGTGGATAGTCGGTGATGTCCTGCGGCAGGCGCTGCCCGATCACCAGACACACCAGGGGCTCGGTCCCATCATTGATCATTTCATGGGCGACCCCATTACACGGACAGCCGATGAAATCGCCGGGACCGATGCGCTGCTTGGTCTCACCGATGGTGGCCATCCCGCGCCCGGAGAGCACGTAGATGCATTCCTCTTCGTAGCGATGGACGTGATACTCGGTCGAATAATCACCCGGCGCCACCGTAATCAAATGCACGCCAAGATTCTTCAGCCCCACCGCATCACCCAAGGATTTGTTGTGGCGAATCGCAAGCGGATTGACAAAATGGACGCGCTTTTCGGCGGGCATCGCGGCAATCGCGGCGGCGGAAAGAAACAGTGGCGTGTGGTCGGGCATGGGTGATTTCCTTGAGGGTGCGTGCTGCGAAGACAAAGGGCCGCATGAGCGGCCCTTTTCGATTACCTACCGACGAGCGCTTCGCGCTCTGGAATCAGATATGCCGCCCGGTGAAGAACGCCTTGTTGGAATCCTTGGTGGGCTCGATGCCGGAGCGGATCAGGCCTTGGCGAAGCGCATTCATCTGCCCGTCGTTCATGCGCATGGTCGGGCGGCGCATCGGTCCGCCATTGAAGCCGTTCAGCCAGCCTTGGAATTTCCACAGCATGCGATGCAGGAACAATGTTTGCGGCACGTAGGCGTTGGCCGCGGCATTGGCTTTACGGGCCGGGTGTAACTGCCAGTAAAGCTTGGTGGCCTCCTCAAACTTCTCTTCCATCAGCAGCTTATGGATGCGTGGAATCATCGGCCCGAAATACTCGGTGTTGCTCGTCCCGCTGAACTGGATCGGCGCAAGCTGCGCGAGCGCGATCATGTCGTGTTCCAGCGGGCAGGTGATGATGAGATCCTTGCTGAACAGGCGATGGCACTCAACGAAACCCATGATCGAGGGCATGCCGCCTTCGGCCTTGATCGCGACCACGTTCGGGCAATCCTTGATCAAGCGCCGAATCAGCGTGACCGGAATATCGGACGGATGCACGCGATCGAATCCCCACAGCGGCACCGGGAAGAGCAGCACCGCAAGATTGGTCGCATCGCAGAAGGCCTTGGTGTAATCGTAGATGTCCTGCTCGGTCTCAGGATAGAAGTTGGGCGGATACGACAAGAGGATCAGCTCCGCGCCATTGGCTTCGGCGATCTTCACCGCGGCGATGTTTTCCTCGAGATCGTTGAAGCTCGCATGATGGATCAGCATCAGCCGGCCCTTCGACTCGTCATTCGCCCATTCGAAGAACTGGCGATATTCGTCGAGCGTAATCGCCACTTCCGATACCAGCAGCGTGCCGCGAAAGCCATATTCGAGTTCGAGCCGGATATCGTGCCGGATGCCCTTCTCGTTCAGCCCCTTCAGGTTCTGCGTGTAGGACGGAATGACGACGTTCGCCACACCGCGCATTTGCTCACGAGCCCATTCGCGTGCTTCGGATTTCTTGTACTTTGCCATGTCTCGCTCCCTGGGGGATGAATGTTGAAGGATGGAATTTATACCTGACGCGGCACGAGCGCCATCGGCAGGGGCACGGCGAGCTTTCGCTCAAGCGCCCGCTGATAGGCAATCTCCGCCACGGTGATATCTTGAATCGCCGCGCCAACGGACTTGTACATCGGAATCTTCGCGGCGGCGAGGCGACCGGCGAGCTTACCCATGATGAGATCGTTGAGCGAGGCCATCTTGTGCTCGAAGGCTACGCCCGCCTTTTTCGCATCGATGAAATCGCCGGTTTCTTCGATCACTTCATGCACCATATCGCACACGATGAGATCGCAGACATCGATCGTGCGCGGATCGATCTCATGTTGTTCGGGCAAGGTCGCGCCGATCGAGACGACCATCTGGCCCGGTCGCAACCAATCACCGGAGAAGATCGGCGTTTCATCATGGGAACGCGCCGCGGCAATCAGCAGATCAACCCCCTCCACCGCTTCGCGCGAGGTGGCGACGGCCTTGCATTCGATTTTGAGTTCGGTTGCGAAGCGCGTGGCAAACGCCTCGCGGCGTGACGCGGTCGGGCTGAACACGCGCACCGATTTGATCGGCCGCACGCGGGAAATTGCGCTGAGATGCTCTTGTGCTTCGGCGCCGCTCCCCAACACACCGACGGTCAATGCACCCTTCTTTGCCATCGCATCGACTGCAACCGCAGACGTGGCAGCGGTGCGCAGCGCGGTGATATGGAGCGCATCGACCAGCGCGACCAATTCGCTCGTTTCCTGGTCAAACAACGAAACGAGATAACTCACCTTGCGCTCACGCGCCACGCCAAACACCTTGGTGCCCATAAATCGGCTCGCGGGTGGGCACGACACCAAGCCGCGCAGCCAAGTCTTGTTGCCGCGAGCGACGGCGCGATAGCTGGTATGCGACTGGTGCTGCACCGCATAGGCGGCGCGCAGACCCTTGATCATGTCGTCCCACTCCAGCACTTGCTCGGTGGCGGCCGCCGGGATAAAGACGGTTTCGCGACTCACGACAACGCCTGCATTGGCCAATGCTCCATTCAAACGTGAAGGCTGCAAGGATACCGCAACCGGAATTCCTGGCTCCGCG
>CAMDRJ010000279.1 GCA_945906755.1 Klebsiella pneumoniae | reverse complement strand
CCTTCGGGGAACATCCCTTACGAGTAGAATTCTTCATGGTGGTTGAGCTTTCTTCGGTTCAGGTTGAGGACTTGAGAACCCACATTCTGGGCCCTCGACTGTTTCAACCACCAACTCAACCTTCAACTACGAACGGGACATCCTCCCTTCTTTGCCTTCCTTCGTTGAACGTCGATAGGGCAGATCGACATGGATCTCGTAACGGTCGCCGACTGCACCGCTCGTAAGCGTGGCTTCCGCATCAAAGTGCAATGCCAATCTCTCTTTGATGTTGGCCAGGGCAATGCGATTGCCCTGGCGGTGTTGATGCTGAGGGTGGTAGGGGTTCGCCAAACGCATCGCGATACGATCGTCACGTCGCACGATATCGATCTCAATGACTCCCGGTCCCTTGCCAGGTTCAACGCCGTGATAGACGGCGTTTTCCACCAGCGGCTGCAAAAACAACGGCGGCACCAGCGCGTGTTTCGGAGCGCCTTCGATGCTCCAGTGTACGACGAGCCGCTCACCGAGACGCAGCTGCTCGATGTCGAGATAGCCGCGAACCAGCCGAATCTCATCTTCAAGTGTGACAAGTTGACGGGCATCGGCCATCAGCGTACGGAACAGCTCGGCCATATCCTCGATGACCGCTTCGGCGCGGCGCGGATCGGTCCGAATCAGCGACAACACCGCGTTGATCGAATTGAACAGAAAGTGCGGGCGAATACGCGCCTGCAGCGCCTGCAAGCGCGCTTCCACCAACGCTGGCGCCAGCGCACGCGCACGCATGCGAAAGTATTCGAGCATGAATAGGACGCCAAGCGCGCCAAACGCCAGCGCCTTGGCAAATCCGAAGCGCGTGGCGCTTGCATCGAAGGTCGATACGAGGCCGTAGACAAACGCGGTGACCAGCATCACGAACAAGGTGATCAATACCACCGCGAATTCATAGCGAAACGGCCCGAGCTTGGGCTGGCCGATATAGAGCGCTGCGAGGCTCGCGAACAGGATCGGCTCGACGACTGAAGCCTTGGCGAGGACGAGCGGCACGAACTCCGCATCGCTTTGGCTGGTGACCGCGACGGCGAACAGCATCGCTGCGTTCACCAGCAAGGCGATCCGACCGATGACGCCCGAATCGCGAAAATCGGGGAGCGCATCGCTTGGCACACCACTGTCTGCGTCCATTCGCTGTCTAGGGAGGATGAAATTAACGCTAGAATCCGCAGGCCGATTCACCAACACGTGGACGGCATTGGCCTGCGGGACAGAAGTTGCAAGCATACCGAAGGGCATGTTGCATAAGTTCGAAGTAGCCAGCATGTGGGTCAACGCCCCTTCTGCCTGCGCGATCCGCGCGTTGCACTGACCAGGCGCGCAATTCGTTCGCGGTGTATTGTCAGACCGACCCTACTCCATATCAAGGCGTCATGGCCCTTCCTCCGGAAAACCCTCACAAAGGCAACACATGGTCGGGACGGTTCGCCGAGCCCGTGTCGGAGCGCGTCAAGCGCTACACCGCCTCGGTTGCGTTCGATCGGCGCCTTGCCAGTGTCGATATTGACGGGTCGCTCGCGCATGCGCGCATGCTTTGCTCGAAGGGCATTTTGTCCGCCGCGGACCTTCGTCATATCGAAGATGGGATGGCGACGATTCGCGCGGAAATCGATGCGGGCACCTTTGCCTGGTCGCTCGATGCGGAAGACGTGCATCTCAATATCGAGCGACGCCTCACAGCGCTGGTCGGTGATGCGGGCAAGCGCTTGCACACGGCCCGCTCGCGCAATGATCAGGTGGCGACCGATATCCGCCTGTTTCTGCGCGGCGCGATCGATGACATCGTTGTCCACATCAGCGACTTGCAACGGGCCATCGTTGCCCAGGCGGAGCGGCATGCGGCCACGCTGATGCCAGGATTCACGCATTTGCAGGTCGCCCAACCGGTGACGTTCGGTCATCATCTGATGGCCTATTACGAGATGCTCGCGCGGGACGCCAGCCGCTTTGCCGATTGCAGGCGACGCATGAATCGCTTGCCGCTTGGCGCGGCCGCCTTGGCGGGCACGTCCTTTTCGATTGATCGCGAACAGGTGGCCAAAGCGCTGGCGTTTGATGACGTCTGCGACAACTCGCTCGATGCGGTATCCGATCGCGATTTTGCGATCGAATTCTCGGCCGCCGCGGCGATTACGATGATGCATCTGTCGCGGCTATCGGAAGAGCTCATCCTTTGGATGAACCCGCGCTTCTCGTTTATCCGCTTGCCGGATCGCTTTTGCACCGGCTCATCGATCATGCCGCAGAAGAAAAATCCGGACGTACCCGAGCTCGCGCGCGGCAAGACCGGGCGCGTCGTGGGCCATTTGGTCGGATTGCTCATTCTGATGAAGGGACAGCCGCTCGCGTACAACAAGGACAATCAGGAGGACAAGGAACCGCTGTTCGACACGGTCGACACGCTGACCGATACCTTGATCATCTTCGCTGAAATGATCGCCGGGATGGAAGCGAATCCCGACGCAATGTTGCTGGCGCTCGACGAAGGGTTTGCCACCGCGACCGATCTGGCTGATTACCTGGTTAAAAAGGGCGTCGCGTTTCGTGACGCCCACGAAATCGTCGCCCGTGCCGTGCGCGCCGCCGAGGCGCGCAAGATCCGGCTGGAAGATCTATCACTTGGCGAATTGCAGGCGTTCTCCCCGCTTATCGAGCAAGACGTCTTCACCGTGCTGCGCCCCGAAGGATCTGCGGCGAGTCGCGCGCATCGTGGTGGCACGGCGGCCACGCAAGTCCTTGCCCAGGTGGCGCGCGCCAGAGCCGCCTTGAAATGACCCCGGCAGAGCAGGGAATGGCCGCCGATGCCAGGATCGTTGATGCCGCAATCAGCTCGCGCCGCTCGATCCGGCGTTTTCTGCCAGCGCCGGTTCCGCGCGCGACAATCGAAGCCATTCTCGCCACCGCGAGTCGAGCGCCGTCCGGCTCCAACATTCAACCTTGGCGCGTCTATGTGGTCGCAGGCTCCGCCCGTGCTGCACTAGTCACTGAGGTGTTGGCCGCTCATGATGCCGATCGTGGCGTTGCCGATCCGGTTCACCGGGCCGACTATGAGTACTACCCGCGCAACTGGTTTGAACCATACATCGGGCGACGCCGGCAACTCGGTTGGTCGCTATACACGCTGCTTGGTATCGGCAAGGGCGACGTCGATAAATCGCATGTCCATAGCGGTCGCAATTTTTGTTTTTTCGACGCGCCGGTGGGACTGCTATTTACCATCGATCGCCGGCTTGAACAAGGTAGTTGGCTCGATTACGGAATGTTCATCGAGAACATCATGATCGCGGCCCGCGGGCGGGGATTGGATACCTGTCCGCAGCAGGCGTGGTGTCGCTTTCATCGCATCGTGGCGCGCCATATCGGCATGGCTGAACATGAGCAACTCGTCTGCGGCATGGCGCTCGGTCACGCTGATCCGGGCGCCCTTGAGAATCAATTCAACACCGAGCGCGCGCCGGTCGATGCATTCGCGCGCTTCGTAGGCGAATAGAGAGGCTTAACGAGCGGCGTGCGTGGCCTGCAAAACCTTTTGCAATTCGCCTGATTCGTACATTTCCCGCATGATGTCTGACCCGCCGACGAACTCGCCGCCCACATAGAGCTGCGGCACGGTCGGCCAGTTGGCATATTCTTTGACGCCCTGGCGAATCGCCGGCTCTTCAAGAACGTTTACGGTAAACGGATCGTCGACGCCGCAGGCCTCGAGCACCTTGATCGCCATGGCACTGAAACCGCATTGCGGAAATTGCGGCGTGCCTTTCATGTAGAGCACGACACGATGGGAACTCACCTGCTCGTGAATGACTTTCTGAACGTCCATTACCACTCCTAAGCTTTAGATCCTGCGGAAATCTTATCGATGCCACCATGCCGGGTCAATGCGGGAATACCCAAGCATCGATGTCATGAGCGCCGGCCTGCGGGACAGCCGATCGCCCGCCAAGACCTGTAGCATACCTGACCCGACCCATCCTACAGCGAAGCGTTCTCCCCTCCGATGGTTCAATCCACTCGCCCACCGGCGCGAAAAGCGTTGCGTGCGCCGCTAGCGCGCCTGCATCTACGCATCCATCTTGGCCCGGAAGTGGCCTTGGGCCCCGGGAAAGCCGATTTGCTCGAAGGCATTGCGGCCACCGGCTCAATTGCCGCCGCCGGTCGCCAGCTTGGCATGAGCTATAAGCGGGCTTGGGTGCTGGTCGACACCATGAATGCCTGCTTTCGTACGCCGCTGGTCGCTGCGGCGAAGGGTGGCAAAACCGGTGGTGGAGCGTCGCTGACCCCGCTTGGGTCAGAGGTGCTGCATGCCTACCGACGGATGCAAGAGCGGGCCGCCCGCGCCGTGGCGAAAGACGTGGACCGGTTGCGCCGCCATTTATTGCGATCGCCGCGACCGGTGTGATCACCGCCCCGCAATACCGGTTGCTTGATGCAGCGCCTTTCACTCTACAACGGCGCGCTTCGCCTCCGACGATTTGGACGCGATTTCGCTCCTGACGGCAGGTCTTTCACCATTTGGATGATCGGCCGCGAGCCATTTCACCAGCGCATTGCGTAGCGCTGCCTTGGTGAATGGCTTGGTCAGATAGTCGTCCATGCCGGCGGCGAGACAGCGTTCACGATCGCCCTGCATGGCGTTTGCGGTGAGGGCGATGATCGGGACGCGTCGCGCGCTGGTGGCTTCCTCTCGCTTTCGAATCGCCATAGTCGCCCCAAAACCATCCAGTTCGGGCATCTGACAATCCATCAGGATCAAATCAAACACGCCCTCGCTATAAGCCTTCACGGCGGCACTGCCGTCGTGGGCAATGGCGGCATTGAGGCCGAGTTTGCCAAGCATGGTGCGCGCGAGCATCTGATTGACCGGGTTGTCCTCGGCAACCAAGATACGCCGCGTGCTGCCTTGCCAAGGCACATCACTCTCGTCGATTGAAGCGGTTTTGCCGGCGCCGGAACGCGACACGTTTGCCGTGCCACCCATTAGCTCCGCGATCGCGCGAAACAGCTCATCCCGGCGCACCGGTTTGGCGAGGCGAATGCTGGCGCTAGGCGAGCGTTCGACGGGAACATCCACCACCATCGTTGACGAGCTGAGCATCACCAATGGCATGACAGACGATTCCGCATCGAGGGCATGGAGCAAGGCGATGCCGCCTGACGCCGGCAGTTTCATGTCGACGATCGCAAGATCGAAAGGATTCTTTGCGACGATCGCGGCGCGACAATGGGCGAGCGCTTCTAGATTGTCTTTTGCCGTCTCCCACCGAATGCCAAGATAATCCAGATGCCACTCAAGGATACGGCGATTGGTCGCATGGCTTTCCACCACGAGCACATGCAAGCCAGTGAGTGCTGCGGAGGGCAGCGGAAGCGGCTGGTTCCGCGCGCGCTGCAGCGTGATAACGAATGCGAATGTGGACCCCTTA
>CAMDRJ010000278.1 GCA_945906755.1 Klebsiella pneumoniae | reverse complement strand
AGGCGATTCTGCTCGTGGTGATTGTCGTCATCGTATTTCTACAGACCTGGCGCGCGTCGATCATTCCACTGGTGGCGGTACCGGTGTCGATCGTTGGGACGTTCGCATTGATGCTGATGTTCGGCTTTTCGATCAACGCGCTCACCCTGTTCGGCTTGGTGCTGGCAATCGGCATCGTCGTCGATGATGCGATCGTGGTGGTGGAGAACGTCGAGCGCAATATCGAGCTTGGCTTCTCGCCGCGCGAGGCGGCCTACCGTGCGATGGACGAGGTGAGTGGTCCGATCATCGCGATCGCCCTGGTGCTATGCGCCGTATTCATTCCGATTGCGTTTGTTTCCGGTCTGACCGGACAGTTCTATCGTCAGTTCGCCTTGACCATTGCGATCTCAACGGTCATCTCGGCCTTGAATTCGCTCACCTTGTCGCCGGCGCTCGCCGCGCTGCTTCTGCGCCGTCATGATGCGCCGGCCGATTGGTTCACCAAGCTGCTGAATGCGTCGTTCGGCTGGTTCTTCCGTCCGTTCAATCGATTCTTCAAACGATCATCGGATGGCTATTCGACTTCGGTGGGGCGGGTGCGGGGCGTGAAATCCGTCGCGATGCTGATCTACATCTTGCTGATCGGGCTCACCTAGTTCATGTTCCAAAAGGTGCCGGGTGGTTTTGTCCCAGGACAGGACAAGCAGTATCTGGTCGGCTTCGCGCAATTGCCCGATGGCGCATCGCTCGATCGCACCGAGACGGTGATTCGCAAGATGTCGGACATCGCGATGAGCCATCCGGGTGTGAAGGATTCGGTCGCCTTCCCGGGCCTCTCGATCAACGGCTTTACCAATTCACCGAACGCAGGGATCGTGTTTTTCACGCTGAAGGACTTCAGCGAACGGAAAGATCCCGGCATGTCGGGATTTGCGATCGCCGGAAGCCTGAACGGGCAGTTGTCGCAGATCCAGGATGCGTTCATTGCGGTCTTTCCACCGCCTGCGGTGATGGGGCTTGGCTCGATCGGCGGTTTCAAGCTGATGCTGGAGGATCGCGCTGGCCTTGGGTATGAGGAGCTGTTCAAGGTCACCGGCGCGATCCAGGGTCAAGCCTGGCAGACGCCGGGTCTCACGCAGGTCTTTTCCGGCTATCAGATCAATGTGCCGCAATTGAATGCCGATGTCGATCGCACCAAAGCAAAGCGGCTGGGCGTTGCGGTGACCGATGTGTTTGAGACCATGCAGATTTACCTTGGCTCGCTATACGCCAACGACTTCAACCTGTTCGGTCGCACTTATCAGGTGATCGTGCAGGCCGATGCGGAGTTTCGCTCCGAGGCAAGCGATATTGGACAGTTGAAGACGCGCAACGCAGCCGGGGAGATGGTCCCGCTAGGCTCGGTGCTGAAGGTCACCAACAGTTACGGGCCGGATCGCGTGACGCGCTACAACGCCTATCCAGCGGCCGACATCAATGGCGCACCCGCGCCTGGCGTGAGTTCCGGGCAAGCACGCGCGCTGATCGAGGATATCGTCAAGAAAACCATTCCAAACGGCATCGCGTTCGAATGGACCGAACTCACTTACCAGGAAATTCTCGCCGGCAACACCATGATCCTGGTGTTTCCGTTGTGCGTGCTGCTGGTGTTCCTAGTGTTGGCTGCGTTGTATGAGAGCTTCACGCTGCCCCTGGCGATCGTGCTCATCGTGCCGATGTGCCTACTCTGCGCGATCACCGGCGTTTGGTATTCCGGTCTCGATGGGGTCGGTGGAGATAACAATATCTTCACGCAGATCGGGCTGTTTGTGTTGGTGGGGCTCGCCTGTAAGAACGCGATCCTGATCGTCGAATTCGCACGCGAGCTCGAACATCGCGGTGCGACGGTCGTGGACGCCGCGATCGCCGCCTGCAAGTTGCGCTTGCGACCGATCCTGATGACCTCGTTCGCGTTCATTATGGGGGTCGTGCCATTGGTGTTGTCGAGTGGTGCTGGCGCCGAGATGCGTCAGGCGATGGGGATCGCGGTGTTCTCCGGCATGTTGGGCGTGACGTTTTTTGGCTTGTTTCTCACGCCGGTGTTCTATGTGATTCTGCGCAAACTCGCCGGAGAGCGGCCGCTTCATCATGCGGGCGACCTGAACCCCACGCCAGTGGCCTCGCTCGATGCGCCGCTTGCCAAGGAGCGTGGCGATGTTTGACGCCGTGGTGCGCGCCATGATTTGCCGATCGGTGCTTGTCGGCACCCTCCTTGCCGGCGGTTGCACGATGGCAGGCCCCGATTACAAGGCGCCGGTCCCGCAAGCAGCCTCACAGTTCGCCAACGCGGGCGAGCCGGCGTTCGATCAGCAAGAGCCGATTGCTGAATTCTGGAAGCGCTTCAATGATCCGCAACTCGATCGATTGATCGGTGAAGCGCTTCTCGCCAATCACGATATTCGTATTGCCGATGCGCGGTTACAGGAAGTTCGTGGCGTGCGCCGCGATGCGGAAGGAGATCGATTCCCGACGCTGACCGCGAACACTGGCTATACCCTGCAGCAATTCAGTACCGCGGAATTCCCTGGCAGCCGTGATGCGCGTAATCGCGATGCATTTTTCGCACGGCTCGAACCGTATTGGGAGATCGATTTCTTCGGACGGGTGCGCCGCTCGATCGAGGCGCGGGTGGCGGAATTGGGGGTGGCCGAAGCCGGGCTCTACGCAGCGCAGGTCGCGGTAGCCGGCGAATTGGCGCGAACCTACTTTGAACTGCGTGGGCTGCAGCGCTCGCTCGCGGTGGTCCGTGAGAATACGGAGAATCAACGCAATACGGTCAATCTCGTACGCGCACGACAAGCGGCCGGACGCGGCATTGAACTCGATACGCTGCGCGCGCAGGGGCAGCTTGAATCGACGCTGGCCGCCCTTCCTCAGTATGAAGAACGGGTCTCACGCGCGATCTATCGGATCAGCGTGCTGACCGGGCGCCAGCCCAATGCACTGACCGCGGAACTCGTATTACCGCAAGCCTCGCCCGCGCTGCCCATGCTGACCAGCATTGGCACACCGGAGCAGTTGTTGCGCCGCCGACCGGACGTGCGGATCGCCGAGCGGCAGATTGCGGCGGCGATTGCACGGATCGGCGTGGCCACTGGCGATTTGTTTCCGCGTGTGATCATCTCCGGGCGCATCGGCTTGCAAGCCGCCAACCTCACCAATCTTGTGGAAACAGACAGCCTGTCGTATGGATTTGGACCGTCGATCCAATGGGCGGCGTTCGATCTAGCGCGGGTGCGCACCCGCATCGGGATTCAGGAGGCCCGCGCCGATGCCGCGCTGCTGCAGTATGAACAAACGGTACTGCGCGCGCTGGAGGAAACGGAAGGTGCTCTGGTGGTCTATGCCCGCTCGCGCCAACGGGAAGAGCATCTGCGGCGCGCCGCCACGGCGAGCGAAGGGGCGGTGAAGCTCGCGCGATTGCGCTTCGAGGGTGGCGTGAGCGACTTTCTGACGGCGCTCGATGCAGAGCGGCGGTTGTTGCAGGACCAGGATCTGCTCGTGCAAGGCGAAACGGCCACGGCCACGGCACTCGTGGCGGTCTATAAGGCCCTTGGCGGCGGTTGGAAACCGCTGGCTGACTGAGCGTCGGCCGGGCACATTCCGCTAGGCCGCATGCGCGCTCCTTTTCTCGCTCGTCTGATCATTCCGCGCCTGCCGTTCTACTACGGCTGGATCATCCTTGGCTGCGTGTGCTTCGCCGGATTTGCGCGACAAGGGCCGGCGGTGGCGGTGTTGTCGATCTTCGTCGAGCCGATGCGAACAGACCTCGGATGGTCGAGTCTCGCGTTCGGTGGCGCGGTTTCATTAGGAGGCGTGCTCGCGGCGATCGTATCGCCTGCGATCGGACGCCTGCTTGATCGCCGTGGTGCACGCCTCCTGCTCTGCTGCGCGGTGATCGGTACCGGCGTCACGCTGATGGCGATCTCGATGATCTATTCGTTGGTGTGGTTCTATGTGCTGTACTGCTATGCACGGATGAACTGGGCCGGACCGTTCGAACTGGGACTGTATGGTGCGCTGAATAGCTGGTTTCTCGCGCGCCGTGCGCTGGCATCATCGATTGCAACGATCGCGCAGCTGGCTGGGCTGGTGGCATTGCCGCTGATCGCACACTACGCGATGAATGGCGGCGATTGGCGATCAGGCTGGATCGCTATCGGCGGCACCGTGATCGTCGTGGGCTTCTTGCCGGCATGGCTCTTCCTGGTGCGTCGTCCGGAGGATGTGGGACTCGCCCCCGAAGGGCCTGCCGTGCGGCATGCCACCGATGCACCGGAACCACAATTCACGCGCGCTCAGGCGCTGCGCACACCCGCATTTTGGTTGCTCGCGATCTACACCGTACTGGTCTATCCCGCCCAAGCGGGCGTTAGCCTGTATCAAGCCTCGCATATGATCGAGCGTGGCATTGATCCGGCGACCGTGGCCACCGTAGTGAGCGCCTTTTCGCTGATGTCGGCGATTGCGAGCTTCGGTGTCGGATGGCTGCCGCGTCATTGGCCGATCCGGTACGCCCTCGCCATCAGCGGCGCGCTGATGTGTATTGGCCCGCTCTCGATGCTCACCATCGACTCGGTACCGCATGCATTCCTAAGCGGCACATTGTTCGGACTTGGTATGGGCGGCTTGCTCACCTTGTTGCCGATTGTATGGGCCGACTACTTCGGGCGAACCAGCTACGGCGCGATCCGCGGCACCGCGCTCTCGATGCAGGTGCTCGCGCAGGCATGCGGTCCGATCGTGGCGGGTGCGCTGCGGGATGTGTACGGCGATTACACGCGATCGCTGGCGCTGTTCGGTGTGTTGGCGGGCGTGGGGGCATTGGTGGTGCTTGCTGCGCGAAAGCCGGCAGCGGTGCGGATGGCCGCATGAACATCCGAGACGATTGAACTCTGCCAAGTGGACGGCGGGCAGCATAATGCGTTATCTGCAAAACGGCGGGGTTGGGCCGGCGCGTATGCCTGACACACCTCCACGCTGCACATCGCCTAGGCCGTAACAATCACACGCGTGCCGGACTCAACATCGGAGTTATCCATGCCAGCTTGGCTCATCCCAGCACTCAAGGCCGTTCTCCCGCATATCGGCACGATCGTTGCCGCCGCCGCACCGGTCTTTACCAAGAAGCGCGGTGAGGTCGCCACCAGTGAAATGACGCTGCTGCAGCAACAGATCACGGAATTGCAGGTAGCGGCATCCGCGAACGACGCGCACATCAAAGAATTGGCCGCGCAGATGGAAAGGACCGTGGCGGCGTTGGAGAGGGGTGCGGCAATTGTCGAGCGAACCCAAAAGCGGATGCTGGGTCTTTGCATCTTGGCAGCCGCCGTTGCGATGGTGGCGCTTCTTATCGCGGTGTTTATCCTCGCTACCCGCTGAGAAAGCTGGCCTTGCCCTTTGCCTTCATTCCGGCTTGATATTCGCCTGTTTCGCCGCCGCTGCGTA
>CAMDRJ010000277.1 GCA_945906755.1 Klebsiella pneumoniae | reverse complement strand
GAGCAGCGACCGTACCTTCGTGATCGACACGGGCTTCAGTCAGGCCGGTGCGGATCATCGCAAGCGGGAACTCATTCGCTTACCCAGCGTTGGGCTAGCGCTGCTTGGCGTGGATGCCGCGAGCGTGAAAGACGTCATCGTCACCCATTTGCACTACGACCATATCGGCAATTTCGGGCTGTTTCCGTCCGCGACGTTTCACCTGCAGGACCGCGAAATGCAATTCGCCACCGGTCGCTATATGTGCCTCGATTGCTTCAAACATTCATTCGATGTCGAAGACGTCGTCAGCATGGTGCGCGCGGTGTACAAGGGACGGGTCGATTTCACCGATGGCGATGCCGAGATCGCTCCGCGCATTTCAGTGCACTTGATCGGTGGCCATACGCTTGGGTTGCAATCGGTGCGGGTGCACACCAAGCGCGGATGGGTGGTCGTTGCCTCGGATGCCGCGCATTACTACGAGAACATGGAAGCCAAGCGGCCATTCTCGACGGTGATCAATATCGGCGATATGGCCGATGGCTGGAAGCGCCTGCGGGCATTGGCCGATTCACCGGACCATATCGTGCCCGGCCATGATCCGGAAGTGCTGCGGCGCTATCCGGCGCCTAACACTAGCCTTGAGGGGATCGTGGCGCGCCTGGATGTCGCGCCTACTCAGTGATCGGCCCCAGCCAGAGCGGGTGGAGCCCGTCCCGGCGAGTGCGCTATTTCTTTTTCGCTTGATGCGCGATGATGCGGTCTTTGATCTTGTCGTAGACGCCTTCCGGAATGATCTTCTTGTCGACCAATTCGTTCTTGCCGTGATACGGCCGCCCTTTGATGATCGCGGCCGCGCGTGCTTCGCCGATGCCTTCCAGCGTTCGCAATTGCTCGGCGCTCGCGGAATTGATGTCGATCAGTGCGGCCGCTTTCTGTGATCCCTTTTCAGCGGCGAATACGGGGCCGGTGAATCCAATCGCCAGGGCCATCAGGAACATTGCTAAAACTCGCATTGTTGTTTTCCTCGGTTGATTAGGTTGCTGCCGGACGAATCTTAGTTCGCAATACCGGTGCTCTGCAACTTTCCTACTCGTTGCGGATATTCCGGTCCTTGACCAATCGCCCCCACTTTTCATGCTCGCTCTTTAAGTGAGCGCCGAACGCTTCCGGGGTGCTCGCGATGATGTCGAGCCCAAGTTCTTCGAACCGCTTGGCGACATCCGGTGAGCGCAGTGCTTCCCGGAGTTTCGTATTGAGGAGCGCGATATGGGCCGCGGGGACGTCGCGTGGCGCGAGAACGCCGTGCCATGCGGTGAACTCGTAGCCTGGGAGGCCCGCTTCGGCGATCGTCGGCACCTCGGGCAGGGCGGGATTGCGTCTTGGGCCGGTCGTCCCGAGTGCGCGCATACGCCCGGACTTCACATGTGGGAGGGTGTCCGCAATATTGTTGAACGTGATCGGGATCTCGCCGCCCAACGTCGCAGCAATTGCCGGTCCACCGCCCTTGAATTGAATCGCGACGATATCGACCTGCCCAAGAAAATTGAATAACTCGCCCGAGATGTGGGGATTGGTGCCAACGCCTGCCGATGAGTAATTGAGGCCACCGGGCTTTGCTTTGGCGAGATCCAAGAGTTCGCGGACCGTCCGCACCGGGAAAACCTCCGCTTGTGCGCGCGCATGGTCGATCGGCACGATAAGAAAGCCAAGCGCCAAGGCAAGCCAACGAAGAATCATTGCATTTCGTCCGATTTGATCGTTATCTTCGTGGGGTGACCACTGCCTCAACCGCTTTGGACACCGCAAGGATATGCCGATCTTGCATCGCGATGCCCGAGATCATGAGTCCGACCGGACCGGTACCGGGTTCCTGACAGGGCATCGTGGCCGCGCAGCCGTCGAGAAAATTGATAAGCCCGCAGTTGCGCACGATCAGCATATTCCATTTCACATAGACCTCGTCGGTGGCGCCTGCTTCGGCGATCGGTGGCGCAACACATGGCACCGTTGGCGTGATGATGGCATCGAACGGCGCGATGGCTTGGGCGATCTCGTTCATGAATGCGGTCCGCAACTGATTCATTTCAACGACTTCAACGCCGGAGATGTTCTTGCCCGCGTTGATGCGTGAGCCGACGCGCGGATCGTATTCGGCGAGCCGATGCGCCCATGGTTGATGGATCACTGCGGCGTCCAATCCGGAATAGCCGCCGTTCTTGAAGTACTGCGCTTGCCGGCTAAACGAGGGCAACACTACTTCAATGATGTGGGCGCCGGCCAGGGAGAGCGCCTGGAGTGCAGCATCGAACGATCGTGCCACATGCGGATCGAGGTCTTCAATCGCCTCCGATTTGGGCACCATCAGCCTGAGCCCTTTCGCGGACAGCGGTGCAAGGGGCGTAATCGGTTCACCCGCCAGCACCGCATCATAGGCCGCGCAACAGTCGATCGAATTGGCAAGCGGACCGATCGAATCTAACGTATAGGAAAGCGGGAATGCGCCGTCTCGCGGAATGCGCCGCTGCGTGGGTTTGTAGCCCGTGACGCCACAAAGCGCAGCGGGCATGCGCACCGAACCGCGCGTGTCGCTGCCAAGGCCCATCACGCCCATGCCGTCGGCTACCGCAACCGCCGCACCGGATGACGAACCGCCGGGTGCGCGCCCGGTTTTTCGATCCCACGGATTCTTCGGGGTACCGTAATGCGGATTGAGGCCCAGCCCGCCGAACGCAAATTCGACCATGTTGGTGCGACCGATGATGATCGCGCCGGCCGCACGCAATCGAGCGACGGTTGGCGCATCAGCCTTCGCTGGGGGCGCGTCGTTTAACACCTTGGAACCGGCGCGCGTCACATCGCCGCCGACATCGAACAGATCCTTGAGCGAAATCGGCAGTCCATCGACCGGTGAGCGCACGATGCCCGCTTTGCGCAGGCGGTCGGCATGATCCGCTTCGGCGCGGGCCAGATCGCCATAGACTTTCAGAAAGGTGCGAGCGCCTTCGCCGGCCGGATCGGCGATGCGGGCGAGAGCTTCTTCGACCAGCGCGCGGCTAGTGGTGCGACCCGCGGCAAGGCGGGCGGATAACGATGCGACGGTTTCCATGACAGGCTCCAGAATCTGCGGGTTGGCTCGATGATCCCACGATGTGAATCATTGCGGAATCCCTCGCCGAGCGATTGGCCGGTGGAACGATTGGCCGTCGCGTATTCCCCGTATACTCGCGCTATCCGAGCGCACTGACCGAAGGATTGTTATGAATCGAATCGCATCGTTCTTGGCAGCATGGTTGTTTGCCGGTCTGGCCACTGCCCAAACCTATCCCGATCGCGCGGTACGGGTCGTCGTGCCGTGGCCACCCGGTCAGGCGACCGATCTGGTGGCGCGTATCGTTGCGCAGAAGCTGAGCGAGTCGTTGGGGCAGCCCTTCGTGATCGAGAACAAGGCCGGCGCGGGTGGACAAATCGGTACTGATTTCGTCGCCAAGGCTGCCCCGGACGGCTATACCTTGCTCGCGGCATCAGCTGGACCGGTGACGGTCAGTCCGCTCCTGCAGAAAGTGGCGTATGACGTCGACAAGAATTTCGCGTATGTCCATCTGCTTGGCCTGTCGCCCTATGTGTTGGTGACCAATCCATCGTTCCCCGCCAACAACGCGCGTGAGTTCATCGCGCTGGTGCGCGCCAACCCGGGCAAGTACAGTTTTTCGTCATCGGGCACCGGCGCGGCCGCGCATCTCATTACCGAGTGGCTCAATTCGCGCGCGAAACTGCAAGCCACCCATGTGCCGTACAAGGGCACCTCACCGGCGATAATCGATGTGATGAACGGCCAAATTGCCTACACGATGGAGACGCTGGTCGCCACCAGCCCACATATCAAGGCGGGCAAACTGAAGGCCTTTGGGATTTCGATACCGCGCCGCAGCGGCGTGTTGCCGGATGTGCCGACCTTGATCGAAAGCGCCGATTTGCCGGGGTTCGATGTCGGTGCCTGGCTTGGCCTGGCTTTCCCGGCCGGCACGCCGCCTGCCATCGTCGCGCGCATCTCGAACACCACCGAGAAAATTCTTCAAGTGCCAGATACGCGTGACAAGATTATTTCCATTGGCTTGGAAATCGATTCGCGTGGCGCGGATGCGTTCGCCGTCTACCTGAAAGAGCAGCAGGCGCGCTTTCGCGACATCATCAAGACGGGCAATATCAAGGTCGATTAATTCTTTTCCATCGGCGCGGTGGAATGCGCTACGCTTTTCCACCCTACGCGGCTGAGTGTTCCGATCCTCGATAATCGCCGCGGTTATGCAAACACCGCGAAGCACTTGTTCGAGTTCACGACGTACGACTCCACCCAGTCGATCACTTCGACTTTTTTGCCCAGCTCGGCCATCGCGCCGGCGACGGTGATCCAGTTCAGGAATTCCTGTTGGCCGGCATCTTCGATGGTGGCAAGGGACAGCTCGCGCCATGCGCTGAAGCGGTTGTCCTTCAATTCGGCAAAGCGCGCCCGATCGCTCGCGATATCCGGATAGAGGCAATCGTTTTTCGGCGTCAGAAAAGCGTGCGACCAGCTGGATGACGCAATCAGCGCAACGCGATGCTTCGATCTGGCCAATACGCGACCGACCGCACGACCCATGTCAAAGCAGGCCTTGGGCGATGGAGCGGGTGGATCCTGCTCGCCCACCAAGGTCTCGGTGAGATTGTTGGCGCCTTGCATGCGCACCACTTCGCTGCCGTAGCAATTCACATGAAAGGGCACCACCGGATACGGGAAGCCTTTGCGATCGACATCGAGATAGAGCAGGGTATTGATGAACGCATGTGCCAGGCCGCGGCCGTATCGCAGGCGATAGGCATACGGGATCGGCATTCCTTCTTCGTTCAACCCGATGACGAGCTGGCGGGCGAGCGCTTTGTGCCCGTTGTGGCGAAACAATGTGTCGGGCCCTTCGTTCCATACATTGCGTTGATAGGTGCCGGCGCCCGGTGCAAAAGGGCGCGACTCCATTGGGTCGGTGATATAAACGCAAAACGGCGGCAGGCATTCCTCGGTGAAATTTTCATATTGATCGTCGCCGAAGATCACCACCGCATCGGGCTTGAACGCATCCAAACGTTGGCGGATAACGCGCGACGCGGCAAAGCAGCGCTCGCGATGTTCGCGACCGTTGGCCACACCCTTGTCATCGCCCCATTCTTTTTGCATTGGTGCGGGCCAGTTGCGCGGGTCTTTAAGGCGCTCCGGGATACGGCTTCCGCCCAAGAGGCGCCGCAAGGTGCCGGCGACGTCTTCATCGACCCGCAGCATCGCAGGGGTGTGCGTCATGCCCAATCCGAGAATTTCAGCCATGGTGGTATTCCAGTAAATATCCCCCGGCAGAGCCGGGGGCTTTAGTTTGTGAGCCGCTCGAAGCGGCTAGAAGCGGTCGCTAACGCGGCCGCACGGTTTTTGGGCCACCCGGCGGTGGCCCTCTAGTACTGCAGCTTCAATTGGTCCAACCGCTTGTC
>CAMDRJ010000276.1 GCA_945906755.1 Klebsiella pneumoniae | reverse complement strand
CCGCAAGGAGCGCAAAGGGTCGGCGATGGCCTATGCTGGCATCGCCCGCGGCATTTGGGGAAAAACCGCAAAGATAGTCGACGCGAACCTTAACGACACTCGCAAGTCATGGGAAAGATAGATGCAGCACTCGCTCGCATGTCCGGGCATCGCGTCTATCTGGACACCAATGTTTTTATTTATTTTCTGGATCGCAACCCGGTCTTTTTCCCCGTGGTTCAACCCATCATTGCATCCGTCGAATCGGGGCTGATCATCGGTCATACCGGGGACGCCGCGATTGCAGAAATTCTGGTGAAACCCTATCAAACGGGTAATCCGATGCTGATTGCGAGTTTCAAGGGGTTTTTCAGCCTGGAGAATTTTTTATCCATCCAGTCACATGATGCCGAAGCTTTTGATCTGGCCGCACAGTTGAGAGCTGATCGTGGCTTGAAATTTATCGATGCGCTGCATTACGCCACGGCGATTCGGGCTGGCTGCAAGTTTTTTATCAGCAACGACGTCGGCATTCAATCAAGGGACGCGCTTGAAGTTATCGTGGTGAAGCATCTGCTGGAATAACGCAACACCGCCGTAACCAACGAACCCGGCCTAAATCGCCATTATGGAAGCTACCGCATTTAACCAAGAGCGCATATAAAGATTGCAATGGGTAATCAATAATGAGCAATCAATAATGGGGACGCTTCCATTTAATATTCCTGCCAAGACGTTGGTCTTGCCTTATCAGTTGTCCGTGCATGCCATTTCTGCGTAGCGACGTTTGGACGCAGCCGAAGCTCGGGGAGCGAACCTCGTCGCGATCGTGCATCATCACGTCAATCCGTTTACACGAGGCGCTCCCATGACCGAACCCGTCTGGAACCAGTTTCTCACCGCGCGCGACAAGCAGGTGTTCGACACCGCGGGCTACGGCGCACGGCAGGGCTTTGGCAAACGCCCGGCGGTTCTCGTGGTGGATGTGAATTATGATTTCTGCGGCGACCGGCCCGAGCCGATTCTGGAATCGATCAAGCGCTGGCGCAACTCGTGTGGCGAGGAAGCGTGGGATGGCGTGCGGGCCATCAAACGATTGCTGATCGCGGCCAGGGCGAAGGGACTACCGATTCTCTATACCACTAGCACCCGGCGCTCCGACAATTGGGACACCGGGTCATGGGCCTGGAAGAATGTTCGAACAGCCGAGCGGGTGATTGCCGGCACGACGCAACTGCCGGGCAATACAATCGTCCCCGACATCGCCCCCGCGCCGCGCGATATCGTCATCACGAAGCAGAAGCCGAGCGCGTTCCATGGCACGCCATTGCAAAGTTATCTGGTGTTGCTTGGCTGCGACAGCATCATCCTCACCGGCACCACCACCAGCGGTTGCGTTCGCGCGACCGTGCTTGATGCCTTCTCCAACAACTACCGTGTATCGCTGGTGGAAGAAGGATGTTTCGATCGTTCGCAGGCGAGCCATGCGATCAATCTGTGCGATATGCATGCGAAGTATGCCGACGTGATCAAGCTCGAGGAAGCGATCGGATTCATCGGCACGCTAGAGAAGGGCATGTTCGCGCTACCGGGAGGAGAGGACGCGTAGGGCATGGACGCCTCCTACCCGTTTGGCGCGGTTGAAACAGGTATCGCATCGATCAATACGAACGCCACGCGCGCCGTCTCGTTGGTCCGATTGCTCCACGCATGATTGGTGCCGCGCTGAACGAGTACATCGCCTGCTTTCAGCAGTACTTCGCCTTCATCCATCAGCGCCCAAATTTCACCGGACAAGACGATTGCATAATCGATCGTGTCGGTCTTGTGGAATCCAGGATGACGCGATTTGCCAAGATAGAGCGCCGCATCATGGGCATCCGGTGCTGCGCCCGCTGCGCGATCCGTAGCGAGCGCCGCAAGACGAATACGGTCCGGCGGATAGTCGACCACGCGAAAGATGCTGCCATTCGCGGGCGGTGGAATCCTGAAAGCTGGCAGGCCAGTGAGCGCATCAGTCGATCGGCTGTTATCGGCGGGCGTTTCGGCGGTGACCCATAATTCGGTCACCTGTGGTGTGCCTGGTTTGCGGCTCACGCCTTTCGGGGCCGGGTCATCGATCATAAAGATCGATCGACCATTGGTGTCATGACCGGTTACGACTCGACGCATGATGGTTTCCTTATGATGCGGAAGCTGCGGCGGAATGCGCTTTGCTTTTCCACCCTACGGTGTTGTTGACTCGATTAGCTTGAAGCAAATGCCGGCATCACCTCGCGCGCAAACAGATCCACCGATCGTTGCGTCTGCTCCGGCGTGAGACTGCCGAAGGTAAATGCGCCAATGAAATGATTCACGCGGGCGGCGGGGATCATGCGTTCGAGCGCCTTACGCACAGTATCGGGTGAGCCGCACAAGATCTTGCCGTCGGCCACCAACTTGCCGAAGTCGGCACGATGCGCGTATTTGCCCGCCTGCCCGATATCGACATACCGCCGCGTGAAATTCTCATTGAACTGCATATAGCCGGCACCCGCCTGCTCGCGGGCCTTGGCATCGGTGTCCGCCACATACACATGGGTGGTGAACGCGATTTCCGGGTCGCTCACATGACCGTTGATGCGGCCTGGATCATTGTGGTGTGCGGCGTATTCCTTGTGGTAGAGCGCCATGCATTCGCACAGTTTCTCGAACGTTGGCGAATGCAAGAGCGACATCACGATGTTGAGGCCTTGCGCCGCGATCCATGGAATCGAGCTTGCGTTCGAGGTCGGAAACCACATCGGCGGGTAGGGTTGCTGATGCGGGCGAAATCGCGTCTTCAGCCCCTTGTATTGATAATACTTGCCGTCGAGGTTGAGTTCGCCTTTGGTGAAGCCCATGACAAGGAGTTTTAAGACTTCTTCAAAACGCGGCCGTGCCTCTTCATCGCTGACGCTAAATCGCGCGCGCTCATGCGGCGACGAACCGCGGCTGATGCCAAGCTCCAGGCGCCCATGGCACAGTTGATCGAGCATACAAAGCTCTTCCAGCAACCGGAGCGGGTTGTAGAGCGGCAGGAGCCAGGTCAGCGCGCCCAAGCGCAATTGCTTGGTGCGCTGTGCCGCTGCGCATAAGAAGAGACTCGGCGAGGGCGTCGTCGACAGCGAGGTGCCATGGTGCTCGGCCAGCAGATATGAGTAGTAGCCTGCGCCGTCCGCAAACTCAAGCAATCGCAGGCGTTCATCATAGGTCTGCGCATAGCCGCGACCGGATTCGTCGAGCCAATCGAACAGGGAAAAGCGGATCGACTTGCGTGGTGTGGCACTCATGTTCTCTTTCTTGAAGGGGGCGTCGCGATCGAGACTACGAGGCGCGTATGCAACCGTCAAGCTCTTCCGTGCGGACGGGGCGCCTGGACGGTTCGTGGTACAACCCGACGATTATCTCGTGTGTGTGGTGGGGGAGTAGACGATGGGAAGTTGCGTTCGTATCGTAGTGGGGGCGATCGCCGTTGGCGTCGCGTCAGTCTGTGCAAACCAAGCGTTTGCGCAGACTTGGCCATCGAAGGCGATGCGTCTTATCGTGCCGTTTCCACCCGGCGGGCCTACGGATCTCGTTGGTCGAGCGGCCGCAACAATTTTGAGTGACGCATTGGGGCAGCCGGTGATCGTTGAAAATCGCCCGGGTGGCAATGGCACCATCGGCGTTGATGTTCTTGCGAAATCGGCACCCGATGGTTACACGATCGGCCTTACCGCGATCACGCTTGCCACCGCACCGCATCTTGGCAAGGTGCCCTTCGATTCGCTAAAGGATTTTTCGCCGATTTCGAATCTGTTATCGATGACGCCGCTCATCGTTGCGCATCCAAGTCTGCCGGCGAACAATCTCGCGGAGTTGATCGCATATGCCAAGGCCAATGCCGGCAAAATTGCATTCGGCACGCCAGGGGTGGCGACGGTGCCGCATCTGGCCGCCGAAATGCTGCAAATGGCCGCGGGCATCAAACTCTTGCATGTCCCGTACAAGGGCGCGACGCAACAGATTCAGGATTTGCTGGCCGGCGCGATCTTGCTCGATTTCCAAAGTTCATTGGTGGTGGCGTTGCCAAACGTAAAAGCGGGCAAATTGAAACCGATTGCGGTGTTGACGCCGAAGCGCGCGCCGCTGTTGCCGGATGTGCCGACGGTGGCGGAATCAGGCTATCCCAACGTCAGCGCTTCCCCCTGGTTCGGGCTCGGCGGTCCCGCAGGTCTTACGCGAGAGATGGTCACGCGAATGAATGAGGCGTTGGTAAAGGGCATGCAGTCAAAAGAAATCGTCGACCGCTTTACCGCGATCGGCGCCGTAATCCACACTTCAACGGCCGATGAATTTGCCGCCTTCATCCGCGCCGAGCATGCGCGATGGGGTGACGTGATCCGGCAAGCGGGTATCAAGGCGGAGTAGCACGATGCAATCCAGCACATCAAGCCGCACCGTTGGCGTTATCGGCCTTGGACAAATGGGCCGCGGCATCGCGCTCAATCTCGACAAGACGGAACGCCTTGCTGCGATCTGGGATGTTCGTCCCGATAGCGGGGCGGGATTCTCGCCCGCCGTGGCCTTCGTTCCACCCAAGCTTATGGGGGAACGATGCGACGTCATCATCTTTGTGGTGCCAAGCTCAAAAGAGATCGATGCATGCCTGAGTGGTTCGCAAGGATTGCTCGCAGCGGATCGACCCGGCCAGGTGATCATTGATCTCACTACTTCGGACCCCGTCGACACCGGCCGGCTCGTAAAGATCGCGCGAGAGCGCGATCGTGACTATCTCGATGCAGGCATGTCGGGCGGCGCCATCGGTGCGGATGCGGGAAAGCTCACCTTGATGTTTGGTGGCGATGCCGCAACGCTCGATCGTTGTCGCCCAATGCTAGAGGCCATTGCAACCCGTATCTTTCATGTGGGGCCAAGTGGGGCCGGTCACACGATGAAGCTCATCCACAACATGGTGTGCCACGCCAATTTCTTCGTGCTAAGCGAAGCCGGACGCCTCGCCGCGCGCGCGGGCATCGAACTTAAGCCGATGATCGATGTGATCAACGCCGGCAATGCGCGGAGCTACATCAGCGAAGCGCGGTTTCCGAATCACATCTTGTCAGGCAAATTCGATGGCCGCTCGCGCGTTGCCAATCTCGCGAAGGACCTTGGTATGGCCGCCGACCTCGCCACGAATCTTGGGCAACCCGGCATCTACGGCCCATTGACGGCATCATTGCTCGCGCGCGCCATGAACGATGGGCTTGGCGAACGTGATTTCACGACGTTATATCTTGAGATGGATCGGCTGCTGGAAGCCGAGCGCCTCGCACGCAATTAACCTCACCCGGAGCATGAACGATGTATGGCGCAACCAAAGATCTGATCCTTCCCACTACCATTACAGGCTCCCTGCCCAGACCGCATTGGTACAAAGAAGGCTTGAACGGCCGCGTGTTTCGCGTTGCACTCGCTAACATCGATTTTCAGGAGCAGTACATCGATGCGGTGTCGT
>CAMDRJ010000275.1 GCA_945906755.1 Klebsiella pneumoniae | reverse complement strand
ACGATGGGCGCCATTGAGCAGGCCATTCATGAAAAGCTGCAGATTCTCGCGCCCGTTAATCTGGAGCTGCTGGATGAAAGCGGGCAGCATGTCGGCCATGAAGGCGCGCAAGGCGGCGGCGGACACTACCGGCTGTTGATCGTTTCGGCGCACTTCGACGGCAAAACCCGCATCGAGCGACACCGTATGGTGTACCGCGCATTGGGCGAGCTGATGCAGCACTCGGTTCACGCGTTGGCGATCCAAGCCTACACACCGGCCGAGCTGTAAGCATCCTTCGCATCCGTGTGCGCGCGCGGCGGCATCTAGTCGGTGCTTGCGCCGCGTTAATGCGAATCAATGATGAGAGGAATGAGCATGTACCCAGCCCTGAGCAAGATCGCCGTCGCCGTTACCGCAGCGCTTACCGTTGGCATCGCGTCTGCGCAAGACAAGCCGGCCACCGAGGGTCCTAGTTCCAAAATCGCGACGGTCAATGGCAAACCCATTCCACGTGCCCGCGTCGAGGCGTTGGTCAAAGAGCGCTCACAACAAGGCGCACCGGACTCTCCGCAGCTTCGCGAGGCGATGCGCGACGATGCGATCAATCGGGAACTCTTGTTTCAGGAGGCCGAGCGGCGCGGCCTCACGAAAAACATCGAAGTTCGCGAGCAGATGGAGTTGGCGCGACAAGTGATCGGCATTCACGCGCTCATCGCCGAGCAGCAAAAGGCAAGCCCGATCAATGACGAGATCGTGAAAGCCGAGTACGAGCGCTTGAAGGCGAGCATGCCCTCCAGCGAATACCGCGCGCGCCACATCCTGGTTGAAGGCGAGGACGAGGCGAAGGAGATCATCGCGAAGCTCAAGAAAGGCAGCAAATTCGACGAGATCGCCAAAGAATCGAAGGACCAGGGTTCGAAAGACAAAGGCGGCGATCTCGGTTGGGCGATGGCCACCACCTATGTCAAACCGTTCGCGGACGCCCTATCCAAACTTGAAAAAGGCAAGACGACCGAGACGCCTATCCAGACCCAGTTTGGTTATCACATCATCCGGCTCGATGACACTCGCGCACCCAATCATCCGCCCTTCGATCAGGTCAAACAGCAAATCGCCCAGCGCCTGCAAGGGCAGCAAGTCGACAAGCTGGTGCAGGATCTACGTGCCAAAGCGAAGGTGCAGTAACGCGCTAACGCTTCAAGGGCGGATGTTTAACGAGCGCCCGCACCGCTAGCCGATCGCCACGCGCGCATTGCGGAATATCCGCATCCACGGGCTGTCTTCGCCCCACTCTGCTGGATGCCATGACAGTTGCACCGAACGAAACACGCGCTCAGGATGCGGCATGGCGATCGTGAAGCGCCCATCGATGGTCGTGACGCCGGTAATGCCCACAGGTGAACCGCCCGGGTTATAGGGATAGCGCTCAGTCGGCGCACCGCGATGATCAACATAGCGCAGCGCCACGATGGCGTTAGCCTGCGCGTTGGCATCCTTGAATTCGGCACGTCCTTCGCCATGCGCCATCGCCACCGGCATGCGGCTACCTGCCATGCCGCGGAAGAAGACCGATGGACTATCGGCCACCTCCACCATCACCAGGCGTGCTTCGAATTGCTCGCTCGCGTTGCGCTCAAAACGCGGCCACGCTTGCGCGCCAGGAATCATGCCGGACAGGTGCGACATCATCTGGCAGCCATTGCAAATGCCCAGACCGATCGTATCGCGCCGCTCGAAAAACGCCGCGAGCTGATCACGCGCGCGCGCATTGAAAAGAATCGATTTGGCCCAGCCGGCGCCGGCCCCTAAGACATCACCGTAAGAGAATCCGCCACAGGCTGCGAGTGCAGCAAATTGGTCGAGCTGCACGCGGCCAGACAGAATGTCGGTCATGTGCACATCATGCGCCGCGAAGCCTGCGCGATCGAAGGCGGCCGCCATTTCCACCTGTCCATTCACGCCCTGCTCGCGCAGAATCGCCACCGCCGGACGAGCGCCACGACCAATATAGGGCGCCGCGATGTCATCCGCTATTGCGAACGTAAGATGCGCCGCAAGGCCCGGATCAGCGGGGTCTTCGATGCGAGCGGCCTCGTTAAGGGCCGCTTGCGGATGGTCGCGCAGCCCTTGCATCCGTAGCGAGACATCCGACCAGATTCGTTGCAATGCGGCGCGTTGCATCGCAAAGATCGCCTTCGCATTGCGTACGATCTTGATCTCATCGCGGTCATTGGTATTGCCGACCACTTGCGCGGCCACCCCATGCCGACGCAAGACACCCAGCACTTCAGATCGACGCGTGGCCGCGATTTGAATCACCGCGCCAAGTTCCTCTGCAAACAGCGCGGCGAGCACTTTTTCGGCATCACGGCCGAGCATCGCCTGAGGCCGTCGTTCCGCGCCATCGACATCGACCGCCTGCGCATCGAAAGCGAGCAGATCAACATTCAGCGTTACGCCCACATGCCCCGCAAACGCCATTTCGCAGATCGTGGCGAACAGCCCGCCGTCGGAGCGGTCGTGATACGCCAGGACCGCGCCCATGCCACGCAGTTCGGCCAGCGCGGCGAAGAATGTTTTGAATGCGCGCGGATCGTCGAGATCCGGCGGCTCGTTGCCGATCTGCTTGAACACCTGCGCCAACATCGACCCGCCCAGACGCTGGCGGCCACCGGCGAGATCGATCAGCACGAGATCGGTCGCACCGCGCGCCAGAACCGGCGTCCAGACTTGCCGGACATCTTCACATGGCGCGAAGGCCGACACGATGAGCGATAGCGGCGCGACCACTTCATGCTTGCCCGCCTTGTCTTCCCAGGCGGTGCGCATCGACAGGGAATCCTTGCCGACCGGGATGGCCACACCGAGCTGCTGACATAGATCGACCGCGACCGCCTTCACGGTGTCAAAGAGCGCGGCGTCTTCACCTGGATAACCGGCAGCCGCCATCCAGTTGGCGGAAAGTTTGACCAAGGGCAACACAACCGGCGCCGCGGCGATATTGGTGAGCGCCTCGCCAATCGCCATGCGACCGGACGCAACCGGATTCAATACCGCCAATGGCGTGCGCTCGCCCATCGCAAACGCTTCACCCGCATAAGCTTGAAACGACAATAGGGTCGCCGCGCAATCAGCGACCGGCACCTGCCAAGGGCCGACCATCTGGTCGCGCGCGCAGAGCCCGCCGACGGTACGATCCCCGATGGTGATCAGAAAGCTCTTGCTTGCAACGGTCGGTGACCGCAATACCCGCAGGCAGGCTTCCTTGAGATCGATGACATCGAGATCAAGCGCCGGCAACACGCGTGCAACGCGCTGCACATTGCGCAGCATGCGCGGTGGCTTGCCAAGCAAGGCTTCCATCGACATGTCGACCGCGCGATTGCCGAACTGCGCATCCGTGACGATCAATGAGGCATCGCGCGTTGCTTCACCCACCACCGCGAAAGGACAGCGCTCGCGCTCACAAAGGCGCTGAAACAAGTTGAGCGTCGACGGTGCAATCGCGAGCACATAGCGCTCCTGCGCCTCATTGGACCAGACCTCGCGCGGTGTCATGCCCGGCTCTTCATTCGCCGGCGCGCGCAATTCGAAGCGTGCGCCCTGCCCGCCACTATGGGCAAGCTCAGGCAATGCATTCGATAGACCGCCTGCGCCGACATCATGAATGCTGAGAATCGGATTATGCTCACCGAGCGCCCAGCACTGATCGATCACTTCCTGCGCACGCCGCTGCAATTCCGGATTGCCGCGCTGCACCGAATCAAAATCCAGATCGGCGGTGTTCGAGCCCGCGGTCATGCTGGACGCCGCGCCACCGCCCATGCCGATCAACATGCCCGGTCCACCCAGTTGGATGAACAGCGTGCCGGGCGGGAACGGCCCTTTGATCGCATGCGATCCGCGCACATTGCCAAGGCCGCCCGCGATCATGATCGGCTTGTGGTAGCCGCGCACCGCACCGCCCACGTTCGCCTCGAAGCTGCGGAAATAGCCGTTCAAACTCGGGCGGCCAAATTCGTTGTTGAATGAGGCGGCGCCAATCGGTCCGTCCAGCATGATCGATAGCGGCGTTGCGATCCGATCCGGCGAATTGACCGGTAACTCCCACGGCTCGTTAAGACCCGGGATGCGCAGGTTCGACACCGAGAAACCAACCAAACCCGCTTTGGGTTTTGCTCCGCGCCCGGTGGCCCCTTCGTCGCGAATTTCTCCGCCTGAACCGGTCGCCGCGCCCGGGAAAGGCGATATGGCGGTGGGATGGTTGTGCGTTTCCACTTTGATGAGGGTGTGCGTAAGGTCGTTCGCATAGCCAAACCGCCCGCCCTCGCCCACAAAGAATCGCGCGACTTCGCGACCTTCAATCACCGCCGCATTATCGGAATAGGCAGACACCGTTCCTTGCGGATTGGCAGCGTGCGTGGTCCGAATCATCTGGAACAGCGTCGTGTCCTGGGTCTGGCCATCGACAATCCAGCTCGCGTTAAAAATCTTGTGTCGACAGTGCTCGGAGTTGGCCTGCGCGAACATCGTCACTTCCACATCGGTGGGATCGCGTTTGATGCCACTGAAGTACGCGACGAGGTAATCGATTTCATCGTCAGCCAATGCCAGGCCAAGCGTCTTGTTGACCCGATCGAGCGCACTGCGGCCCCCGGCCAGAATAGGAATGGTCGCCAACGGTTTGGGCGCAACCTGTTGAAAGAGCTTTGCGCCTTGCTCGATGGAATAGAGAACGCTCTCGGTCATGCGGTCGTGCAGCGCACCGGTAACTTGCGCGGCATTGCCTTGTTCGAGGTAGTAGGCGATGCCGCGCTCAATACGCTGCACCACGCCAAGCCCGCAGTTATGCGCGATATCAGTCGCCTTGGATGACCAGGGCGAAATCGTCCCGAGTCGTGGCACGACCAGCACCACCGAAGCACGCGCGTCGCCGTCGGGCCATGGCGACCCATAGCGCAGCAATTGGTCGAGGACGCCGCGTTCCGCAGCGGTTAGCGCGCGTTCGAGTTTCGCAAAGTGGATATACCGTGCACCGGCGACGCCACCCGAGCTTGTTTTGAGTCCGGCCGCATGCAGTTGCGCATTGAGCTTATCGAGCCGAAACGGTGAGAGGGCCAACGGGCCAGGCGAGAGAAGGATATCGGACATGCAAGGCGTATTCTATGGACGACTCTGTCGCCGCATGGCGAAGCGCCCAATTATACGCCCGCGTTGTTCTGCGAGCGGCCGCGCCGCCGGTCAATAGACGCGGCGAATAACCGGCTTGGCGAGCGTGCCGCTCAATCCAAAGCTGCCGGTAATCGGGTCTTCCTGCATGGTGGAGGTGGCCGCCATGCGGCCAGACAGTCTGCCTTCTGCATCGACAGCCGCGGTCCCTTCCGCACTCAACCCGGTCCGGCCCATGCGCAGACTCGAGATGACCAATCGATTGCCGCTCCATTGGAAGCTCGCCGCGCCATTGTTGTAGGAGCTCGAGCCGCCGGTTGCCTGCGATTCTTGCAAGGCGCGCACGAAATCAACGCCAGTGAGGACGCCTTGATCGAGGGCTGCGCTACCCGCGATCGACAATTCGCTGAACAGCGCGTCAA
>CAMDRJ010000274.1 GCA_945906755.1 Klebsiella pneumoniae | reverse complement strand
CAAAGGCGCTACGCTCGTCACCAAGCTTGGTTCGAATGGAGAAGTGGCCGGAATACAAATCGCTGGCCTGCCCGATCGTTGGTTTACCGCGCCGCCCGCGTTGGTGCAAGGCCCCTTTATGAAGGGTGCGCCTGAGAATCCGCAGTTCCCGCCCGCGACCGGTGATAGCGGCATCATCGATGCATTCGGTTTGGGCGGGCAGGTACTGCGTCGCGCGCCTAGCCTCGTTGCCGCATTTGCGCCGTGGCTCGCTGCCGATGATACGCAGCGCGCGCTTGCACAACTTATCGGACGCCACCCGGTTCTTGGCATTGAGATCGGGCTCGATGCGGCTGCGGTCGCTCGCTCCGGTCAGTCGCCGCTGCTGTCGACCGGTATGGTGTCGGCGGATGGTCGGGGACTACTCGGACGCGGACTCTGCGCGATGCCCGTCCAACTATTTGCCGATGCCGTGCGCGCGATGGAGACCGCATCATGAAACTCGCTGGCAAAGTCGCCGTGATCACAGGCGGTGCAATGGGTATCGGTCGCGCCATCGCCGAGGGACTCGCAACCGAAGGCGCGCGTATTGTGATTGCGGATCGGGCGCGCGCCGTCGAGGCAGCGGCTGAAATGACCGCCAAAGGATTCACGGCTTCGGGCATTGCAGCGAACGTGGTCAACGAAGAAGAGGTCAATCGGATGGCCAAACACGCGGTCGAACGGTTCGGCGCCATCGATATTCTTGTTCCCAATGCAGCGATCTTCACGACGATCCGGCCGAAGCCATTCCATGAAATTACCGCGCAGGAATGGCGCGACGTCATGGATGTCAATACGCTTGGCGTGTTCCTGTCGGTGCGTGCGTGCCTTGATGCATTGTCGAAATCAACCAGCGGTCGCATCATCACGATTTCTTCCGGTGTCGCCTTCAAGGGCAATCCGCTCTACCTGCACTATGTGGCAAGCAAAGGAGCGGTCGTCTCGATGACGCGGTCCTTGGCGCGGGAACTTGGACCACGCAAGATTCTCGTGAATAGTCTCGCGCCCGGCTTCACGCTGAGCGATGGCGTCTTGGCGAATCCGGAGCTGATTGCCGGTGCGCGAAAGCCCTCGCTGGGTGGCCGCACGCTGGAACGCGACATGTATCCGAGCGATCTGGTCGGTGCCGCGCAATTCTTTGCCGGGCCGGACTCAGCGTTTATAACAGGCCAAACACTGGTCGTGGACGGTGGCACTTACTTTCATTGAGGCGCGGCGGGCCCCTAGATCGATAGCTGCTTGATTAGCGCCTCCAACGCCGCACCGACACCCGCCAGACGAACCGCATTCCGATCACCGCTGAAGACATGCCGTTCGACAATCGTGGCGCGATTGGTCCGCGCCGCGGCGACGAACACGGTGCCGACCGGATTTTTCTCGCTGCCGCCACCCGGTCCGGCATAGCCGGTGACCGCGACCGCAACGCCGGCAGTCGAATTGCGCAGCGCGCCCTCCGCAAGTCCCTGCGTGATCGGGCCACTCACCGCACCATGTTCCTGTGCGATCGCCTCTGGCACGCCAAGCCCGGTTGCCTTGGCGCTATCGTGATAGAGCACGAAGCCACGCTCAAAGACTTGTGATGCGCCAGAGACCGACGTGAGACAAGCCGAGACGAGGCCGGCCGTTACCGTCTCCGCAGTTGCGATTCGAATGCCGGCGTTCTTCGCCAGTGTGAGCGCCTTGGATGCTCGCTCGAGATGATCAGTTGGAAACATGTGCCGGTGAGCCTCTAGGATTAATTGAACAAGGGGGCTCGTTGGGGATGAAGGGGCCCCAACCCCTTCATTGCCCCTCGTAACTCCCTGAAAAGTATGGTCACGCTGATTGCGCGCGGTAGCTTAATCAGCGTTTCCTTTACTCATTGCAACGCGCTCTTCCAGATCCGCCCATCTTTCATGACCATCTTGATGCGCGCGCGTTCGTTCAACAACTTGATGTTCGCCAGAGGGTCGCCATCGACGACCAATACATCAGCAAGACGGCCGGGTACCAAGGCGCCCAATTCGGGTCGTTCGATGCACTCAGCCGCGCGGCTGGTTGCCGAGACGATCGCTTGCATCGGTGACATGCCGAGCCAATCGACCATGAATTGCAGCTCAACGAGATTTTCGCCCACCAATAAGCGATGCGACTGGTCGGTGCCAAACGCGATATTGACGCCGCGTTTTACCGCGTCTTGATAGAGCGGAATCTGCGCCCGCATCTTCGCGTAGATCTCGGCATCCTTGGCGTCTTCGCGGGCGAGCTGCTGCGCATTCCATGCGGCGTTCTTTTTGCGATGCTCGACTGAGAGGGGCACCAGAGCGAGCGTCGGCACCCACCAGGTTCCCTGTCGCACCATCGTATCGATACATTGCTCATCGATGAACCAGCCGTGTTCAAGCGAATGAATGCCTGCTTCAAGCGCGGGCCGAATGCCTTCGATGCCTTCGGCATGCACCGCGACGCGCTTACGACGCATCGCTGCTTCCGTCACGGCGGTCCGCAGTTCGTCGACGGTAAATTGCGCCTCATCCCAGGAATCGGTGACTGAAGTGATGCCACCAGTCGCGCAGATCTTCACAAAGTCGGCGCCTGCCATCAACACATGCCGCACCAAGCGTCGCACATCATCCACGCCATCGGCCACCGGGCTTGGCAGCCAAGCGCGTTTCTGGATGCGGATGCCGGCGGGCAGCCAGGCATCACCATGGCCACCCGTCTGCGAAATCATGACGATCGCAATCAAGAGGCGCGGACCGACCACAAACCCCTCTTCGATCGCCTGACGAAAGCCCGCGTCCGCACCGCCCATATCGCGTGCGGTGGTGACGCCACAGGCCAGCGTCTCATCGAGAATCGCAGTCGAACGCAGCACGTTGTAGGTCGGCGCATTCAATAGATGCTGGCGCATGTCGCGCGCGCGGTAGGTGCCGTGCACATGACAATCGATGATGCCAGGCAGCACGGTGAGGCCGGTCACATCGATCTTCGTTGCCTCGCGCGGGATCACCACGGTGTCGGCGCGACCGCTCGCGACGACTTTCCCCGCTGAGACCACCAGCGCGGAATTCATGATCGGGTCTTTGCCAAGGCCATCGATCAGCTCGCCACCGATTAAGGCATAGGTCTTTTGCTCTGGCATGGTCATGATGGCAAACCCATCGCGCGAGAACTAGACGGCTCGCGTGCTGCCTTGGTGTCGTGGTGCTTCATCCGTTCCTATGGCTCCAGATCGACGAATACATTCTTCAGTTCGGTGTACAGCTCCAGCCCATGCATGCCAAGCTCGCGTCCGATGCCCGATTTCTTGACGCCGCCAAACGGCGCCAAATAGCCGTACCGGCTCGCGCTGCCATGCGAGTTGATGCTGATCATGCCGGTTTTGACGCGCTTGGCGACGCGCAGCGCGCGCCCAATATCGCGCGTCCACACCGAGCCATTGAGGCCGTATTGATTGTCATTGGCCATGCGGATCGCATCGTCTTCATCCTTGAACGGGATCACGACGACCACCGGCCCGAAGATTTCTTCTTGCGCGATACGCGCATCATTCGATACGCCGCGCATGATGGTCGGCGCGAAATAGTGGCCCTTTTCGAGCCCGGCGGGCCGATCGCCGCCGCACACGATGGTGCCGCCTTCGCGTTCGCCGAGTCCAATGTATTCACGTACCTGTCGCCATTGGCCGGCAGAAATCAAAGGTCCCATCTCGGTCATCGGGTCGAGCGGGTCGCCCACCCGAAAGCGACTGGTCGCCGCGGCGAATTCGGTAATGAAAGTATCGTGAACGCTGGCCTCGATGAATAAACGCGTGCGCGCCGAACAGCTCTGACCCGCATTGCCAAATCCTGCGCTGACCGCTGCCTTGGCCGCCTTCGATAAATCAGCATCGGCAAACACGATGTTTGCGCTCTTGCCGCCTAATTCGAGCGTGATGCGCTTCATCGAATCCGCACCGGCCTTCATAAGCTTTGCGCCGGTGCTCGTCTCGCCGGTGAATGAAATCTTGTCGATGAGCGGATGTCCTGCAATATGTTCGCCCAGCTCCGCGCCGGGACCAGGGAGAATATTGAGCACACCCGGCGGCAGTCCCGCTTCTTGCGCGGCCCGGCCCAACATCAGCGAGGTAAGGGGCGTGTGCGATGCCGGTTTAAGAATGACCGTACAGCCGGCAGCCAATGCAGGGGCGAGTTTCCATGCCGCAGCAAGAAAAGGGAAGTTCCAAGGCGTGATCGCGGCGACCACGCCAAGCGGTTCGCGCAAGGTGAAATCGAGGACGTTAGCCCCCATTGGAATCGTGCTGCCAAAGAATTTGTCGGCCGCACCCGCGTAGTAATCGAAGACCTTGGCGGCTGCTTCGACTTCATTCTTCGAATTGGCAATCGTCTTGCCGCCATTGCGGGTTTCGATTTCGGCGATCGTGGCGGCTTGCCAGCGTATTTTTTCAGCGATGCGTCGCAAATACGCGCCACGCTCGGTGGGCATCATGCCAGACCATTTGCCATTGTCGAACGCTCTGCGCGCCGCCAACGCTGCGCGATCGACATCGTGGGTGCCGGCGCGAGCCACCTCTGCAAGCACGGTATCGTCGAGCGGGCTGCGTGTGGTGAACGTTGCGCCGGACAACGCTGGGGTGAATGCGCCGTCGATCAGCAGCAAGGTTTCGATGGAAAGCATCGGTTACGCGCGCATCCCTTCATCGATCAGCCGCTTGGCGGCATCGGTAGGATCGGTCGCGGCATACACCGCTCGACCGACGACACCAAACACCCGAGCGCCGCGCGCGGCCTTCACGATGCTGCCAAGCGTGCCGCCAAGTGGACCAATCCCGGGAACGAGCAGGGTCGGGGCATCGATGCGCTCCGCAAGGCGTGCGGCGTGATGGGTCAGCTTGGCGGTGGTGTTGCCCGGCACGACAAAGTGATCGGCGCCCAGGGCCATCGCGCGTGCGAAGATCAGATCGAGCGCGTGATCGATCACGTAACCACCGCCACTCGCGTTGTAATCGGGAAACGGCAGGTCGCCACCGACGATTGGCAGCAATCGTTGTTTCATCGACTCGCCAACGAACGCATCAACCGCACGTGGGCCTGCAGTTGGGAACAGGATCAAGCCGTCGACGCCCGCCGCGCGACAGTTCGCGGTGAATTTGGCCGCCATATCCGGCACATCGGCGCCGGCTTTCTGGTGATCGTAGACAAGCGGCCGATCGGTGACCGACCGCAGTTGCCGGATCGCTTCCGCAAGGCCGAGGCGCAGCACCATGGTAAGCCCGACCTTGTAGCCGGCGACGCCGTCAACCTGCGTGGTCTGCTCGACGACGCGTCTTGACTCATCAACGGTTTCTGCATCCAGCGCAATGACACTCCCAAGTCGCCCGGACAGCGTGGCGTCATAACGCTTGGCAAGCGCCGCGTGCGAAAGACGTCCGTCCGCGGTGTGATCGGCGGGGCTTGGTCGTTGCGCGGCGTAGGTATCAGACATTCGACGCAGGCTCTTGTTTCGGCTAGCGGCCGGCCGCCCGCATTCGTTCGATCGTGCGAAGCGCGCTTGGCTTGATGTCTTGTACATCAAGGCTGATATCGAGCGCCTTGACGGT
>CAMDRJ010000273.1 GCA_945906755.1 Klebsiella pneumoniae | reverse complement strand
GACGATCACCGGCTGGCCCAGTGCTTCGTGAAGCTTTGGGCTCAATATACGCGCGACGATATCGGTGTAGCCGCCCGGCCCAAACGGCACGATGAGGCGGATCGGTTTGGTTGGGTATTGCGCATGCAAGACGGTCGCATGCAGTGCGGCCCAACAGAGCAGAGCCAATGGCAGCGTGCGTCGGCTCGCAATTCGACTAACGATGATCGGCCCCTACTGCTTCGCTCACCGATTTGAAGCCATCGCGGCGCAAGCGATCGGCGAGTTCACGTTTGATCCGCACCGCAAGACCCGGCCCACCGAAGACAAGCGCGGAGTACACCTGCACGAGCGAAGCGCCCGCGCAAATCTTGGCGTAAGCATCATCCCCAGTCGCAACGCCGCCGCAGCCGATCATGGGGAGCTTGCCCTGCGTCAAGCGATACATCGCGGCAAGGCATGCATTGGCCTTGGCAAGCAATGGCCGACCGGATAATCCGCCCGCTTCGGCACGATGCGGACTTCGCAAGGATGCCGGCCGATCGATCGTAGTGTTGGCCGCGATCAAACCATCGACACCCACTGAGATGGCCACAGCGGCGAGGTCCGCGAGTTCCGCTTCACTTAAGTCGGGTGCTATCTTCACCAGCAAGGGCGGCATGATCGCGGTGCCGGCCAACACCTTGTTGCGCGTATCAAGCACCGCACGCAGCAATGCTTCCACCTGATCGCGCGCTTGCAGTGCACGTAGGCCGGGCGTATTGGGTGAAGAAATATTGACGACGAGGTAATTGGCATGGGGCGCCACCGCTTCGATCCCCGCAACGAAATCGGCGATCGCATCGGTCGACGTTTTGTTCTTGCCGACGTTGGCACCAACAATGCCAGGACGCTTCGCCGTGCGCCGTGCTTTCAAGCGCTCGACAAACGGCCCAAGACCCTGGCTGTTGAACCCAAAGCGATTGATGACCGCCTCATCTTCATCGAGTCGAAACAAACGCGGCTTCGGATTGCCCGGTTGCGGCAGTGGCGTCACCGTGCCCGCCTCGGTAAAGCCGAACCCCATGGCAAGCAGCGCGTCCATGACTTCCGCATCCTTGTCGTAGCCGGCCGCCATGCCGATCGGATTTGGAAAGTCGATGCCAAGCACGCGCGTCGCAAGAATCGGATCGTCAGGCGCGGGCTTCCCGCAGAACGGCCCGTGTTTCAGCGCGCGAATGGACAGGTGATGCGCGGTTTCGGCATCGAGGCGGCGAAGCGCGGGACGCGCTAATGCGTAAAGCGTGGCGAGCATAGGTTCAAACAGTCAGCGCGAAGGAAAGGAGTTAAAGAAAGCAATCGAAACGTACAAGCTTTTACTCCGCCTCCCCTGCGGTTCATTTTCTAATCCCCCGAACCTAGAACCGTAGGGTGGAATAGCGCAGCGCATTCCACCGAAGATTCGGGATTCGCGTCCCGTTACATCCATAACGGCGGAATGCGCTCTGCTATTCCGCCCTACCTTCCACATTCCACCGGTCACCCTTCACTGGCGAAGCCAGCAGTCCCGCCATGCGCCTTCGACCATCCGCGTGGATCACGCATGAATGCCTCTACCTCCTGCAGCATGGCCGCGTCGAATTTCTTGCTTGCCTTCGCGACACCCAAAACGTCCCACCAGGTAGCCAGGCTGTGCAGCGTGATGCCCATATCGGCGAGCACCTTCACGCCGTCTGGAAAGATGTCGTAGTAGAACACCACGAATACGTGGTTCGCCTTTGCACCGGCGGTACGAAGCGCATTGCAGAAGTTGACCTTGCTGCCGCCGTCGGTGGCGAGATCTTCCACCAGCAGCGTGCGTTGACCCGGGATGATGTGCCCCTCGATCTGCGCGTTATGCCCGAAGCCCTTGGGTTTCTTGCGCACATATTGCATCGGCACCGCGAGCCGATCAGCCATCCATGCCGCGAATGGAATCCCGGCGGTTTCGCCACCCGCCACCGCATCGAACTGCTCGAAGCCGACCTCGCGCATGATGGTTGCTGCGCCAAAATCCATCAGCGTTTGGCGCACGCGCGGAAACGAGATGATGCGCCGGCAATCGGTATACACCGGGCTTGCCAGGCCCGAGGTGAAGATGAACGGCTTGTCGGTCATGAACCGGACCGCTTCGATTTCCAGCAGCATCTTGGCGGTGAGTTCCGCCATTACGCCCTTGTCGATAAATCCTGCACCCTGTGTCATGCCGCAACCACCTTCCATTGAATGGATTCACCGCCTCGATAAAGGAGGGCTTTTTCTTCCGGGCCTTCCACGGCCACTTCTTCTGGTGCCGTCCAGGCCGAACGTTCCAGCGTAATGCGTTCCTCGTTCACCGGCAAACCATAGTGTGCCGCGCCGTTCAACGCTGCAAATTGTTCCAATCGATCGAGCGCGCCTTCCTGATCGAATACCTTTGCATAGGTTTCGATCGCCACCGGAGAATTGAAGAGGCCCGCCGCACCCACAACATTGAGTTTCTTCGCGATGCCGTGCGGCGCCGAGTCGGTGCCGATGAAAAAACTCTTGCCACCCGAGGTGGCCGCCTCTACCAACGCGCGCCGATCGCTTTCGCGTTTGATCACCGGCATGCAGTACATGTAGGGCCGAAGGCCACCACCCAGCCACATCGTGCGATTGAGTTCGAGATGATAGGGCGTGATGGTGCCGGCGACTTGAGGAAACGCGCTTTGCACATATTGCACGCCAAGTTCCGAAGAAACATGTTCGAGAATGATTTTGAGGCCGGGGAAACGCTTGGTCATTGGAATCAAGCGTCGCTCGATGAACACCGCCTCGCGATCGAAGACATCCACATCGGGCGCGACCTCCTCGCCATGGATGCAAAGACGCATACCGATTTTTTCCATGCACTCGAACACCGCGGCGACTTTCTCGTAGTTGGTAACACCGTACGCCGAATTCGTGGTCGCGTTCGCCGGATAGAGCTTTACGGCGGTAAACACACCCGACTTGAAGCCGCGCTCGATCTCGTCCGGGTCGGTCGTGTCGGTGAGATAACTTGTCATCAACGGTTGAAACTTGGAGCCGGGGGGCAACGCGGCAAGCGCCCGCTCGCGATAAGCAATCGCGTCTTGCACAGTAATGACCGGCGGCACCAGATTGGGCATGAGAATCGCGCGTGCGAAGTGGCGCGCGGAAAACGGCAACGACGCCTTCAACATGGCGCCATCGCGCACATGCAAGTGCCAGTCGTCGGGTTTGCGAATTGTGATCTGATTGCTCATAGTTTCCTTAGGTTTTTCACCCTTCAACCTTCACCGCCGCAGGCGATCACCTTTCACTGAATTCAACTAATGCCAAGCTTCCCCGCCTCATACACATCTTTCGGCACATGATTCACCATCGCGCCGGTGAGCGATGCAACGCGCGCGATGCCGCGTTTCTCGCACCACTTTTCCAGGCCTTCGATGATCGCGATCATCGCGGTCGGGCTCCGAAAACTCGCGAATCCCACTTCCACCGCCGTGGCACCGGCCAAGAGATATTCGACGACATCCTCCGCGCACATGATGCCACCGCAACCGATGATCGGGATCTTCACGAACTTCGAACACTGATGCACCATGCGCATCACGATCGGCTTCACACCCGGACCCGAGATGCCGCCATAGCCGTTGCCGATCCGCGATTGAAACGTATCGATGTTGATCGACAGGCCAAGCAGCGTGTTGGAAATCGTGATCGCATTGGCCCCACCCTTTTCCGCGGCTTCGGCCACCGCCGACACATCACCTGCATTCGGTGAGAGCTTCGCCCAGAGCGGCTTATCGCTCAGCTCACGGCAACGCTTCACAACCTGGTAGGTGTGCTCTTCATTCAACGCGAAATTGCCGCCACCGGGCTCGCGTGTCGGGCAAGAAATATTGAGTTCGATCACATCCACACCCGGCACGCTGACATCACGTGCCATCGCGGCGAAGTCTTCGATATTTTCGGCGGTGACGCTGCACACCAGGGGCGGCGTAAAGCGCTTGTATTCGGCCAGCTGCACATCGAGGAAATATTGCAGGCCCTTGGTCGGCAGGCCGATCGAGTTGATCATCCCTGCATGAATTTCCGCGACGCGCGGCGGCGGATTACCAGCGCGATAGTTGCGCGAGACCGTCTTGGTGACGAGCGCGCCCAGCCGATTCAGATCGATCGCCTGCGAGAATTCATTCGAGAACGTGCCCGATGCGGGCATCACCGGGTTCTTCAGCATGACATCGCCGACCTTGACGGAGAGATCTACCATCCAAGGCACTCCTGCAAATCGAACACTGGGCCCTCTACGCACACCCGCCGCAGCGTGTTCTTGCCATCGACTTCAAACGTGCGCACGCAGATGTAGCAGGGCCCAAGACCACAAGCCATGATCTGCTCCATCGCCGCCTGACCCGGAATATTGAATTCCTTGCCGAGCCGCTTCATCAATTGCAGCAGGCGATTCGAGCCGCAAGTGAAAAAGGCATCGGCGCGTTTATCGGCGATCAGTTCGCGAACGATTTTCTCGACGTTCTCGACCGAACTTGTGCCATCGGTGTCCAGCACTTTGACGACGCTGCCGACGCTTTCAAACAGATCGGCCGCGAGCGCCAGCTCTTCATTGCGGGCGCTCAGAATCGCGGTGACCCGCACGCCGCGTTCGCCCGCCACTTGCGAGATCGGCGCCATGGTCGCAAGGCCCACACCACGGCCGAGCACCACGATGTTCTTCCACTCCGGCCGCATCGAAAAGCCGACCCCAAGCGGCCCGACCATGTTGAGCTGATCACCAGGCTTCACCGTCGCGAGCCCTTGCGTACCACGGCCCACCACCTTGTAGAGAAATTCCAGGCGGCCACTCGAGCGCGCCACGCGGTAGACGCTTTGCGGGCGGCGAAACCACACCGCGCCCGCATCGGGTGACGGACACAGCAGATTGAAGAATTGCCCCGGATGCGCGGCCAGCGCCTTGGGCGAGGCCTTGACGACCAGATGCTTATATTCATCATTGACCCAGTCATGGGCGACCACCGGGCAGATGGTCTCTTCGACCGGACATTGCACCGGGGAATGACCCGAACCGGGCTGCCCGACGGTTACCGCGGATGAGGCATAGACAATTTCAGACACCAAGCTGCACTCCTAAAGTTACGGTGATTATAGAATCGACTGACCATGAAGTCCTCAGCCATCGGTTTTCGAACTAATTTGCCCGCAATCACGGCGGCTCACGTGCGGTCGTTCCACTAATGGGCGCGAACGACCAACCGCTGCACGCCAAGACCCGCATCGTCGGCGAATCGGTGCGGCGCCTGGAGGATGCCCCGCTCATTCGCGGCCAAGGCCGGTTCGCGGCCGATCTGTCGTTTCCGCATCAGTTGCATATGCGCATCGTGCGATCGACGCATGCGCACGGCAAGATCATCACCATTGATTCCACCGCCGCCCGTGCGCTGAAGGGGGTCGTGGCCGTCTGGACGCATGCCGATATCGCCGATCTGCCGCCGATCGCCTTGCGCGAAGGACCCGTGCCCGCCTTGCAGCCCTACCTGCAGCCGATCCTCGCGCGGGGGATGGTGCGTTATGTCGGCGAACCGGTCGCCGCGGTGTTTGCGACCGATGGCTATCTCGCCGAAGATGCCGCCGAATTGGTTGAGATCACGA
>CAMDRJ010000272.1 GCA_945906755.1 Klebsiella pneumoniae | reverse complement strand
AAACAGATCGTCCTTGAACGGCAGGCCGGTAAGTGCTTCACGCAGACGCGGCGCCAGCACCTCGGTCGGCGGCAGCGCCGCGAGACGTTGCGCCTGGACGCTCGCCCCAGGAACATAGCGCGCGGGAGAATCGTAGCGGCCTAACAAGCCGTCATCGATCAAACGATCGAGCAGGCGATGCACCGGGTCGAAACGATCGAGAACCGCACCGAGATCGTCAGCCCGTACGCTCACTAGAAAGCGAATGTCCGGCGCGTTCATCGCCTCACGCATCTCGAAATCCAATTGCTTATCTGCGTCGGCGATCGGGTTCAGTTTTTCCAGGTCATGCTCCCAAATGGTCGCGTGACGTGCGCCCAGATACGCGGCGCTCGCCAACAATACAATCGGGACCAGCAACGCCGCGCGACGCAGTTGGGTAATCACACGCGCAATCACGCGATCGATCCATCCGGCACGTTGTTCTGCGGACACTGCACGCCCCACGCGAGCATCACCGGCCATCGCTGGAATCACGAAGCGCGTCACGAGCCCGGCAACACCGACGCCAACGAGCGTGAAGAGTCCGAGCTGCGCAACGCCACTGAAGCTGGAGGCGAGCATGGCGGCCGATCCAAATACCGTAGTGAGGACCGCCAGTCGCAGACTGGGGCCGATGCGCCGCGCGGTCACGCTCATCGTCTCGTTAGCGCGACGCTGCATGAACAGGTAGGTCGGATAGTCGACCGCCTCGCCGATCAACGTCGCACCAAAGCCAATCGTGATGATGTGACAGCTGCCAAATACCAGCCCGACTGAACCGATCGCCGCGACCACCCCCGAGGCCACCGGCAGGAATACGAGCAATGTGAGCCGTGGGCTGCGATAAGCGATCGTAAGTACCGCAAACACCAGCAGCGTCGACACTAGCGTCAACCACCATGCATCGCCTTCAATCGATTGCTGCGATTTGCGTGCGAAAACCGCCGGGCCGGCAAGCACCATCGACACCTTCTGTTCGCCTTTGACGTTCTTAAAGGTGGTGTGCAGAAGATTCTGGATGCGCTCCTGCTCATGCATATCGAAGCCCGACGCCATGCCTTCTGCCATCAACAACGCCCGGCCGCGCGGCGCATCGAACCAGACCCCGTCTTGCATCGACGGCTGCGAGCGCTCCACATGCATCGAGAGTTGCGCGAGGAACTCACCGGTCGGATCGCGCGGCAACCAGCGGCGTACGAACGAGCCAAGCGGCGTGGCAAGCGAATCGAGACGCACCTCGAGCGCGCTGCGTAGTCCGGCAGCGGTGAATCGATCCGGCGTAACCGCGGCGCTCATGTGATAGCGCCAGGCAAACAGCCGTTCCTCGGTCGCACCGTCCAGGAGGCGCTCACCATTGGCGACCAGGCGAAAGCCGCCGCTTGCCCGTAGCGCCGGTGCCATCGCCTTGCTCACTGCGATAACCTCCGCGGTGACCGGCCCTTCAAGCCCGATCAGCAACAACCGCGAAGCAATGCCATCGGAGAGCTGCGCGATCATCAGCGCTTCGGCGGGCGACTCGGGTTTGGGTAGAAAACTAGGCAGATCGGCGACATAGCGAGTCTGCGCCACCACCAGCCAGAGCAGGATTGCGAACCCAACGAGCCAGGCGCCAACGACAATACGGGCGTTCGAAGCGAACGCGCGAGCACTCATCGCCGTGCCTCAAACCGCGTCAGAGTTCGATCACCGCTCGCCTCCACGATCTCCATCGATCGCAGCATCCCGCCACCGCCGGTCATGCGGATCACGGTGACGAATTCGGCGAGTTGAACATCAGAGGGCAGCAACACCAGCGTCCAGGCATTCGCTTCGCCAACCAGTTCCAATCGATAGAATTTTCGCAACGCCGCCGCATCGCCACGCAAGGTCGAGCGGATGCTGTCGATCAGCGCCCGCAGCATCGGTTGACTCTGCAAGGACAGCGTGTGTTTGCGGCCCTTCCCACCGCCATCGGCAGTGCGTTCGATGGTGACCATCGAACCTTCAATCGTGTAGCGTTCTTCGAAGGGCACGCGCACCGGCTTCTCGAGGAAATCAGGACGCCGATAGCGGAGTTCACCAGCCAGTTCAATGGGTGTCTTCAAGAGCGCCGAATGTTTCGTTTCCTTGAATGAGACGACCGCCTCGGCACGACTCGCGAGTTCTTGCATCAACTGATCGACGGTGAACGCATGGGCAGCAAACGAAAGCATGAGGCACGCCCAGAACGCGATGACCGCACAGCCGATCCGCGCGCCATGCGCAAGGCGCATGGCAGTCGAACACTTCCGCCGCCCCGCGGTTCTATTCCCAAAAGTCATAGAAGTTGAACCAGTTGTACGGGGCAAGCTTCGCATAATGATCTAAACGGGTCGCGTAGGCGCCAATCAACGCCGTCAAGGCGTCGTCGCGCCGGTCGCGCGGCACCTGGACGCGATCGGCCAGCGGCTCGATATGAATGTCGTACCGATTGCCACCGCGAAACAATCCGAAGCCAAGAAAAATCGGCGCGCGCATCGCCCTTGCAAGCGACGCGGGGCCGAGCGGAAATGCGGCCTCATCGCCAAGGAAACTCACACGCGTCGTCTTATCGCCCGGGCGTGCGCGATCCCCTAAGATGCCGACCAGTGCCCCGGCATCAAGTCGCTCTTTCGCATGGATCGCAGAAAATGGGTCGCCTGAATTGATGATCGACTCAGATGCCCGCGGATTGATTTCGGCAAGTACGCCGCGAATTTTCTGCGCATTCGACTCATCCATGATCATGACGACCTTGCAGCCGGCGGCATTTTCGCCGGTCGCGCGCAATGCCTCGAAACTGCCAAGATGCGAGCCGAGCAGCACGCAGCCGCCCCGCTTCATCGCATCATCGAGCAACTCGCAGCCGAACAGACGGATCTCGAACGCATCATAGCGACCCGCCACGAAGTAGACGCGATCCACTAGCATCGCAGCAAACGTAAAGAGGTGTCGCAGCATATCGATGAGCCTGGGTTCGCGACCGAGCGCCCGTCTGAGAAACGCACGCGAAGCGCGCCTGGCGCGCGGCACCGCAATCGCAAAATAGAGCACGATTGGCGGCAGTAGAAGGCGCACGGTACGCCGACCGGCCCCAAGGATGATCCGCACCATAAGACGCATCAACCACGGCGAGCCGCGTTCACTGGCCGAGTGCCAATCCGGTTGATTCGGCACCGCGCTCATCGGTCTGACCATGCGAGGCTGCCACGCGCCACCAGACGCTCGCCAACCTTGCATTCGAATTCAACGCGGCCCGGCGTACCTTCCTTAAAGCGCACCTCGCATCGCTCCGCAGGCAGCAGCGGAGAGATGAACTTCGCTTGCGGCACCGCATTGATGGCAGCTTCGGGATGCCATGCGCGGTAGGCGCTCATGACGCGCGCCAGCAACACGACGCCAGGAACAATTGGGCGTCCAGGGAAATGCCCAGGCAGCGACGGATGGTCATGCCCGATCTCGATGAGAGCGCTCGTCTCAATCACGCGAGCGCTTTCGCTCACGCGCGCCGCGTACATATTCGCGTTCCAGCGCACGTAAGGTTTCAAGCGGCAGTTTGCCAGATGGAGTACGCGGCAATGCGCTCATGAAGACCAATGGACGCGGCAGAAAGGCCGCATCGATCCTTGCGCGCAGCGCTTGTCGCAGCGCCTCTTCGGTGAGCCCGGGCGCGACGACGAACGCCATCGGACGGGGTACCGCGCCATCCACCACATCCGCAACATGAAAGACGCCATCGATCACGCCTGGAATCTCGGTCAGTTTGAAGCTGAGATCGGCCAGCGATGCCCGTTTGCCCGCGACGTTGACGACGTCTTCGCGACGACCTTGCAGGCTGAACGACGTCGGCCCATGCGCAACGATGAGATCGGTGGCCGCCTGGATGCCGTTGACATGCCCGCCGCTGAATGACCATTCACCGGCCACTTGTGAGAGCGATACATTCGGAAAGGTATGCCATGGGCCGTTCTCAGTAGTGCGCCGAACCGCAACCTGGCCGGCCTCGGTGAATCCATAGATTTCGCGCACCGTGGTGGCGTAGCGACGCTCTGCATCGCTTGCCAGGGCCACCGATAGCGGTGCCGGTGCCGATGCCGAAACGATCAGCTCGACCGCGGGGAAATGGATCGCCGACTCCAGGCAGGCGCGAATATGGATCGGCGCGGTAACCAGTACGCGGTGCGACGGCAGTTGCGACAGCGCCTCGGCGACGTCATTCGGAAACAACGGACGACCGCAATGAAACGCGCCACCGGTCAACAAGGGCAAGATGACGGTCGACTCGAATCCGTACATGTGTTGAGGCGGCACGGTACCCAGAAAATTCATCGGGCCGAAAAGCTGGAGCGCGGCATGCTCAGCCTGCGCGCCGGCCGTCAACATACCCCAGCGTTTTGCATTCGGTTTGGGTGTGCCGGTACTGCCGGACGTAAACGCCAGCGCGACCACACGGTTCGGATCAATGCTCGGCACCGCCGGTGTATTGGCTGCCGGAACACAGAGCGTCTGATACCGCGCCACCGGCACTGGGCAATCTGCGATCGGTTCTTCGGCAATCGCCATGACCTGAGGATGCGCTTCGGCGACCTGCGCGAGCGTGCGCGGCGTGCGATTCTGCGGCAACAGACTCACGCGCCCTGCCAATGCGGTCGCGGCGAAGGTCACGGCGAACCGGTAGCGATCCTCACAGAGATTCAGTACGTCCTGATCGGCGGGCAGCGATTTTGCGAGCCCTGCGACATCCCGCAAGAAAGCATCCGCGGGTATCGGACCGGCGGCGCGATACGCCACCGCGGCGTCAAGCTCCATGTGCCCGATTAGACAATGACTGGATGACATCGCGCCTCAACGCAGCAATTGCGGGGCATTGCGAACGATACTGATCGCGACACTCACCGGATTACGATGCGGAACATGCGGAAACGCCCACCATTGCCGGTAGGCGTATTCGGCGAAATAGAGGCCGGCGAGAAAGAACCAGCTGAGCACATTGGTAAACAACGAGAGGACCTCGGTAGACGCCATGGCGGTCAACAAGACCGTCGCGGCCGCCAAGGCGATGAAAAACACCGACCAAATCTGCGTAATCAGCCGCGCATAGCGAATGAGCTCGGGCGCCATGCCCTCGGTGTGTTCGAGCCGTGCAAACCGCTCGACCAACGGTGTGACGCCTTCCCGCAGCGTACGTGCGAACACCCATGCCAAGCCCACATAGGCGAACGCCGCCCACGCCGGTGCGAATGCGCGGCTAAGCTGCACATCGACCAGGTACGCAACACCAATCAGCGAGAGCGCACCAAGGCCATAGCGAATGACACGACCGCGCCGCACGCCACCCACCGCAGTGACGACGGCGGCCGCCAGAAAAAACAGGCGAAGCAGGAGGTCGCTTTCGCTCACGATCGCCCAGTGCAACAGCAAGGGCCCACCGATGGCAATCACGGCGATCAGGGCCGTCATGCCGTCATCCCCAGGTCGACGTGGCAAGCGTCCGTGCGCTGGACCGTGCCCGCCTCACTTGGGGCGCCGTTCCTCGACATGGCGGGCGAGCGTGCGAAGCGATGTGAAGATCGTCTCGTTGTCCGCATCATCGGCGCGCAACTGCACGCCGTAGCGCTTTGAAATAGCCAGGGATATT
>CAMDRJ010000271.1 GCA_945906755.1 Klebsiella pneumoniae | reverse complement strand
CCGATCGAGGATATGAGTGGATTGGTGGCGGCGCGACTGATGGCCAAAAGAGGCAAGTCCAAGTGATCGGACTGGACACCAACGTGCTCCTTCGCTTCTATATCGAGGACGCATCGGACAACGAAGCGAAGCGACAGCATGCCGCGGTGGCCAAGCTGTTCTTGGGAGGGGCCATCCTATTCGTTCCGAAAAGCGTGTTGCTGGAGTCCGAGTGGGTGATGCGTGCTGTCTATGGCTATTCAGTCGAGCAGGTGGCCTCGGTATTCCACCATCTCGTTGAGTTGCCCCACGTGCGAGCGGAAGATGCGGAGGTCGTGGACAACGCGATTGGGGCGTACGAGGGCGGACTGGACTTTGCCGATGCGCTTCATCATGCCACGTGCAAAGACTGCGAATCCTTTGCAACATTCGATGATCGTCAATTCGCGCGCCGGGTTGCTCGAATGCAGCTCACGCCGGCATGCGAGATTCCAAAGGCATAGATCGCTACACGCTACACGCTGCGCGCCGGAGCGCCGGGCGCCATGAACGGCGCCATCAACGCGTGCGTTTCGCGCGCCCAACCAATGCATGCGGCGTTTTGGGTGGAATCGGTCCACTCGGATGCGATCAACAAGTTGTAGCCGTCCGACCGATGCGGAAACGCGGTGGCAGTCGGCGCTACCCGTGTGGCCGCGCCATGAAAGTGTTCGAGCAACATCTGCCCCATCGGCGCCGGACAATTCGCAAACGCGTTGACCATCGCATCGATGGCCGCATCACTCAACTGCGTGAGAAAACCTGACTTCCAGTAGTTGAGCGCACCCTTTGGATAGGCACCATCCAGCATCGTGTTCACCGCGGCGTACGACATGAGGCCAAGTTGATTGACCACCGGTGGTCCATATTCGACGGAGGAATCCCGACTAGCTGGAGGGTGTACCAATGAGCGTGGCAGGCCTCTTGAAAGACAAGGTTGTCGTCGTTACCGGCCCCGGGCGCGGCATCGTTGGCTTGTCGCGTTCGATCGCGATGGATATGCAGCGCTTCAACGTGCGCTCCAATTGCATCGCGCCAAGTGCGTTCAGTCGCATGATCGAAAGCATCCCAGAGCAATCACCGGAAGAACATGCGCGCTTCATCGCCATGCGCAAGGCCAAGACCCGGCCGGATCAGATCGCCCCGCTTGCCGTGTTCCTGTGCTCGGATGCGGCGAAGGAAGTGAGCGGACAGATCTTCGGCGCGCGCGGCAACGAGATCTATCTCTACAATCAATCAAGACCGATTCGCACTATTCATCATGGCGAAGGGTGGACACCCGCCCGGGTCGCGGAGATTGCATGCCTGCCTTGAAGCCGAACCTCACACCGCTGGAGCGCACGCGGGAAGTGTTTACTTGGGATGCAATATAGATCCGGGCAGACCAATTGGCACGCCCGAGGAATTCGACGCGGAAGCGAAAGCAAAGTACGATCGTCGGGCGCGATTGATGGTGCGCACGAACTTCCAAATCAAGGATCATCGATGGCACTCAATCTTGCAGTCGTAGCGAACCTCGACATCCCGCAGGTCGAGCAAACGCTCGAAGCACGCGACATCATTCTCTATGCGCTTGGCATCGGGCTCGGTAGCGATCCGCTCGATGTGCGGCAACTGCAATTCGTCTATGAAAAAGAATTGCGCATGCTGCCGACGATGGCGATCGTGCTCGGTTACGCAGGTCCGCTTGGCCAATTTGGCAATACGGGCATCACGCATACCCATGTCGTGCACGGTGAACAAGGCTTTGTGATTCATCGCGCGTTGCCCGTCAAAGGCAAAGTGATCGGCAAGACGCGTGTGAGCGGTGTGATCGACAAAGGCGAGGGTCGCGGGGCGCTCGTCTACACCGAGACGGTCATTCGCGAAGCCGGCAACGACGCGCCGCTTGCCACGCTCACCAACACGACGTTTTGTCGCGCCGATGGTGGATTCGCCGGACCGGCCGGCCCCGTCCCGCCTATCCGTACGCTCCCCACCACGGCACCTGATCACGTATGCGACCTCGCGACGCTGCCGCAAGCCGCGCTAATTTATCGGTTATCGGGCGATTACAACCCGCTGCATGCCGATCCGGCGTACGCAAAACGCGGCGGCTATGACCAACCGATTCTGCATGGCCGCTGTACCTTTGGCGTCGTGGGGCATGCGCTGCTCAAGACCTGCTGCGACTACGATCCCGCACGTCTGGTCGCTATGGAAGGCCGCTTTTCATCGCCAGTGTTTCCGGGCGAAACGATCCGAACCGAGATATGGCAAACCGGTGAAGATGTCTCGTTTCGCGCGAGCGTACCGGCGCGAAGCATCGTCGTGCTGAACAACGGCAAAGCTCGGACTAAGCCAGCGGCTTGATGTTCTGATTGATGCGGAAAAAATTGGTCGAGTCGTAGCGCGCTTTGACTGCTTGCAATCGCTGCAGATTCGGACCATAGGCCCCACCGGTCGGGTCGCCCGCATCATCATCGGCGAGGTAGTTCACATAGCGGCCCGGCGCCATGAACGGTGCCATCACCGCATACGTTTCGCGTGCCCAACCGATGCATGCGGCGTTGTGGGTGGGATCGATCCATTCGGATGCAACCAGCAAGTTGTAGCCATCGGACCGATGCGGAAACGCCGTCGCAGTCGGCGCCACACGGGTGGCCGCACCATGGAAGTGTTCCAGCAGCATCTGCCCCATCGGCGCCGGACATTTCGCAAACGCATTCACCATCGCATCGATGGCCGCATCACTCAACTGCGTGAGAAAGCCTGACTTCCAGTAGTTGAGCGCACCCTTCGGATAGGCGTCATCCAACATCGTGTTCACCGCGGCGTACTGCATCGGGCCAAGCTGATCGACCACAGGTGGCCCATATTCCTTGAGGACGCGCGTTGCCGCGGCACCGGCTTCCAGCGTTCCACAATGGCTGACGGCCATGCCAACGAGCTTCGCTCCGGAACCATCCGGCGCATGGATGAACCCGCCGAACACGCACATTTCATCGGGCAAAGATTGCGTGAGATCGCGATAGAACCGCAAGGCCTCGCGCGCCTTGGCGAACGGATGGGCAACGACGCCGCCAGTGATCATCGGCCCTACCGGATGTAATCGAAACTCGAACGAAGCCGCCACGCCGAAGTTGCCGCCCCCGCCTCGCAGCGCCCAGAAGAGATCGGCGTGTTCGTCGTGCGCCGCGCGCAACACTTTGCCTTCAGCCGTAACGAGTTCGACCGCCAACAAGTTATCGAGCGCAAGGCCGTACTTGCTCATCGTATAGCCGAGCCCACCGCCTAAGGTGAGGCCGCCAACACCGGTGGTTGACACAACCCCGCCTGTCGATGCCAAGCCGTGCAACTGCGTCTCACGATTGAAATCGCCCCAGGTCGCGCCGCCTTGTACGCGTGCCGTGCGTGCTTTCGGATCGACATGCACGCCACGCATATCGGCGAGATCAATCATCATCCCATCATCAACCGTTGCTCGACCGGCCACGTTATGTCCGCCGCCGCGAACGGCGACCGTGAGATTCAGCTTCCGCGCGAGTATGACCGCCGCGACGATATCGGCAACACCAAGGCACCGTGCAATCACCGCCGGCCGCTTATCGATCAAGCCGTTATGCACCCGCCGCATCGTCTCGTAATCGGGATCGGTCGGCACCAATAGCCGGCCGGCGAACGTTTTGGCAGCATCGGCAATTGCAGATAGGAGTGTGCTGGTCATGGCATATCTTCGCTAGGCGGCGCTGCGAGCGACCGTATTGATATCGAGCTTTGCCAACAATTCATACGATCGCAGCCGCGCGGTATGACTATGCAATGCGCACGCAACGATCAATTCATCGGCTTTGGTGTGATCGATGATCGCTTGCAGTTTCTTCGCCGCGGTTGCAGGCGCGCCGTGCGCCGAGGCGACCAACATGCGCTCCACGCCCATTCGCTCATGCGGGTCCCACATGGCTTCCAACTCGGCAGGTTGAATCGGGCGTGGCAATGGACCCCGGCGGCCACGATGCATGCCGAGAAACCGCAACTGCAATGACGTGAAGTGAAACGCCGCTTCTTCTTCGGTGTCGGCAACGACCGCGTTCACTCCGACCATCACATGCGGCTTGTCGAGCGTGTCAGAGGGCCGAAACGTCACGCGATAGGCATCCACCGCTTGCAGCAGCAACTCCGGTGCAAAGTGGGACGCAAACGCAAACGGCAAGCCAAGGTAACCGGCCAGTTGCGCGCTATAGAGGCTGGAACCCAGCAACCAGATCGGCACCTTGGTCCCTCGCCCCGGAATCGCGCGCACCGATTGGCGAGGGTCCGGCGTATCGAGATACGCCTTCAATTCCATCACGTCTTGCGGAAAGCCGTCCTCGTCGTTACTCGACAATGTGCGCCGCAACGCCTGCATCGTCATCCGATCGGTGCCGGGCGCGCGGCCAAGTCCAAGATCGATGCGTCCGGGATAAAGCGTCGCAAGCGTACCGAACTGCTCGGCGATCACCAGTGGTGCGTGATTGGGCAGCATCACGCCGCCCGAGCCGACGCGAATCGTCTTGGTGCCGCCCGCAACATAGCCGATGATCACCGAGGTCGCTGAACTCGCAACGCCGTCCATGTTGTGGTGCTCGGCCACCCAGTAGCGGCGGTAGCCCCAGGTTTCCGCATGCTGGGCGAGATCGAGCGTGTTGCGGAGCGCCTCGGTGGCATCACTGCCCTCGACGATTGGCGCGAGGTCGAGAATCGAAAGTGGAATAGTCATGGGCGCTATGATGCCTGGAGCGGGTCGCTTGTGCAGCGGCACTACGGGGAAAGGTCGAGCGAATGGTCGATGAGAATGTATAACATGCACCGGAGCGCTTCCCACGAAACCCGTGCAAAGATGAAGGAGATGACATGCTAGTGAGTCGATGGTGGTGCCTGCTCTGCGTTGCGCTGCTCACGCTGATTGCCTCGAGCGTCGCCTTAGCGGCGGACCCCTATCCGACCCGACCGGTCCGCGTGATCGTCGGGTTCGCCGCCGGTGGACCCACCGATGTGCTTGCGCGCGTGATGACGCAATGGCTAACCGAGCGACTTGGCCAGCAGTTCATCGTCGATAATCGCACCGGCGCGGGCGGCAACATTGCCACCGAGGCGGTGGTCAAAGCGCCGCCCGATGGCTATACGATCCTGGTGATTGTCACAGCCAATGTCATCAACCCGTCCCTTTTTCCGAACCTTCCGTTCAATTTTCTGCGCGACATCACGGGCGTCGCGGGCTTGGCGCGCATTTCCTATGTCGTGGCGATCCACCCTGGGTTGCCGATTCGCACGATCGCTGAATTGATTGCTTATGCCAAAGCCAACGCCGGCAAGATCACCTTTGCATCGGGCGGCATCGGCAGCTCGAGCCATCTGTCGACCGAAATTTTCAAAGGCATAACAGGGACGAACCTGGTGCATGTTCCGTACAAGGGTAATGCGGCCGCGTATGCCGATCTTATTGGTGGGCGGGTCAGCATGATCCTCGCCGATCGCCTCTCCGCGATGCCGCATATTCAGTCCGGCGGCTTGCGTGCGATTGCAGTGACATCGACCAGCCGCTTCGACGCCATGCCCGATGTACCCACCGTCGCCGAAACGGTACCCGGCTATGAGGCAAGCGCCTTCTATGGCTTTGGCGTGCCGCGCGGCACGCCCCCCC
>CAMDRJ010000270.1 GCA_945906755.1 Klebsiella pneumoniae | reverse complement strand
GGTTTTGATACTTAAGGCCGCTTGGCGCGGAGACAGCCGGCACCGGCAAGTCATTGAAAACTATTCTAAGGGTACTGTACCCGGGGATCAAGACTAAGCGCCAGGATCTGCCGTGACATGGGCACGTTTGCCGCGCTGTATCTAAATTGGTAGTATCGCAAAGCACTTCAAGGAGAAGAAGATGATCGACCTCTACAGTTGGCCCACGCCCAATGGCCACAAGATCCACATCATGCTGGAAGAAACCGGAACGCCCTACCGGGTGCATCCGATCGATATCGGCAAGGGCGATCAGTTTCAACCGGCGTTCTTGAAAATCAGTCCGAACAACAAGATGCCGGCGATGGTGGATTCCGAGGGACCAGGCGGCCAACCGATTGCAGTATTCGAGTCAGGCGCCATGCTGATTTATCTCGCCTCGAAGACCGGGGATTTCCTGCCCAATGACCTGCGCAAGAAATGGTCGACCTTGCAGTGGCTGATGTTCCAGATGGGTGGTGTGGGCCCGATGCTTGGCCAAGCCCACCACTTCATGATCTACGCACCGGAAAAAATCGAATACGCCATGACACGCTATGCGAAGGAAGCGAATCGCTTGTATGGCGTGTTGGATCGCAGGCTCGCGGAATCGCGCTTTGTCGCATGCGATGAATATACGATCGCCGATATGGCGATTTTCCCATGGCTGCGTTCCTACAAGAACCAGGGTGTGGAAATCGACGAGTATCCGCATGTCAAGGCGTGGTTTGACGGCATCAATGCGCGGCCGGCGGTGCAGCGTGCGCTCGAAGTGTTGAAGGATGCGAGGAAGCCCGGCCCGCTCACGCCGGAACAACGTCAGAACTACTTTGGCGACAAGCAGTACCAAAAACGGTAGTGATTGAACGCGTCAACTAGAGGAGCCCTGCATGGCATCGCTTACCGGAAAGTTAGCTTGGGTCACCGGCGCAGGCAGCGGCATCGGGCAGGCCGCGGCAATCTCATTGGCCGAATCCGGGGCGCTGGTTGTGCTTTCCGGACGGCGTGCCGAGGAACTCGCGGCAACCCAGGCGATCGTCCAACGGGCGGGCGGCAAAGCGGTTATCTGTTCTCTCGATGCCACGATTCACTCGAAGGTGGCAGAGGCTGCCAGCGGTATCGCCGCGACGCACGGCGCCATCGACATTCTCGTGAATTCGGCGGGCATCAACGTGCCCAAGCGCCGCTATAAGGATCTGTCGGTGGCCGATTGGGATCGCGTCGTCGACATCAATCTCAAAGGGGCGATGTACACGATGCTTGCGGTGCTGCCCGCGATGCGCGCCCGACGGAACGGCTTGATCATCAATATTTCGTCGTGGCTCGGACGCTATCTTGGCTATCTGGCCGGACCTGCCTACGCCGCAACCAAACACGGCATGGGCGCGATGACCGATCAGCTCAATATGGAAGACGGCGTAAACGGCATTCGCGGCTGCGTGATTTGTCCGGGTGAAGTGGCCACGCCGATCTTGAAGACACGGGCCACTCCGCCATCGGACGAAGAAATCGCGCGAATGCTACAACCGCAGGATCTTGGCCGCGTCGTGCGTTTCGTCGCGGAATCGCCCGCGCATGTGTGCCTCAATGAGATTGTGATCTCGCCGACCTGGAACCGGTTATATGTAGGCGGGGCGGATTTGCGGATGGGGCCTGAACTTCCACACTGACGCGTGGAAGCTGTGAAAGGTGTTGCCTTCGGCAGTGAAGGGCATTTCACCCCTCACCTTTCACCTCTCACGCTTCACAAAGATAGAGCGCTGCGCGCCCTATCTTTTGACTTCAATCAGCCTAAACGTTCCGATCGCCTTGGCGAGCAGCAAGCCCGATTCGTCGCGCGCTTCGCTTTCGCAAAAACAGGTGGACTTGCCCGCATTGAGCACGCGGCCTTCTGCCGAGACGGCTGACAGACCCGGATTCATGAATCCGATCGACATGTCGATCGTGATCACACCGCTTGCAACGCCGTAGTGCGCACGCACCGCAACCGTCATGACCAGATCGAGGACGGTCATCAACACGCCGCCGTGCATTGCGCCAAAGCTGTTGGCGAGTTCGGGCCGCTTTTCGATGGAAATCGCAGCGCCTTCTTTGACAGCGGAGACGAGCTGGATGCCGAGGTGTTCCGCGAACGGGATTTTTACGCCGAACGGGGATACTGACTGATCATAGGGAACGGTAATCATGACGGGAATCATGACACGGACCGCGCCCAAGATGCAATTCCGTGCAGAAAATCTTTGTGTTTCCGGCTACCCACGCTCGGGTTGCGGGTTTCGATCAGCGTTCAGCGCCCGCCAAGTATTGCGGTCGGGCGGGCGCTGTGCTATGCGAGGTCTATACGAGCTTCACATTGCGCACGGGCAGGCTACGCACGGGCCTGCCGGTCGCGGCATAGATCGCGTTGAGCACGGCCGGTCCCACCACGCAGATCGTCGGCTCACCCACGCCGCCCCAGAAGTCGTAACTCGGCACGATCACGGTTTCCACCTTCGGCATTTCCGCGAGGCGCATGATCGGATAGGTATGGAAGTTGAGCGTGTCGACGCGACCATCCTTGATCAAGACCTCCTCATGGAAGGTCGCGCTCAGCCCGTATGCCACCGAGCCTTCCACCTGCGCGGCAATCTGGTCCGGGTTGACTGCATGGCCGCAGTCGAGTGCGAACACCATGCGATGAACTTTCGCCGCACCCTGTGGACTCATCGACACTTCGGCCACTGCCGCCGAGTAGCTGCCATAGCCCATGAACTGGGCGATGCCGCGATGCACACCAGCTGGTAGCGGCTTACCCCATCCGGCCCTTTCGGCGGCGGCATTGAGCACAGCCAGATGTTTCGGATGGCTTTGCATCAGCGCGCGGCGAAACTCCAGCGGATCTTTGCCCGCGGCGCGTGCAATCTCATCCATGAAGCATTCCATGTACACGCCGTTCTGATTGGTATTGACGCCGCGCCAAGTACCCACCGGCACATGCGTGTTGCGCATGGCGTATTCGACCAGCAGATTCGGCACGCTATAGCCAAGCTGTGCATCGCCTGGTTTGGCCCAGAAACCCTGGAGTTGGCGATCGTCTTTGCCTTCTTTGATCAGCGCCGGATTCTGAAACGCGTTGATCGACTGGCCCGATACGCGCAGATGCAGCCCGACCAGCTTTCCTGATTCGTCCAAGCCTGCGGCCAGCCGGCACTGCGAGATCGGCCGATAGAAGTCATGCGCGAGATCTTCCTCGCGGCTCCACACCATCTTGATCGGTGTGCCCGGAAACTCCTTGGCGATCGCAATCGCCATGCGCGTGTAATCCTGATTGCCGCCACGGCGCCCGAAGCCGCCGCCGAGGTCTTGCTTGTAGACCTCGCATTTGTCGAGCGGCAAGCCGGATTCCTCCGACATCGCCGCATGTGACGCTTCGCCGTTTTGCGTCGGCACCCACACTTCCGCGCGATCGGCGGTGACCCGTGCGGTGCAATTCATCGGCTCCATGCAAACATGCGCAAGAAACGGCGTGCTGTACACCGCTTCGATTCTCTTCACCGCACCGTCGATGGCTTTGAGCGCGTTGCCTTCATCGCGACCCGCGTAGGCCTCGGCGGCGGTGAGACCTTCCTTCAGATGTGCATCGATGGTCGCGCTTGATCGCGTGGCATTTGGGCCTTCATCCCATTCGATTGGGAGCGCATCGAGAGCCGATTTGGCGCGCCACCAGGTGTCGGCCACCACCACGATCGTGCGATTCTTGATGACAAGCACGCGCCGTACGCCTGGACGACCGGCAATCTTGGCGGCATCGAAGCTTTTGAGCGTGCCACCAAACACCGGGCAATCCTTGACCGCGGCGTGCAACATGCCGGGCAATTGCAGGTCGATCGCATAGATCTGCGAGCCATTCACTTTGCCGGCTGTGTCGAGCCGTTTAAGAGGCTTGCCGGCCACCTTCCACATCTTCGGATCGCGCAACGTAATCGATGCCGGATCCGGCGGTGTGAGCTTGGCGGCCGCCGCGGCCACTTTGCCGTACGTAGTGGTGCGTTTGGACGCGGCGTGCGTGATGACGCTGTTCGCTACCGTCAACTGATCGATTGGGACGTTCCATTGATTGGCCGCCGCTTGCATCAGCATGATCCGCGCGGCGGCACCGCCACGACGTACATAGTCGTGCGAAATCCGGATACCGCGACTGCCGCCGGTGGAGAATTCCCCCATACGCGCTTGCGCGCATGGCTTTGACCAGGCGTTGGATATTCAGTGGCGATCTTCTTCCAGTCGCATTCGAGTTCTTCCGCAACGAGTTGGGCAAGACCGGTGCGCGTGCCTTGACCCATTTCCGAGCGTGCGATGCGAATGACGCAAGTGTCGACCGGCTTGATGACGACCCATGCGTTGACTTCCGCAGGCGTTGCGGTGCCGGCCGAACCTTGTGCTTGCACCTCGCCGAGTCCAAATGGCAGGCCGACCGCCAGCCCACCGCTGGCGACGGCTGCTGAACCAACGAGAAACTGACGGCGCGACACATTGACGGCCGCTGCACGGGATGATTTTTTCATGAGGTGTCCCCTTTACGCGGCAGGTTTGCGAGGAGCGGCCATCGCGTGCGACGCACGATGCACCGCGGCCCGAATGCGCTGATAGGTGCCGCAGCGGCAAATATTGGTCATGGCCTCATCGATGTCCTGATCGGTGGGTTTCGGCTTTTTCCTTAGCAAAGCGGCGGCCGCCATGATCTGGCCGGACTGGCAATAACCGCATTGCGGCACATCGAGATCGGCCCACGCCTTCTGCACCGGATGCGAACTCGTGGGCGACAACCCTTCAATCGTGACGATCCGATCGGTCGGCTTGATATTGGCCACCGGAATCGAGCATGAGCGGACCACTTCGCCATTGAGATGCACGGAGCACGCGCCGCACAGCGCAACACCGCAGCCGAATTTGGTGCCGGTAAGGCCGATCTGTTCACGAATCACCCATAGCAGCGGTGTGTCGGACTCCACTTGCACATCGCGCGTTCTACCGTTGATAGTGAGCTTTGCCATCGGATGTCCTATGTCTATCGGATCGAATCAGCATCGTACCGGAACGACCGTAAGGATGATTGTTAGTCCGCCTTGATCCCGGCTTCTTTCGCAAGCGCTGCATACTTTCTTGTTTCCGCATGCAGATATTCGGTGAACGCTTGCGAAGACTTGCTCGCAATCAACTCAATGCCTTGATCGCCATGTCGCTTCCGCAATTCCGGCATCGCGAGCACCGCGGTAATTTCGGTGAACAACCGATCGATGATTGCAGCGGGCGTACCAGTGGGTGCGACGATGCCATTGAAGGTTACGTCTTCAAATCCAGGCAGTCCGGATTCGTCGATGGTCGGCACATCGGGCAGGATGCCCGCGCGCGTAAGGGTCGTTACGCCCAAGGCCCGAACCTTACCGGACCGAATATGCGGCGATGAGGTGCTGATCTGATCGAACAGCATCGTGATCTGACCGCCGATGAGATCGGTGAGCGCTGGGGCATTCCCCTTAGGGGACCTCTAATAATTGGTTTGCAGAAGCAGGACTGCCAAATTCATAATGCCTTCGTCATGTTCTGCCGGTTTTTGGCGAGATTTCGCTTGAAACTCACCCCTTTTACGGGTGTTTCCCGCATTTTATGCCACAGCGGACGCACC
>CAMDRJ010000269.1 GCA_945906755.1 Klebsiella pneumoniae | reverse complement strand
TGTGAAGGAGCGTCAAGGATGGACAAACTTCTGATCAGCGGTGGCGTGCCCCTCAACGGTGAAGTAAAGATCTCCGGGGCCAAGAACGCCGCGCTGCCGCTGATGTGCGCAGCCTTGCTGACCAAAGAGCCGCTGACGCTCTCGAATGCGCCGGACCTGCGGGACATCTCGACGATGCTCACGCTGTTGGGCAAGATGGGCGTAGAGATATCGCGGGCCGACCGCAGCGTCATTCGGCTGGACGCCCATCGCCTCGATAATCCCGAGGCACCCTATGAGTTGGTGCGGACCATGCGAGCCTCGATCCTGGTGCTTGGGCCGCTGGTCGCGCGAATGGGTTATGCGCGCGTTTCACTACCGGGTGGCTGCGCGATCGGGCAGCGTCCGGTCGATCTGCACATCAAAGGCTTGCAGGCGATGGGGGCCTCGATCTCGGTCGAGCATGGTTACATCACGGCGCGGGCGGAGCGCCTGCGTGGCGCGCACCTTCGCCCCGAATTGGTGACTGTCACCGGCACCGAGAATCTCATGATGGCTGCATGCCTTGCCGAGGGTATCACCACGATTGAAAACGCGGCGCGCGAACCGGAAGTCGTCGATTTGGCCAAATGCCTGAATGCCATGGGCGCGCGGATTTCCGGGGCTGGCACCGGGCTTTTGACTATTGAAGGTGTTACGGCATTGCATGGGGCAACCCATCAGATCATGCCCGATCGTATCGAGACCGGGACCTTTCTTGCGGCGGTAGCGGCAACCGGTGGCGAAGTGCGCTTGATCAACACCGATGGCGCGCTGATCGAGAGCGTCATCGCCAAGCTTTCTGAGGCGGGTGCGAAAGTATCGTGCCGCGGGACGACCATCAACCTTTCGATGCGCGGTCGGCCCAAGGCGGTCAGTTTTGAAACCGCGCCGTTTCCGGCGTTTCCGACCGACATGCAAGCGCAATTGATGGCGCTCGATTGCGTCGCCGAGGGTACCGGCGTTGTCACCGAAACGATTTTCGAGAATCGCTTCATGCACGCCTTGGAATTGCAGCGGCTCGGCGCCGATATCCATATTGCCGGCAACACCGCGACGATTCGCGGCGTTCCAAAACTGAGTGGCGCCACCGTCATGGCGACCGACCTGCGTGCCTCGGCAAGTCTGGTGATCGCCGGACTGGTGGCCGACGGCGATACGTTAATCGATCGTATCTATCATCTCGATCGAGGCTATGACGCCCTGGAGGCAAAGCTCGGTGCGTTGGGCGCGCGCGTTCGGCGGGTGCAGTAGGAAACCCGCGGGCGAAACGGTGGTCTTGCGGGACTCCCGTTACAATAGCCGGCCTACTTTTCCGCAATGATCGAGGCAGCACCTTTGCAAAGTCGGCGCGATACGCCACGCATGTCGACTTTCCGCGCCTCGCCGTCGCGATAACGGCCTTACGCCACTGCCTAGACTCTCGTGTCCACTGTCACCATTGCCCTTTCCAAGGGAAGAATTTTCGATGAAACGCTGCCGCTCCTTGCGGCGGCCGGCATCGAACCCGCGGAAAATCCGGAAACATCCAGAAAGCTCATCATCGGGACCAATCGCCCCGAGGTGCGTCTGGTTATCGTCCGGCCGACCGATGCGCCCACGTATGTCCAATATGGGGCGGCCGATTTGGGCGTGGCGGGCCGCGATGTGCTGTATGAGCACGGCGGCGAGGGTTTGTATCAACCAATTGACCTCAGGATCGCCCGTTGCCGGATGATGGTGGCGATTCCCGAGGGCTTCGACTACGAGAGTGCCGTCCGTCAGGGCAATCGCCTGCGCGTCGCCACCAAATACATGCGTGCCGCGCGCGAACATTTCGCGGCCAAGGGCGTCCATGTCGATCTCATCAAGCTGTATGGATCGATGGAACTCGCGCCCTTATCGGGGCTGGCCGATGCGATCGTCGATCTGGTGAGCACCGGCAATACCTTACGCGCCAATAACCTGAAGGCGGTGGAAGACATCATGGCGATCAGCTCGCGGCCGATCGTCAATCAGGCCGCGCTCAAGCTGAAACGGTCGCTCGTGCAGCCGATAATTGAAGCGATTGATCGGGCGGTGAAGCGGGATGATTGACATCAGGCGCCTTGACTCCGCTGCGGCAACATTCAACGCACAGTTGGATGCGCTGATCGGCTTTGACATCGCGCAGGATGCCGCGGTGGACGAGGCAGCCGCCCGGATTTTGGCGGACGTCCGGGCACGGGGCGATGCCGCAGTCCTTGAATACACCGCGCGTTTCGACCGCGTGAAGGCGTCCGATATTGCGACCCTGACCCTGTCGCAGGATGATTTTGCGGCAGCGTTGCGCCGTATCGGCACGGTTGAGCGTGACGCGTTGATGGCTGCCGCCGCGCGGATTCGGGCGTATCACGAGCATCAACGGCTCGAATCCTGGCATTACACCGAAGCCGATGGCACGGTGCTTGGTCAGCGGATCACGCCGATCGATCGAGTCGGCCTTTATATTCCAGGTGGCAAGGCGGCCTATCCGTCGTCGCTTCTGATGAACGCCATCCCGGCCAAGGTCGCCGGCGTCCAGAGCATCGTGATGGTGGTGCCGACCCCAGATGGCGTGCGGAGCGATCTCGTTCTCGCCGCCGCCGCGATCGCGGGGATAGCACGCGCTTATACGATTGGCGGTGCCCAAGCGATTGGTGCGCTGGCGTACGGCACCGCATCGATTGCACGAGTGGACAAGATCGTCGGACCGGGCAACGCTTATGTCGCCGCGGCCAAGCGGCGTGTCTTCGGTACCGTCGGCATCGACATGATCGCCGGCCCGTCTGAAATCTTGATCATTTGCGATGGCACGACCGACCCGGATTGGATCGCGATGGATCTGTTCTCGCAGGCCGAGCATGATGAGGTTGCGCAGGCCATCCTGCTGTCACCCGACCGTGCATTTCTCGATGCGGTGGCGGCGTCGATCGGGTGCCTGATTCAGGCGATGCCACGTAAGGACATCATCGGTGCGTCGATGAGCGGGCGCGGGGCGCTTATCCAAACTCGAAATCTTGAAGAGGCCTGCGAGATCGCTAATCGGATTGCCCCGGAACACCTCGAGTTATCGGTGCGCGATCCGGCTAAGTGGATCGAACGGATTCGGCATGCGGGTGCGATTTTTCTTGGCCGCCATAGTTCCGAGTCGCTCGGCGACTATTGCGCGGGGCCGAATCATGTGCTGCCGACGTCTGGCACCGCACGGTTTTCTTCGCCGCTTGGCGTCTACGACTTCCAGAAGCGCTCGAGCGTCATCAACGTGTCGGCGGCCGGTGCGCAGACGCTTGGACGCATCGCCGCGACCCTGGCGCGTGGCGAAGGCCTGCCCGCGCATGCGCGCTCGGCAGAGATGAGGATCAATCCGTGACCGGCCCGAATCAATTCGTCCGCGAAGACATCTTGCAGCTCACCGCCTATCCGGTCGCCAGTGCAGCCGGGATGGTCAAGCTCGATGCCATGGAAAACCCGTACCGTTTGCCGGAAAAATTGCGCGAAGAGGTTGCGCGCGCGGTCGCGAATGCGGAGATCAATCGTTATCCCGATCCGTCCGCGCCGGAATTGAAGGCACGCTTGCGGGAAGTCATGCGCATTCCGGCGGAAAGCGAAATCCTGCTTGGCAATGGGTCGGACGAAATCATTGCGATCGTGACCCAAGCGCTGTCGCGTCCGGGCGCGGTGATCATCGCGCCCGAGCCGACCTTCGTCATGTATCGCATGAACGCCGCGCTGACTGGCGCGCGATTCGTCGGTGTGCCGCTCAAGGCCGACTTCTCGCTCGATTCTCCGGCATTGCTCGCTCAGATCAAGGCGTTGCAGCCTGCACTGGTCTGGCTTGCCTACCCGAACAATCCCACCGGGAATTTATTCCAGGTTGACGAGATCGAAGCGGTCATCCGTGCCACCCCAGGACTGGTGGTCGTGGATGAGGCTTACAACGTCTTTGCCGGACGCACGTTTCTTGACCGCGTGCCGGAATTTGCCAATCTAATGGTGATGCGGACGGTCTCCAAAATCGGGTTGGCCGGCATCCGCTTGGGTTATGCAGCGGCCGGCGCCGAATGGATTCGCGAGTTCGACAAGGTGCGCCCGCCCTACAATGTGAGCGTGCTGGCGCAGGTGGTGGCCGAACGCGTGCTCGCGCATATGAGCGTGTTTGACGAGCAGGCGGCAGCGATCAAGAAGGAGCGCAGGCGCATGATCGATGCGCTTGGCGCGCTGCCCAATGTGAAAAGTTTTCCAACCGAGGCGAATTTCGTGTTGATCCGCGTTCCCGATGCGCCGGCATTGAACGATCATTTGAAGCGCCGGAAGATCCTGGTGCGAAACTTTCACGGCGCCCATCCGCTGCTCGCTAATTGTCTACGCTTGACCGTTGGAACGCCGGGTGAAAACGTTCTGTTACTTGAAGCACTCGCTGAGGCGCTGTAGCAACGATCATGCGTAAGGCCACCGTTACCCGCAACACCAATGAGACGAAGATTCGCGTCGCGCTCGATCTCGACGGCACCGGCAAAGCAACGTTTGCCACCGGTGTGCCGTTTTTGGATCATATGCTTGACCAGATCGCCCGCCACGGCCTGATCGATTTCGATATCCACGCCGAGGGCGATCTTCATATCGACGCGCATCACACTGTCGAAGACATCGGCATCACGATTGGCCAAGCGTTTGCCAAGGCGATCGGCGATAAGAAAGGGGTTCGGCGCTATGGCCATGCCTACGTCCCGCTCGATGAGGCGTTGTCACGCGTAGTGATCGACTTGTCCGGCCGTCCCGGGCTCGAGTTTCACATTCCGTTCACGCGCGCGATGATCGGCGAATTCGATGTCGATCTGGTTCATGAATTCTTCCAGGGGTTCGTGAATCACGCGCTCGTCACGCTGCATATCGACAATCTGCGTGGCACCAACGCCCACCATCAATGCGAAACCGCGTTCAAGGCATTCGGGCGGGCGTTGCGCATGGCGGTTGAACCCGATCCGCGCGCGGGCAGCTCGATCCCATCCACCAAGGGCACGCTGTAGGCGCGATGACGACCATCGCTGTGATCGACTACGGCATGGGCAACCTGCGATCGGTCGCCAAAGCACTCGAACATGTCGCGCCCTCCGCGAAAGTCATCGTCACGTCTGACCCGAAGGTCGTCGGCAGCGCGGACCGCGTTGTCTTTCCCGGCCAGGGCGCCATGCCCGACTGCATGCGCGAAATGGACCGCTTCGGACTAAGGGCCGCGCTCCACGAATCGGCCGGCCGCAAGCCGTTTCTTGGGCTTTGCATCGGACTGCAGATGCTGTTCGAGCGCAGTGAAGAGGGCAACATCGCCGGATTGGGCATCCTGGCCGGCATGGTGCGGCGGTTTCCCGATGCTGCGATGCATCGTCCGGACGGATCGCGCCTGAAAGTGCCGCATATGGGATGGAACCAGGTCGCCCAGGTAAAACCGCATCCGATGTGGCAGGGCATCAAGGATGGGGAGCGGTTCTATTACGTTCACAGTTACTACGCTGATCCGATCGATCGTCATTGTGTGGCAGGTGAAACAGAGCACGGAGTCCCCTTTACCGCGGCGGTTGCGCGGGATAACATCTTTGCAGTGCAGTTCCATCCGGAAAAAAGTCAAGCACACGGCCTGCGGTTACTTGCCAACTTCGTCGCCTGGAATCCGT
>CAMDRJ010000268.1 GCA_945906755.1 Klebsiella pneumoniae | reverse complement strand
CGGTAAGGAGGCCCGCGGCGCGTGCGCGCTTGGCGAGTTCGTCAGGAAGTCTAACTAGTAGTTCGGTCACCACTCGATCTCCTACACATAACGGCCGGCGGCGCGTTCGACTTGCGTGAAGCTGGTCGCCTTGCAAAACGAGGTCACGCGCTTGCCAAAGCTTGCGGACCCTGTGGCGATGACGCGATTTGCCAATCATACGCTCCCGTGTAACGGAACGACGAAATCGACCGGCCTCGCCTGCGCCCTACCTACTGCTGCGACCGAGCCTTCTCAAGTGCCTGCTTGGCCTTCTCGACCTCTTCTTCCAGCTTGCCCTGGCGTTCAAAGTAGGATTCGTTCAGACGCGATCCTCTGCCCGCAATCCCAGTGCGATCACCCTCGCCCGGATCCGCGCCCTGACGACGCGCCTGCTCAGCCTTGCGCAAGGCCTCCTCGGCGGCCTCGACCGAAACGCGCGTCGTCTCACCTTTGGGGCGCGACGAGCTGCTCGGTCCATCGCTGTTTGATGGGCGCTACTGATTGTTTGATCCGCGCTCCTGGTTGTTCGGCATACGCAACACGGTGCCGCCAATGCCGCTGGTGGGCATAGGAGGCGCGGTTTCCACGGTCTTCGCGGCACCAGGGATCGGCTTATCCGAGTAAATCACCCGGCCATCGGGCATGGTCGATCGGTAGGTGGTCTGCGCTACCGCATGCACCGAAAGAACGAGGCCAACAAGAATGACCGCAATGGACTTTGTCATGACGAGACCATCATGGATAGGAACGGGAAAATATTCTCGCTCCAATCCCGCCTGTAGCGCGCGCCAATAAGCCCTCTCGAACGCTAACCATGCCAACCAAGTAGCGATGGCTAACCACCCATCTGAGTTCAGGCGCCGTATCGCATCCGTGCACCGACGATTTGGCCGGTCATGAACCCACCGCCCTTACCCGCCAGAAACAACACCATCTCGGCGACATCGGCCGGTTCGCTGACCTTGCCAAGCACATCGATCGCCATCTTCTCCTGCCACGCCGGATTGGCGGCGCGACCAAGCGGCGTGTCGGTGAGCCCTGGATTGACGGCATTCACCGTCACGCCAAACTTGCCCATCGTCAAAGCGAGACTCTTGGTCAGCGCGATCATGCCGCCCTTCGCGGCCGCATAGTGCGCATAGTCGATGCTGCCATGCACGCCACGATCGGACGTAATGAGGATCATCGTGCCGGCGCGTTGCACCGACATTACGCGCGCCACATCACGCGTCACATAGAACGTGCCGTCAAGATTCACATGCAAGACGTTGCGCCAATCCTCATCGGTCATTTCCAGAAACGGCTTGCGCGGACAAATCCCGGCCGCATGCACCAACACATCGATACGACCGAACGTGGCCTTCGTGTGTCCGATAAGCCGACTAACCGCCTTCGAATCACTGACATCGCACGCGATATCGATGGCCGAACCGCCGTGATTGCGGATCTCTTCACAGGTGGCGCGCGCTGGTTCTTGATCGCGATCGGCAACGATCACCTGCGCGCCGTTCCTGCCAAGCAGCGCGGCGCACGCACGGCCAATCCCTGATGCACCACCCGTGACGATTGCTACTTTGTGTTGGACGGCCATCGACTACTGACGCTCAACGCCTGCTTTGGACAAGACATCGCGCCACTTTACGATTTGCTCTTGCACGAATGTGCCCAGCACCGCCGGCGTGGAGGCAAAGATATGCATGCCCTGTCGCTCGAAGTACTCTTCCGATTCGGGCGTTCTCAGCACATCGGTAAACATCTTGTTCAGTTGCGCCACGATGTTGGGCGGCGTGCCGGCCGGGGCGAATGTGGCGAGCCAGCCAAGCAGTTCGTAACCAGGATAGCTATCGGCGATCGGTGCGACGTTCGGCAGCGCCTTGATGCGCGTCGTGGAGGTCACCCCAAGTGGCCGCAACTGACCGCTCCGGATGAATTCAGCCACGACGAAATAGTCGATCGTAGTGAAATCGACCCGCCCGGCCGCCAGATCGAGCACCGCTTGCGGCGGCGATTTGTACGACACCGACACCGCGGTGAATCCGCCGATACCCATCAGCAGCGCGGCATTCCCAATCGCACCGGTGTTGCCGGCGCCAAAATTGAGCTTGCCAGGATTGGCCCTGCCGTATTCCATGAACTCCTTCAAGTTCTGTGCGGGTAAGCTCGACCGGATGACCAACACATGCGGATTTTGCGTGACGCCGGTGATCGGTGCGAAGTCCTTGACCGGATCGTAGCCAAGGTCTTTGTAGAGATACACATTGGCCGCATGCGCGGAATTCGATGAGATCATCATCGTGTAGCCATCCGGCGCCGCTTTCGCGGTTTCACGAGCGGCCAGCATGCCATTCGCTCCGACGCGGTTGTCGATGATGAACACGGTGCCGGTTGCTTTCGTGACGCGATCGGCCAGATAGCGAATGACCGCATCAGAGGGCGCCCCTGGGCCAAACGGCACCATCACGCGAATCGGCTTGGCCGGATAAGCCTGTGCTTGCGCACTTTGCATTGGAACAGCGATTGCGAGCGCAGCAATGAACATCGATACAAGGCGCAACATTATGGTCTCCACCTTCTGTTTCTATCTCGTTTAAAACGCCGGCTACGCAACGAAGGTTGCGGTGGCCGAACCAAACCCTTCAAACGCCGCCGTCACCGGCTCGTTCGCCTTCACTTCAAAAAATCCGCTGAACGATCCGGTCACCAGCACATGCCCCGCCCGCAATCCGCCACGATGGCGCATTTCGTTGGCCAGCACCACGCAAGGCATGAATGGATCGACGAAGGCATGCCCACCCACCGTCTCGACGATGACGCGATCCGGCGTGCGCATGACCGCGCGCATGGCGGCGAAATCAAAATCCTGCCAATCGCGCCGGCCCGCCCCGACGATATACGCACCGCAGGTATTGTGGTCAGCCCAGGCCTCCATGCGCGCCTTGCGATCGTCCAGCATTTGGCGAATGGTCCGGTAGGTCGTATCGAAGCGCGTATCGACGATCTCAAGCGATGGACAAGCCTCCACTACCTCAGCCACTTCGGCGAATCGATAGGGCTTGGCACGGGCCGGCAAATCAGCCAGCAACCGAAATGCAATCTCGGGCTCGATCTTGAGGTTCGGTGTGAGCTGCAAGGGCACATTCGCCGGACTCTTAAAGAGGCGCGCTTCGAACAGCGGGCAGATATAGGGCTTTTGCCTGGGGCTATAAGCAAAGCCGATCTTCCAGCCACCGATCGGTTCATCGAGTTGCTCGGTCACCGCATCAATGATCGCATTGACCTCCGCAGTGTTCGCCGGCTTGCACTCAGGCGGCAATTCACGAAATGCCACACCGGTTCGTCTCGCCTGCACAAACAGCTGCGCGGCTTGTTGGATGTTCGCGATATCCATTCAGTTTCCTTTCTGCTCTAGGAGTTCGCCAACCATCCGCCGTCGATCGTCAGCGGCGAACCGGTGATCTCGCTCGCATCATCGGTGCAAATAAACGCAGCGAATGCGCCCACTTTACTTGGTGGGATGAAGCGCCGCGACGGTTGCCGGCCCGCCATATAGTCGGCGATCGCATCGGGTTCGGACAGGTTCTTTGCTTTCATCCGCTCGGCGACGAGCTTCCGCGCATTCGGTGTGTACGTCGCGCCGGGACAAATCGCGTTGCAGGTGATGTTGTAAGGCAGACCTTCCAGCGCGACGACCTTGGTCAAGCCCACCAGACCATGTTTGGTGCTCACATAATCGGCGCGCCGCGTCGTGCCGGCCAATCCGTAGTTGGAGGCCAGATTAATGATGCGACCCCACTTGCGGGCTTTCATGCCGGCCATCGTGCGACGAATGATCTGGAACGGCGCGGAGAGATTCACCGCCAACGCGTAGTTCCATTTCTCGAGCGGCATGTCTTCGATGTTGGCGTAATGGCGCGTCACCGCGTTGTTGACAACGATATCAATCGCTCCGAATCGTCGCTCGGTGGCGGCCACCATGTCCTCAATCTGCGCCGGAATGGAAAGGTCCGCGCCGTGATAATCGGCGGTTACGCCAAGATCCGCGAGGAGCTTCACGCGCTCCTTGATGAAACCCGCTTCACCGAATCCGTTCAGCATCACCGAGCAACCCTTGCGGGCAAGAGCCTCGGCGATGGCAAAGCCGATTCCATCCAGGGAACCGGTGATCAGCGCACTTTTTCCACTCAGCAAAGCAAATCCTTTCAACGGATTGCGACCGGCGCCTACCAACGTCGGATCCGGTCTAGCCGGCCATTCTATAAGCAACCTTTCGAAAGGATCTAAGGAAACGCTGATTAAGCTATCTCGCGCAATCAGCGTGCCCATATATTGGGGAATTACGAGGGGGCGAGCCCCCTTGTTCGGTTATTCCCCAATGATCAACTCGATCCAAAACCGTTAAAAGACGCCTGCGGGCAGGAGAGCCCCTTTTGTTTGTAGCACGTTTGCGCTACATTGCTCTGGTCCAATCGGAGAGATCGCCATGTCCAACACCACTACGATTCGCATGTCCGCCGATCTGAAAGCGCGCGTTGCGGTTGCGGCCGAGCGCGCCGGTGTCACATCGCATAGCTTGATTTTGGACGCCATCGCGCAAAAAATTGAACAAGACGAATTGCGCGCCGATTTTGAAGGCATTGCCGAGCAGCGTTATGCAGCGGCTATCGCGTCGGGGAAATCCATCCCGTGGCATGAAATGCGAACCTACCTGCAACGGCGCATCGCGGGCAAGACGGCGGCCCGGCCAAGAGCACGCAAGCTCACTCGTTGAACATGTCGCGTATTGAGCTGGTCGCCGAAGTCGCCCTGGATTTTGATCGGATTATCGATCATCTCGTCAAACATGGCGTGGAGGATCCCGACTCGCGGATCGAGGACATCTTCGCAGCAATCGACGCACTCGAACGCAATCCGCTCATCGGCAGACCCGCGAAGGGCGACCTGCGGGAACTGGTAATCGGGCGTCGATCACGAGCCTACATCGCTTTATATCGTTACGTAGCCGCCATCGATACGGTATTCATTTTGGCGATTCGTAGCCAACGCGAGGCTGGATACCCAGAGAGATAGAAGGCTGACACTGTCTACTCTCTAAACCCCAACCCAAGCGATCGCAATCGCTCGATCTCGGTCACCGCAAAGCCCCAATCGGCAAGCGCGGCACGCCCGCCTTCGCCCCGCTCTGGCGGTGCACCACGTATCTCGGCTGGGGTACGTGAAAATCGCGGCGCGGGTGCGGCCTGCTCAATGCCTGCGACGGTCACGAAACTTTCTCGTGCAACATTGTGCGGATGGCGCTTGGCTTCAGTCATCGTGAGCACCGGTGCAAAGCAGGCATCCGAACCTTCGAACACCACGCACCATTCGTCGCGCGTCTTGGTCTTGAACACCGCAGTAAAGCGCGTGCGCAATTCGGGCCAACGTGCGACATCGTTTTGTTTGGGCAAGGGCTCTGCGGCAAGTCCAAGTCGTTTCAAAAGATCCGCATAAAACTTCGGCTCAATGGCGCCGATCGAGACGTACTTGCCGTCTTTCGTCTCATAGGCGTCATACCAGGGCGATCCGGAATCGAGAATATTGGCGCCGCGCTCTTCCTTCCATTGACGCGTGGCCAGCATCCCAGCAAACATCGCGGCCAACAGCGAGGCGCCCTCCACCATCGCGGCATCCACC
>CAMDRJ010000267.1 GCA_945906755.1 Klebsiella pneumoniae | reverse complement strand
TCGCCTTCCAAGTGGTGGACGACTGCCTCGATGCCGAAGGCACGACCGCTGCGCTTGGCAAAACCGCCGGCAAGGACGCCGTGCAAGGTAAATCGACCTACGTATCGTTACTTGGCCTGTCGCGCGCCAAAGCGCTTGCCGAAGAGCTTCGCCAATCGGCGCATGATGTGTTGCAGCCGTTGGGCGCTCGCGCTGCCCGCTTGGGAGCACTGGCCGATTTTGTCGTCAGGCGGCAATTTTGATGGCGATCCGGTGTCGAACCATGGCGAGCGGCGCCGAGGACTGTGCTGAGTCAAGGCGCCTGGACAAGCGGCCGGGAATTTAAGGGCAACATACCATGTCGAACATTGATCTTACGTTTGGCGGAGCGCCGGCAGAGCGGGGCACCGCGCCAACTTCTGAGCGCGCCACGATGAAGTACGAATTGCTGCAAACGATTAACGAGCCGGCCGATCTGCGCAAGCTCGATCGGCGGCAACTCACGCAGCTCGCTGATGAACTTCGCGAATTCGTCATCGAGTCGGTATCGACCACCGGCGGCCACCTCTCGTCCAACCTTGGTACGGTCGAACTTACTATTGCGCTGCATTACCTTTTCAACACCCCGGAAGATCGCGTGGTGTGGGATGTCGGACATCAGACCTATCCGCACAAGATTCTCACTGGCCGTCGCGAGGCGATGAAGTCGCTGCGCATGATGGGCGGCATCTCGGGTTTTCCAAAACGCACCGAAAGCCCATATGACGCGTTTGGCACCGCCCATTCCAGCACTTCGATCAGCGCGGCCCTTGGCATGGCGCAGGCGAGCAAGCTAAAAGGCGATCATCGCAACGTCATTGCGGTGATCGGCGATGGCGCAATGTCGGCCGGCATGGCGTTTGAGGCGATGAATAACGCGGGCGTTATGGATACGAATCTCATCGTCATCCTCAATGACAATGAAATGTCGATCTCACCCGCGGTGGGTGCGCTGAACCGATATCTGACGAGACTGATGTCGGGGCCTTATTCGGCGGCACGTGCCGCCGGCAAGAAATTGCTGGGTGGTCTACCGCAGATTACTTCGCTGGCACGACGCGCCGAAGAGCATGTCAAAGGGATGGTGTCGCCCTCGACGATGTTTGAGGAGTTCGGCTTTACGTACTTTGGCCCGATCGACGGCCACGATCTCGATTCCTTGCTACCGACGCTGCGCAACATCAAGGCGCAACAGGGGCCACGGTTCCTCCACGTCGTGACGCGCAAAGGCCAGGGCTACAAGCTCGCCGAGACCGATCCGGTGCTCTACCACGGCGTTTCGAAATTCAAGCCCGATGCGGGCATCGTGTCGGTGAAGACCACGCCATCGAAGCCCACTTTCACGCAGATCTTCGGCGATTGGCTTTGCGACATGGCCGCGAAAGACAAGCGACTGGTCGGCATTACACCTGCCATGCGCGAAGGCTCGGGCCTCGTAAAATTCGAGCAGCAATTTCCGGAGCGGTATTTCGATGTGGGCATCGCTGAACAGCATGCGGTCACGTTTGCCGCCGGGCTCGCCTGCGATGGCATGAAGCCGGTGGTGGCGATCTACTCCACATTCTTGCAACGCGCTTACGATCAGTTGATTCACGACGTTTGCATCCAGAATTTGCCCGTCATGTTCGCGCTTGATCGGGCGGGACTCGTGGGTGCCGACGGCGCAACCCATCATGGCGCATTTGATCTCTCGTTTCTGCGTTGCCTGCCCAATATGACGGTGTTCGTGCCGGCCGATGAAAACGAGTGCCGGCAGATGCTGTTTACCGCCTATCAGATGAATACACCGACGGCTGTCCGGTATCCGCGTGGTGCGGGTATGGGCGTGCCGGCCGAGCACACTATGACGGCCCTCCCGATTGGTAAGGGTGTGGTACGTCGCGAGGGCAAACGCGTGGCGATTCTCACGTTCGGTACACTCCTCAAAGCGGCGCTCGAGGCGGGCGACCAACTGGACGCGACGGTGGTCAACATGCGATTCGCCAAGCCGATCGATGCCGATTTGGCCGCCGATATCGCCGCACGGCATGACCTTGTCGTGACGATTGAAGAGAACGTCATCAACGGCGGGGCGGGTGGCGCGGTCGCTGAAGTGCTGGAATCCCGCGGGATTGCAGTGCCCATGCTGCTGCTTGGGCTCCCTGACCATTTCATCGATCATGGCGAGCAGGGTCAATTGCTTGCCTCAGCGGGCCTTGACACCGGATCAGTGGTCGCGCGCATCCGTAAGCGCCTCGAATCGATTGGTCCGTAACAGCTCTTTACAGCGCGGCGTACCGGCGGTCAGCGCCCGACGCACTGCCCTGCTAGAATCGCCCGGACCTAAACCCACCTCTGCGTTCAGTGATGAGCGCGCCGAGAACCGTTGATGAACACTCGCGATCGCCATGCCGTGAATGCGGCTATCCCTGATGTGCAAAGCACGGCGGATCGTCGCCAGATCGCCATCAATAAGGTGGGTATCCGTTCGATCAGGCACCCGGTGCAGATTGCTGAGCGCGCAGGCGGCGCGCAGCACACCATTGCCATGTTCAATATGTATGTCGCGCTGCCCCATCAGTTCAAGGGCACGCACATGTCCCGTTTCGTCGAGATCCTGAACGCGCATGAACGCGCCATCTCGGTCGAGTCGTTTTGCGCCATGCTCAAAGAAATGGTGAAGCGCCTCGATGCCGAGACCGGTCATATCGAAATGACCTTTCCGTACTTCGTCAACAAGGCGGCGCCGGTGTCTGGCGTGCGAAGCCTCATGGACTATGAAGTGACGTTCATGGGCGACATCGTGAACGGGCAGGAAACGTTCACCATGCGCGTGGCGATTCCGGTGACCAGCCTTTGCCCCTGCTCCAAACAGATCTCCGAGTACGGCGCGCATAATCAACGCTCACATGTCACGATCGCCGCGCGTACCAAGCGCATGGTCTGGATTGAGGAGCTGATCGAGTACGCCGAGCGGCAGGCTTCGAGCGAACTCTATGGCCTGCTCAAGCGCCCCGACGAAAAATTCGTCACCGAGCGGGCGTACGATAATCCGAAGTTTGTCGAAGACATGGTGCGCGACGTCGCCGCCGAGTTGAACGCCGACGAGCGCATCGAGTGGTATGTGGTCGAAAGCGAGAATTTCGAGTCGATCCATAACCATTCCGCCTACGCCCTTATCGAGCGCGACAAGAGCAAGTCCGCGTAGTTCGCGGTGCGCATGGTGTGCGACTAAAGCAGATCCCTCATAAGGTGTCGCAGCGACATTGTTTGGCTGCCATCTTGCTTGCCTTGGTCTTCACCGCCCTCGTATCGACTGTCGTCGAAGCGCGGCACGTCATGATCATGTCGGTAGGGCAAGACCATGCCGATCTGGTGATCGATCGAACGACGATTCGCAAGCTCGCCGCGGGGCAGACCTCGCCGGAAGGCGTGACGCTGGTCAGCGCCAATCGCATCGAAGCGGTGATCGAGATCGACAAAAAACGCTATCACCTCAAGATCGGTGAGACCACCGCGGCGATCACCACGCTCAGGGCCAACGCGCAGGGACAATTTCTTACCGGCGCGTTGATCAACGGTCGCGAAACCCAGGTCATCATCGATACCGGCGCAACCTCGGTCGCAATGAATTGGCTTGAAGCGACCCGCCTTGGCGTAACCTGGGATCTTGATCGGCCGCTTCGCACCCAGACAGCGGGTGGTCAGCGGATCGCCTTTCCTGCCACGCTGGGTGCCGTTCAAGTCGGCGCGATTACGCTGTCGAATGTCCCGGCGGTGGTGTTCACCGGCGGTCCGGAACAACTACCGATCGTCTTGCTTGGGATGAGTTTCCTGCGCCACGTCGGGATGGTGCGTGCCGGCGAATCGTTGGTGCTCACGCTGCGAAATTAGAAGCGCTTCATCATGATGAGCGTATCGCCATCATGTTGCATGCTTGTGCGAGAAAGAAAACTGTTGCCAAGCAGGGGCATCGTGAGGCCACCGTCCAATACCGTTGCATCGATGTTATTGAGCGTGATGGCGCCGATCGATACCGTATCGAGCTTTACTTTCCAGACCGTCCGCGAGCCGTTCGCGGTGCTCACGCGACCGGTCGGTGCGCTTAGATAGTTGATGCCAAGGCGGCGGGCATCGTCGGCGGAAATCGCGATCATGGTGGCGCCGGTATCGACCATGAACTTGATCGCACCGCCGTTTACCTTGGCATCCGCAAAGAAATGGCCGCCCTGTCCAACCTTCAAGACGACCTTCTCATCGCTCGCCGGCTGGGATGATCCGACATATTGGCCAAGGCGCAGCACCTGACGCTTGCCATCGATCTCAAAGGTTGCGCTGTCGCTCTTCACATCGATGAGCTTGATGCCGTCTTCGGTGCTTTGGCCAATGCTCATCGTCTTCGGTGCGCCACCGTTGATTGAAACGACCGCGCGTGCTTGAAAAAGCCCCACGACGTTCACCGAATTGGCATAAGACGCCGCTCCTGATAACGCGCACCAGATGGCGACCAAGAGCGCCGCAAGTTGGTTGGAGCGAGCCGTCGGCGTGCGCAGATCGTCCAACTTAGAATGCAGGGAACGCTTGTTCGATTCAGGCTTATTCATTGGGTCCTCCCCGAGATGAAACCGATTGTCATTTACCAGACTGCGTCCGCCGATGGGCCGGGGCAATTCGCCGCGTATCTCACCAGCCGAGCGATTCCGTATCGTGTGGTTCGGCTGGATGCCGGCACCGCCGTCGATGTCGATCCGAGGGCTTTCTCGGGAATCGGCTTGATGGGCGGGCCAATGAGCGTGAACGATGACCTGCCGTGGATTCCTCCACTCGCGGCGCTCATCGGTCGGGCGATCGAGCTGGATATTCCTGTGATCGGGCACTGCTTAGGCGGTCAATTGATGTCGAAAGCGCTGGGCGGGCAGGTCACCGCGAGCCCAGTGAAGGAAATCGGCTGGGGCACCGTGCGCATCGAAGAGGGCGCCGCCGCGCAACATTGGTTCGGCGAACTGCGTGCGTTCACCGCATTTCAATGGCATCAGGAAACGTTTTCGATTCCGGCGGACGGCGTGCGGATCGCGACCGGCGACTATTGTCCCAATCAAGCGTTCAGCGTTGGCACCAAGCATCTCGCCATGCAATGTCATGTGGAAATGACGGTGCCCACGATCAAACGCTGGTGCGATGAGGGCGGTGATGAAATCGCCAAGAGCCCATCGCCGGCGGTGCAGCGGCAAGCCAGCATCGAGGAGAACGTCGACGCAAAGGTGGCGGCGCTTCGCAAAGTGGCGGAGCGCCTGTATGACCGGTGGGTGGAGGGGTTGGTGAAGTAGAGAGCGGCGTGAAGCGCAGGTAGCGGCCTTTGGACTATCCTTGGTGAAGCATCGCGCGGGTAGGGTATGACCCAGCCCCGCGCCGCCGAATTCGCTGCTTTCTTGGTGAAAGAAAGCGAACGGCAGGCGCGGCTGGTCAAGATCTCAGGCGCGAAACTCGATTGAAGGCCCAGATCTCGGCAATTCTCAAATGGCGGCCAAGAAGACACCTGCGCTCGTCACGTCTCGTATCGATCACCGAATTCTGATTATTCTAATTTGCATTATAAAGTGACATAATTAAACCTTCGAGACCACCCGTAAGAGGCTGTCATGGCGCGTACCGCTGGAGGGGTGAAGGATCTTGCGTGGGCGCGTGAGCAGGTATCGAAGGCGCGTAGTGCCGATGATCTGCGGGAAGCGC
>CAMDRJ010000266.1 GCA_945906755.1 Klebsiella pneumoniae | reverse complement strand
TGCGCCGAAAGCCCATAGTCTTGGGGTACCCGGCATTCTGCGACGCGAATGTCATGCATAGGCGCTGGCGTGTTTCGGCTACGACCGACAAAGCGTGGCACGCCGTCAGTAATCACTGCCCCGACAGCGGCGATATCACCATTGCGCAGCGCATCGAGAGCGGTTTTCTTTGAACCGCCGACGCAGGCATCTAGAAGCACAACATCTGCGTCGCAGCCTGGACGGATGAATCCCGAATTGAGTCGATAGACTTTTGCATTGTTGCCGGTGGCGGCTGCGATGGCCCATTCGACCGGCATATCCGAAAGGCTCGCGAGATGGGTGATGGTGTACATCATGCCGAGCGGCATGATGCCCGAACCGGTCGGTGTATCGGTAGCGATCAAGAATCGGTCAAACTCGTTTTTTTTGCGGATCAGGTCGCCGATGTGCAGCAGCGTGCGCAGGTTGCCTGCAGTGCAAACCTGCAAGGCTATGCTGGATTCATTGACGATTCTGGGGAAGTCTTCGTCAGGCATCGCCACCGGCCCGCCATTGACGTGAAATGATACGTCTGGCTGCATTGCGATCAGGTGATCGGCCCAGATGCCCGAGGAGCCGGGGATCGATGATCCACCCGTATGCACTGTGGTTATCATGCCGTGTTTTTTTGCCCAAGCCACCATCGGGGCGTAATCGTAAGGAGTTTTAACCCCACCGAATCCTGCTTTTGCTAGCCACACGCCCTTGGCAGCTATCTCCTTGAAGTCGGCTTCGACGAGGCCGGGTTCGAGAATGACGGACCCGGCGTAGACCCGCATGCCGCCTGGGCGGTAGTGTTCGAAGCATTTCATCGCGGCCACCGCGAGTGCTTTCACTCCTTCGGGGTCCTTGGGGCGACCCGGCACGTGCACTTCGGAGGCGCTGATGCACGTGGTGGTGCCGCCGTGGATGTAACTCTCGAGAAAGCCAACCGTCTTCTGCCTCGGCGTGTAATCCCCGAAGGTGTTGTGTACCTGCGAGTCGATTAACCCCGGAATCGCGGTGGTTCCTCCCGCATCGATCACGACGTCACTGTCCTTAATTGAGGCGTCTGCGGTGCCGACGTGCGTGATCTTTCCGTCTGCCATCACGATGGTGTCACCCTTAACGTAGGGCTCACGCCAGTCGCCACTGAGGATGGTGCCAATATTAACGATGGTGGTTTTCACGAGAATCTCCGTTGAATTGAATTGAATTGAAGTGGAGTCGAGGTCGTAGAACTTTCCGTGGAGCCTTATATGAGCTACCGCGAACGAGACATTAGCGATTCGCAGCAATTAGGCCCTACAAGTTTAGTGTAATTCAACTTCAACTTGACGAAGTTGAAATTAATGAGATATTCTAAATCGGCTGGTAAGTATTGCAATGGTCGATCCGCAAATTCTCGAATGACTTGGAACTCAGAAAATAATGGAATTGAGGCAGCTCGAAGCGCTTAAGCTGATCGCGAATACTGGCAGCTTCCAGTTGGCCCATATTTGCGCGAATTCTCCACCGTGGTCGGTATGCAGATGGGTAGCGAAGTATCCCGTCAGGTCCTGATAGGAAATTTCCAGCGCTGCAAAGTTCTGCTGCGTGCCAAAGCTAAAGTCGAACATGAATTTGTCGCCATTACCCAGTTCGATCAACCAGCCGGCGTTTTGACTGCGCCGACCGGAGGAACGACCGTCCGGTACCAAGCGCAACAACACGGAATTTATTGTCGGCAAGCGTCTCTGTATTTGAAAAGTAGTGATCGCGTTTCCTTTGCATATTCTTGGCTCCTCTCGGTAAAGTAGCGATTTAGTGCTTACTTTATGTCGGTGTCCAGAGCGTCCATTGCTTTCGGCTGCTTCGACATTTTCATTCCTTTTTTCTTCAGAGGAGATTCAGTCGCGCGATGCTCGGCATCAGTAGCTGCGGCATGCGCGTAACCGCCCTCGCAGTACACGATCGACCCGGTTATCCAGTCCGATTCTGGCGTTGCCAGAAAAATCGCCGGTCCCATCAGATCTTCCTCCAAGCCTAACCTTTTAAACGGGATGCGTAGCAACCGCTCGTTCCGCGCCTCGGACGTAAAGGGAATCGATTCCATTGCGCCGCGCGTAAGGCCGACGCAGCGCACACCGTATTCGCCCAACGCTTGTGCCACCGCGTAGGTCAGTGAATTTACGCCACCCTTGCATGCCCCCCACGGAACCGCACCGCCCGAGCCAAGGTCCGCGACAATTGAGGTGATATTGATGATCTTGCCGTAACCGGTGCGGGCCATCTCCTCGCCAAGGTGCTGGCAGGTGAGGAAATAACTTTTCAGCCCCCGATCTATGCACAGGTCCCAATCATTCTCGCGAATGTCAAACAAGATGCCGTGCCCCCCCTGCATCGCGGTGTTGACCAGAATGTCGACGCGGCCAAACTCTTTCATGACGCGCTCGGTCAAAGCGGCTGTTTCCTCACCGGTAGTAATGTCGTAGATTGCGGCTATCGCTTTGGCGCCGGCTCGCTGTGCATGCTCGACGTTTTCATCAAGAAGGTCCTTGCGTTCTTCCCAGTCCTGCAGGACCAAATACGCCCCTTCGGCGGCATAAGCCGCCGCGATTGCCCTACCAAAATTGGAACCAGCCTGTGTGATCACTGCAACCTTTTGATCGAGTCTTTTCATGGGGTTTCCCAATAATGGAACGCAGACACTAGCTTGCACGTCCGGTTACCTGGCAAAGGAGTTCCTGGGGATCTAGGGGAATCTGGTCGCCGCGCCATGCCACATGATGATCTGGCCGTATGATGGCGTAGTCACGGCCGTAAAGTGTGCGTGCCTCCTCGTTCGCTAACGTCACCACCTTCAGCGGAATGCCAAGCCTGCCCGCCGCGCCTACCATTGGCGCGACATCGGCTGAACGGTTCAGTTGCAATAGAGTGAAGTCTCGTCCGAACTCGTCATAAAGACAGCGTTGTTCATCCAGCCAGAGATGCGGGGCACGGGCTCCGGGACAGGCGTTGGGCCGGTAACGATGCGGGTTGTCCAAGGGCGATTCACCGTCGTAGGAAACGATACTTGAATCTCCATACCAGGAGCCAAACTGGATTCCGGGTGTGTTGAATTCGTCCTCGGCATGTCGGAGGAGCCTCACTCCAAGTTCGCGGCGCTTGCGATCGCCTTCCGGTGTTGATTCCTCGTGTTCGGGACCCACCTTAATTTCGCCCATGCGGTTCGCCATCGCGCGCGCAAATTCGGTGTTGCGCTTTGCTATTGGGCGGCGCTCGTCCTCGTAACTATCGAGGAGACCCGGACCTCCCCAACCTTGGCACAGTGCGGCCAGCTTCCAGCCAAGGTTGACGCCATCTTCAATTGATGTGTTGTAACCCAGGCCACCCACGGGCGTGAACAGGTGTGCCGAATCACCCGCGAGAAAAACGTTTCTCGCAGAAAATCGCTCGGCGACCAGCGTAAGGCCGGCGGTCCATGCCGCCATATCGAGAATTTCGTATGGCATTTCGCAGCCCAAGGTGAGTGCAAGCGACTCCTCCACCCAGGCACGCGTGCCCTTCATGCCGCGCGGCAACTGTGTGTGAAAGGTGAATTCCCCTAAGCCGTCGATCGCACTTAGTATTGAACGTCGCTCGCTGTTGAACGCCCAGTTTTGCCATGCCGGTTTTCCTGCGGAGATATCGTAGAACTTTGGGGCCTTCAGTCGGGCCGCAAACATCGTGCCCCCCATGAAGGTGCGTTCCTCATCTGACACCCCTTCGAGCTTGATGCCGATGGCTTGGCGGACCATGCTGCGTGGACCGTCGCACCCCGCGACGAAGTCGAATTCGAACGTTTCGGTTTTGCCGGTTCGGACTTCTTCGGCCACTATCGTCACGCCATGGCCCGGCGTCACCGAAAGCACGCGCCAGCCGAAGCGCACGATTGCGCTCTCCCAGCGTTCGGCCTGCCGCTTGAGCACCGGCTCAATGAGTATTTGATTAGCACGATGCACCGGTTCAGGAGTGGGCCAATTGGAGTCGGATCGATGCGCACCGCTGAGCGCTTCGCGCCGTGTGTATCCTTTCAGGCGAGCGATCTCCGACGCCGAGTAGCGTGTGAAGTAAGCAACGTCTTGCGGATAATCTAGTGGCAAGCCGACCGAACGGATTTCGTCAGCGAAGCCGAGGCGCCGATAATGCTCCATGGTGCGCGCAGTGGAGGCATTAGCCTTGGGAAACCAGGGCGGTGTGGGATCTTCCTCGAACAGCATGCATCGCACGCTGCGGCGAGCGAGTTCGATCGCGGTAATCAGCCCGGCTGGTCCGCCTCCGACAATGCCGACTTGAATGCGTTCTCCATTAGATTTCATCCCTCCATCTCCTTTAAGCCCCGTTTAGGGGTTATTCACTTGCCCGAAACGTCACTCAGCGTAGGCGGTGGCACAACGGGCTTGCCATCCTGGATTTTCATGCGCAGACGCGCTTGTTCGGCATCGGTCGGGGCAAGGCGTTTCAACGGCTTCTTCGTATAGATCGTGATCTCGATATTCGGACCATGACCGACGTTCTGGTGAGAAATGCCTCGAGGGATGACCGTCATCTCGCCCTCATTGATTGTGATCGAGCCGGTCTCGCTGTGGATCGTGCGGCTGCCCTGATATTGAAAGCACCACTCGTCCCCGCCCATATTGCGGTGCCAGCCGCCTTGTTCACGGTCGCAATTGGCGACTTCGATGATCATATCTTCGTTGGCATACAGGAGCAGCGGAAAATACCCGTTCTCCATGTCCACGCCGGTAACGACCCCTTCCTTGAAGATATCGTTCAAGGAAATTTTCTCCATGCGGCGGCCACCACGCTCGGCGCCAGCCTTAAGCATCTCCTCGTCACGTTCAATGACAAATCGCTGCTCGATGTCGCTCCAGTCTGCGACCGTAGGTCCCCAGTAGGTTACGAATTCCTTGATCTTCTTGGTCATGGCGTTCTCCAGTTTTTCCGGGTTGATTTAATTTGAAATCGCATCGGCTATTGCCAATGGAAATGGAAATGGTTAGGACCATTGCGATGGCTGAAAATCATCGTTAAGTTACGCTACCCCACATCTACCTCGACTTGGTACGAGTCACTTTACGGCGCGCAGGCGCCCGCAACTGTGCGCGAGCAACCCCGTTTCCAAAAACCTGCTTCTTCTCCTCGAGAGAGACGCTGCGAAGCGCAGGTCCACGCAAACGCAAACATTCGTCGCGAAACAGCGTCACCGCGCGCAGATTCACGTCTTTGCGAGCGACAAACCCTGCTTCCTGGACAATGGGCCCGGTGTTCAATCTCAACGTATGCAGCGAACCATCACCCATCTCATTGCGCACGCAAAACGCCGGCAGCAGAGACACCCCGCCCATTCCCATGCGAATGATACGTTTGACATATTCGACGTCGTTGGACTCTGCCAGGATGCGTGGATAGCCTCCGGACGAGCCAAATACCGTGTCGGAGACCACGCGCTGGCCGGTCTTTTGCTCGAAGCGCACGAAAGGCCAGTCGCGCAGTTGCTTGAGCGAGACAGTTTTCTGATTTGCGAGGTGGTGCTTGCGCCCGACGATGAACACCTGTTCGGCCTTCACCAGCGGAGTGCCGATAAGTTCTGGGCTGAACTGCGGAAAAACGGTAAAGCCGATGTCGGCAGAGCGCTGCAGCACTCGCGTAACGGCATCCTCAGTGGATTCGGTCGAATGAAAAACAATTTCGATACTGGGATGTCGAACGACGAATTCC
>CAMDRJ010000265.1 GCA_945906755.1 Klebsiella pneumoniae | reverse complement strand
GATACGGCCAAGCCCGAACGGCGTTGTTGGCCGATACGACAATGACAAACCTCAAAAGGAGACAGCGATGAGCGGAACGACGCATCAGACGGTGATGGTGACAGGCGCAGCAAGCGGCATTGGCCGTGCTTGCGTGCAATTGCTGCTTGAGCGCGGACATCAAGTAGGCGCGATGGATCTCAAGCGCGAGGCCGTGCAGGCCGCTCTGCCGGCCGGTGCCGGAAACGCGGAAGCCATTGCCTGCGATGTATCAAAGCCCGCGGATTGCGCGGCGGCGGTGGCGGCGACCCTCAAGCGATTCGGCAAGCTGGATGCTTTGATCCACTGTGCGGCGATTCATTCGAGCACGTTCTGGACCGAACTTTCCGCCGAGGAATTCAATCGCGTGCTGGCGGTGAATGTCACCGGCTCGTTCCTAATTGCGCAGGCGGTGGGCAAGCACTTGGAAGCACAACGGCATGGCGCAATCGTCATGACCGCTTCAACGACGGTGATCGCCGCGGGCGTGGGCGGTGCGGCCGGCAGCGGTGGGCCAGCCTATATTGCATCAAAAGCGGCGATTACCGGTTTGGTCCGCACCATGGCACGCGCGCTCGGACCGAGCAGTGTCCGTGTCAACGCGGTGGCCCCTGGCGTGACCGAGACGGCGATGATTCGCAACTACTCGCCGGAGAATCGCGCTCGCGCGGCGTCCAGCGCACCGCTTGGCCGCATCGGGACGCCGGAAGAAATTGCTGACGTTGCGTGCTTTCTCATCTCCCATGGTGCGCGGTACATGACCGGCGAGGTCGTGATCGTAAATGGTGGGGCGAATTTCGGTTGAGGGCGAAGCGATGCAGCGGCGCAACGGACTCGACGATCGCACGCATCATCAATGCGATCTGGGCGGATGATTCATCGAGGCATTGTGTTTCCTTGCGGGCAAAGTCTCCTCATCGACTGCTCTATCTGGCCGATAGACGGCTGAGCGCCGGTGGGTGTCGTTCATCGGCTGATAAGGCAAGCCAGGGGATCGACCATGAATGGAATCATCAGCAAGATCGTCTACGCAGTGATATTTGCCGCTGCATTCGCGGGTGCGAAGTACGGCTACGACCAATACGTCAAGCGCAAGGCGGTGGTCAAAGCAGAGAGGGTCATGGAGCAAACGCGCAAGGACGGCATTGAAAAGAATCCCAACATGCCGGCCGGCGAGGCGCACCGACGCGAAGCGGTCGCAGTGAGCACGGCGAATATCGCCGCACAACCGAACGACAAGAAGCGGTTCCTGACTGCCGCCAGCACGTTCATGGGGTTTTATCTGGTCAATGCGCGCGAGCGGCTCGATTATTGTCGGGAGCGTGGCGTGGATGCGACCCCTTTTGCGGCGGCATTCGAAGATGTGCATCGATCCGAACTTGCGGTGGCGCGTGCCGGCCTCGCTGAAGCCGCGGTGAAAGAGGAGGAGTTGTACAAGATGCTGCAACCGCAATTCCGCAAAACAATTGTTGAGGACATGAACGACATGGCCGCGTCGCAGAAACTGTCGGTCAAACAGGCTTGCGAATTAATCGCGGAGAACGGCAAGGAGTTCGCCGTCGAAATGCATATTTCGAAATCGCAGCCGGCTGTCTATCAGGTGCTGACCAAGCGTTAGTCGGCGGACGCTGTTCGAGCGGCGCGGCTTTGCTGCGCCGCGCAATTTACGAGTCCGTGCGGAACGCATAGGATGGCAGCTCACATCCAATCATTGGAGGCCTCCCATGAGCCTGCTGACCGACGAAGAGCTTGCAAAACTAACCGGTGGTGAGACGCTGTTTCGCTCGCCGATTCCAGTGCAATCGATGTCGAGTGATGAATTCATGCCGAGCCCGCAGACGCCCGGGCAACGCGAATTCGAGGCCCGCGTGAAGGAAATCGGCACGCGCCTCGCGAAGAAGAACGGTCTTAGTCGCCGCGATTTTTTCAAGACTGCGGGCGGTATGGCAGCGGCCTTCGTCGCGATGAATGAGACCTACGCGAAAACGGGCGGCGCGATCTACGATGCAAGCCCTGCCGAGGCGGCCAACCTCGACATGGCGCAAGCGCGCGCCGATGGGTTGAAAGACCAGTTCGTGATGGACATGCACACCCACTTCCTGCGCGATGACACGCCGATCCGCGCGTTCGTATCGCAGCGCGAGGCAGTCGGCAAGGCCGGCTGGAATCCGCTCCTGGTCGGCAAGCCGCAGACCATCGATGATCTCAAGTTCCCGAACTACTTCAAGGAAATGTTTCTGGACAGCGACACCAAGGTCGCCTGCATCAGCGGCTCGTATTCGATGGATCCGAAATTCTCGTTCCTCACGAACGACATGAAATTCGATGCCCGCGAGCGCATCAACAAGGAAGCGGGCACCAAGCGGATGTTCTCGCATGCGATCTTCACGCCGGGCTGGGCCGGTTGGCTCGACAAGTTCGATGAAGAGAATGAAAAGCTCAAGCCCGATTCATGGAAGGGCTACACGATCGGTGACAACACCAACAAGCATCTCTCGAAGTTCCCGTTCCGGCTGGACGACGAGAAGATCATGTATCCCTTCTATGAGAAGCTCACCAAGGCGATCGCCAAGTATCCCGATCGCCCGGGTTTGAAGAACGTGTGCATCCATAAGGGCCTCTTTCCACCGTCGGTCGAGCAGCAGTTTCCGCATCTGCTTGGCTATTGCAATGTGAATGATGTGGGCAAAGCCGCCAAGGATTGGCCGCATCTCAACTTCGTCATCTATCACTCTGCTTACCGCTGGGTCGGCGGTCCGGGTGCGTCCGCTTCCGCCGCTTGGGATCAATTGCAGCGCATGGGCCGCGTCGATTGGGTGACTGATCTCGCGCATATCCCGTCGCAGTTCGGCGTGACGAACGTGTATGCGGATCTCGGGCAGATCTTCGCGCATAGCAATATGGCCGAACCACGGGTCGCCGCCTACATGCTGGGGACGATGATCCAAGGCATGGGCGCGGATCACGTGGTGTGGGGCACCGATGCACTCTGGACCGGTGCACCGCAATGGCAGATCGAGGCGCTCCGTCGCATGGAGATCCCCGAAGAGATCCAGAAGAAATACGGCGTTGCGCCGATGGGCCCGGCCGATGGCCCGGTGAAGCGCGCGATTCTCGGCGAGAACAACGCGCGGCTCTATGGGTTCTCACCGGCCAAGCGCGCCGAACTCGCCACCGATAAGGTCGCGCAGTACAAGAAGCGCTACGACGCCGAAGGCGGGCATCGCAGCAACATCGCTTATGGGTATGTGCTGAAGAAGAGTTGACGGTCTAGTGCATCTCCGTCACCCCGGACAGTGATCCGGGGTCCAGGTGCTTACGGCAACGCGTACGTTCTGGATCCCGGTTCATTGACCGGGATGACGGGTGGGGTACCCACCCTACGGGACTCACCCTCGCCCCTTGCGGGAGGGCCGGGGAGAGGGGGCCTTACGGTTCTTTGCCTAAGCCTTCAGATAGTTCTTCTTGTAGTAATCAATAATCTCGCTCCCCGTCGTCACCCACACTTCCTTGCGTGAAGTGATATGTGCGAGCGCCTTGGCGAAATACTTCGCGCGATGCGCATGGCCGATCAAAAACGGGTGGAGTGCAATCGCCATGACGCGGCCGGTCTTCGCGCCGTCTTCATAGAGACCATCGAACTGGTCGCAGATCAGTTGTCCGAATGCCTCGCCGGTTTTCTTCTGATCGAGGAAGACTGGGATATCGTTGACTTCGATTGAATATGGAATCGAGATCATCGAGCCTGACTTGACGCGCATCGGATACGGCTGCTCGTCATTCACCCAATCGCTGACATATTCGATGCCCGCTTCGGCGAGCAGGTCGAGCGTGCGATGTGATTCGGTAAGGGCGGGGCCCAGCCAGCCGCGCGGCTGCTTGCCGGTGCCGGTCTTGATGGTCTGTACGATGTTCTGAATCAGCGCGCGTTCTTCGGCTTCCGGTTGCTGATTGAGAAGAATCGAATTATTGAGGCCATGCCCCATCCATTCCCAGCCGAGCTGATTGCCTGCTTCAATGATGCGCGGATAGTGCGTGCAGACATCGGCATTGAGCGCTACGGTGCCCTTGATGCCGTAGCGCTCCATGATGTCCATCATGCGCCATATACCGACCCGTACACCAAAATCGCGCCACGAGTAGTTGAGCACATCGGGCACGCATTGAATCGTCGCCGAGGTCACCGAGGTGGACGGTCGATCAAACAGAAAGTGCTCGATGTTGGGGATAACCCACACCGCGACCCGCGCGCCATTAGGCCAGCGAAGCGGCGGCCGATCGACGATGGCCGAATAAGCGAAGCGATCATGCTCTTGCGGATAAGCCATATCCATCCCCTTTTCAGACGGTGATGGTATTGAGATAGGCGAGTGTTTCCTCGAGCGAAACGACATCGGCGTACTTTGCCTGCAAATCGAAGAGGCTCTGTTCGTGCGCGGCGACCGAGCGATCACCGACCGCTTCACGCACCACCATCGGACGAAAACCGGTCTGGCAGGCATCCACCGCACTCGCACGCACACAGCCGCTCGTGGTGCAGCCGGTGATGATCAAGGTATCGATGCGATGGGCGAGCAGCCTCGAGACGAGATCGGTGCCGAAGAAGCACGAGGCATACTTCTTGACGATGAGCGAGTCGGTCGGACGGAAGTCGAGACGCGGATCAATCTTGACGCCATCGGTGCCGGCCTTCAGCGTGACGACACCTTTTTGCTTGAGCGCCCAGATACCGGCGTCTTTGAAATCGGCGTCTTCATACATGACGGTGGAGAACAGCACCGGAATCTTGCGTTCATGGGCGAGTGCGAGCAGTGGACGATGCGCCTCGATCTGTCGGTCGAGATTGGACCCGAGCATCATGTCAGGATTGGTGAACGCCTTCACCATGTCAATCACCAAGAGGGCAGGGCGTTCGCCAAAGCCGATGCGCAGTCCAAAGCCGCGTTGCTTGAAAAATTCGTCGTCAGTGGTGGCCATTACGATCTCCCGTTGTGGATCAGTAGAAAGTCGAAAAAGGTTCGTCACTCCCGCGCAGGCGGGAGTCCAGAACTCTTGCCGCTAGCGCGATCAAGAACCGGCTGGACTCCCGCCTTCGCGGGAGTGACGGGTGCTTTTTTAAATCGTACCGACCCTTTTGCGATCGAACCCCGCATAGTCCTTGTCGCCTAACGCCTGTAACGCCGGCAACACTTCCTTCGCGAATAGGCGAATATTCTTTTCGGTCAACCGCGCAGAGAGTGATCCGAATTGCAGCAGCGTCATGAACGTGCCAAAGCCAAGCTCTTTATGCGCAGCCGTGATGCGCTTGCGAACGGTATCGGGGCTGCCGACGATCGCAACGCCCTGGGCGACGAGATTCTCTATCGTGCGTCGCGCACCCATGATGGATTGCTTACCTGCCATGACGCGGCGCATCGAATCAACCGAGGTGTATCCCGGTGGGAAAAACATACCAGGTGGCATGCGCAGAATCTTGTTGAACAGAAATTCCAGGCCTTCGCGTGCTTCATCCATCGCCTTTTCATCGGTCTCGGCGACATAGCACGGGCCGGCCCAGCCAAGTTGGGCGGAAGTCGCCGCATAACCGTAGTGATCCTCGGCCACTTCCCGGTACATGTTGAGATAGCGCACCGCCGCCGAATACGGATTGAAGTTCTGCATATAGAGATACTTGCGATCAGGATGCGCTGCCCATTCGATCGTCTCGGATGAGCCTTGCGAGGGCACC
>CAMDRJ010000264.1 GCA_945906755.1 Klebsiella pneumoniae | reverse complement strand
TTGATCCCCAACGACGGAGAGAACCATGTATTTGAATCATGTTGCAACAACGGACGTTGAATGTTCAAAGCCCCCCACGAAAGCGGGTCTGCTAAGAAAGCGATCGAAACGCTTTGTCGCTACGTTGATGGCCATATGCGCAATCTTGATGGCGCAGGGCGCGCTCGCACAGGCGAACGAAGAAGATCCAACTTTGATTGGTGTTGGCCTTCGCGTGAGGCCCGCATATGAAGGCGCCGATGCGAACCGGGTGGATCTCATTCCCGTATTGCGCATCTATCGTGGGCCGTGGTTTGCTCGCACCACCCAAGGCAAGCTCGAAGGTGGCGGCAGAATTGCGCTCGCGCGCGGACTCGTGCTCGGTGGACAGATTGCCTATGAAGGCGGGCGCGTCGCCGATGAATCGGCATTTCTGAAATCCAACCGCGTACCGGATTTGGACCCGGGCCTGTCCGTGGGCGTCCATATCGAATACGACACGAAGATCGGTATTGCCCCGCTCACCGCGCTCGCTCGCATTCGCCAGCATCTGGATTCAGACCGCGGCGCTGAGGCCGACTTTCGGGTCACGATTGGCGTGCTCGACAAGGGCGGCTTCAACGCCGGCGCCTTCGGGCAACTGACCGTTTCCGACGGCTCGGAAATGCGCGGTTATTACGGTGTTTCGCCTTCGCTTGCGGCGAATTCCGGGCTCGCTGTTTATCAACCCGGTGCCGGCGCACGATTTATCGCGGGCGGTGTGCTGGGTTCGTATGATTTGGGGCGACGATGGTTGCTCGTCGGCAGTGCCGAGTTGCGTCGCATGATCGGCGAAGCCGCATCGAGTCCGCTCGTGCGCGACAAGAACAACGCCTACCTTTCGATCGGGGTCGCGTACAAGCTCTAGCCGTGCCCCTCGCGTAGCGTTTGCCGGTGCCGAGGCGCTGCACGGTCATGCGGGGTAACCTTCGGGTTCCCTTCAATTGATCTCAATCTTCAGTGACTCGCGAAAATCCTTCAGAACCGGCCGCCGCTGCACCGATTGGCGCACGGATTGGCTGCGATATCGGTGGCACGTTTACCGACATCATTCTGCAGTTACCGGATGGCCGGCTGCATATCAATAAGACTTCCACCACCGCGCAGAGTCCGGGCAAAGCGGTGGTCGAGGGGATTCGTATGGTGCTCGATCAGGCGCGCGTGTCGCCTGCATCCATTAGCGAAATCGTGCATGGCACCACCACCGCATCCAATACGATCCTGCAGCGAGCGGGGGCACGCACCGGTGTGCTCGCCACGCGAGGATTTCGCGATGTGCTCGAGATTGGTCGCATCCGCACCCCAACGATGTTCGATGTCAGTTGGAACAAGCCCGAACCGCTCGCACCGCGCCGCTACCGGCGTGAAATCGATGAACGAATGGGCGCCGACGGTAGCGTCGTTAAAGCGCTCGACCCGGAACAAATTCGCACGGAAGCCGCGTTCTTCATTGCCCAGGGCGTTGAAGCGATTGCAATTTGCTTCATCAATAGTTACGTGAATCCGGTCCACGAACTCGCCGCAAAGGCGATTCTTGAGGCGGAGTACCCGTCATTGCTGGTGACCGCATCCTGCGATGTGCTACCCGAGATGAAGGAGTATGAGCGCACCAGTACGACTGTCGTCAACGCTTACATTTTGCCCGCGATGCGTAAGTATCTCGCCCAGTTGCGTCTTGATCTGGAGGCGATTGGCGTGCGTGCGCCAATTCAGGTGATGGCCTCGAATGGCGGCATGATGGGCATTACCGCAGCAAGCTCAAAGCCTGTATTCGCGGTTGCCTCGGGACCTGCGGGCGGTGTGACCGGTGCGGCACGGATTGGCGTAAAGACCGGTGATCGCGATCTAATCGTGTTCGACATGGGTGGCACCACTGCCAAGGCATCGATCATTGAAGCGGGTGTGCCCGCGCTGACCAACGAATACGAGTTTCGCGACGGCATCAGCTCACCGAGTCGATTCGTGAAGGGCGGCGGTTATGTGTTGAAAGTCCCGTCGATCGATATTGCTGAAGTGGGTGCAGGCGGTGGTTCGGTCGCGCTCATCGATGCGGGCGGCTTGCTGCGGGTCGGACCGGAGTCGGTGGGCGCCTATCCTGGCCCGGCGTGTTATCAGCTGGGCAACGAACGGCCGACGGTTACCGACGCCAATATGGTGCTGGGCTATCTCAATCCGCACGCCCTCGCCGGTGGTTCGCTTGGCGTCGATCCGCAGTTAGCGAGGAAAGCGGTCGCCGATCTGGTTGGTACACCGCTTGGTCTGTCGCTGCTCGATGCCGCGCACGGTATTCGCGAAGTCGCGAACGTCAATATGGCGCGCGCCATCCGCGCGGTCACCGTTGAGCGGGGGCGTGATCCGCGCGACATGACGCTCATGGCATTTGGCGGATCAGGCCCGGTCCATGCGGTTGACGTGGCCAAACTCCTTGGCGTACGTCGAGTAGTGGCGCCGATCATGGCCGGTGTATTTTGTGCGGCGGGCATGTTGGCGGCGGACGCCGAGCGCGATTTTCTGCGTGCCGTATTGCGCCGACTTGATCAATGCTCCGTTGATACCCTGCAGGCGAGCGTCGATGATTTGCGCCGCCAGGGCTTGATCGCGCTCGCCACCGAAGGTTACGGCCCCGATCATGTGACCTTCGTGTTGAAGGCGGATTTGCGCTACGCCGGACAATCTTCGGATCTCACGATCCCACTTGCCGGTGCGGATCTTGATGCGCAAATGCTCGCGATGCTGCGTGCTGATTTCCAACGCACCTACGCGGAAACATTCGGGTATTCGAATGATGAGCCGCTCGAACTCGTTAATCTCAGATTATCGGTCCGAGGCCACCGCGATGATCGTCTGTCGTTCAACGCATTACATGTCGATGCACCGGCCGTAGCGGCCGCAGCTGGCGCCAGGCAGGCAAGCTTTACTCGCGGTGGGCCGCTCATCGATACGCCGGTGATACCGCGAACGGCGTTGGGCGCCACACCGCGTGCCGGCCCCTTGATTCTGGAAGCGTACGATACGACCATCGTTGTTCCGCCCGGCACCTCGGCATGGGCTGACGACATTGGCAATGTCATTCTCGACATCGCACCATGAGGCACGAATGAATTCCCCGGTTACCAATATGCAACTCGCCCATTCGATTACCGGCAATATCGATCCGATCACGTTCGCCGTGATCAAAAACGGCATGGATGCGATCGTCGATGAAATCGCCTACACGGTGATTCGTACCGCGCGCTCCGAAATCGTCAAAGACGTCATGGACTATTCCGCGGCGATTTGCGATCGACATGGCGAGATGGTCGCGCAGGCGAAAACGATAGCGCAGCATCTTGGTGCGATTCCGGAGGCGATGGCATCCATCCGCGCACAGTACGGCGCCTCGATGCGGCCAGGCGACGCGATCATCCTCAACGATCCGTATATGGGCGGTATGCACCTGCCCGATATTTTCATGTTCGTGCCGTTCTTTCACGGCGAGGAGATCGAGGGATTTTGCGTGGTGATCTGCCACCACACCGATGTGGGCGGGCGTGTGCCCGGCTCGAATGCGAGCGACTCGACCGAAATTTTCCAAGAAGGCCTGCGCCTGCCGCCGTTGAAACTGTACGAAGCGGGCAAGATGAACAATGCGCTGGAGCGCCTCATCGGCTTGAACGTTCGCGTTCCCGATCGCGTGTTGGGTGATTTGAAAGCGCAATACGCCGGCGCGCAGGTCGGTGTGCGCGAGCTTGGGCGGCTCTTCGAGCGCTACGGGCGCGATACCGCAAGGCGCTATTGGGCAGAATTGCTTAGCTACGCCGAGCGCATGGCGCGTGAAGAGATTCGGCATTGGCCCAAGGGTACCTTCCGATTCACCGACTATATTGACGATGATGGGCTATCGCCTGCGCCGATTCCGATCAATGTCGCGATTACGGTGCATGAAGACCGGGTGAGCGTCGACTATGAAGGGTCGGCCGCGCAGGTGAAAGCGGCAATCAATTCGACGCTTTCGTACACGAAGTCCTGTACCTACCTTTCCGTGCGTTGTGCATTGAAAGGCGATATCCCGAACAATGCCGGTGTGTTTCGCTGCATCGAAGTGCATGCGCCGCTGGGTTCGGTATTGAATCCGCGCCAACCCGCTGCGGTCGCCGCGCGTGCGCTCACTGGATATCGCGTGTTCGATGCGATGCTCGGTTGCCTCGCGCAAATTGTGCCGGACCGTGTTCCTGCAGCGGGTGAAGGCGGTAACACCGTCATCTGCTTATCGGGTCGGCGCGCGGACGACGCACCGTTCATCATTGTCGACATGATTTGCGGCGCCTGGGGCGCACGACCAAACGCCGATGGCATCGAGGCGATCACCAACGCCTCGCAAAATCTGTCCAACACGCCGGTGGAAACGCTGGAGGCGCAACATCCGGTGCGCGTCGAGTGTTACGAACTGGTGGCCGATAGTTGCGGAGCCGGTCGCTGGCGTGGCGGTCTTGGCATGCGCCGCAGCTACCGCGTCCTCGCTAAAGAGGCATTGATGCAGCTGCGGGCCGACCGGATGAAATTTCCGCCTTACGGCCTGGCTGGTGGTGAGCCGGCGCGTCCCGCTGAAAATTTGTTGGGCGAGGCGGACACGCAGACAAAGCTTCCTTCCAAGATCACGCGCTGGCTTGCCGAAGGCGATTTGGTCACACACGTGCAACCGGGCGGCGGTGGGTATGGCGATCCGCTCGAGCGTGAACCCGAGCGCGTGGCGTTCGATGTCTGGAATGAAAAGATCACCGCGGTGTTCGCGCGGGAGCACCACCGCGTGGTGGTTGATCAGAAGACCGGCAAGCTAGATATCCCAGCCACTGCGTCGCTTCGGCGGCAATAGCTGTTGGCGTATCGGTGGCGTGGTCGGGTGTTCCGACCAGGCTGCTGCGAAGTACCGCTTGACAGCCCTGCAACACGATCCTCTTCCGGTTCACAAATTGTTCAGCCCTGCAATCACCGTGTGACGCACCAACCCTCGGTGACCTCATTACGCAACGCCGAAGTGCTGCAAGCCCTGGGTATGACGCAAAGCCTGCTCAAGCGCTGGCGCTACTTCCAAGACAAAGTGGCGTTGATGCAAGAAGGCACCAGCAAGAGCGGCGCGGTGTTCCAGGCGATGACCCGCTTCATGCGCCAATTCGTACAGATCGCGATGCTCTCCTTGGGCTGTTGACGCCGGCCGAAAATTGACCATCAAACGAGGGTAGTGCCGACTGAAAACTGACCAGGGTGAATGACCTACTCTGCTTATTTATTAAGCAGGGAACCGAGGTGATCACCATGGCATTGATAGGCAAGATCCGCGGGATGTATTTCCGTGACGGAAAGTCGATCAGCGAGATCGCCAGGCTCACGAGCCTGTCACGCAACACGATCAAGAAGTGGCTGAAGAGGGCGCAGGGGACGGCGCCGAAATACCGGCGCTGCGAAGTGCCCAAGAAGCTCACGCCGTACTTGGCATCGCTCACGCAGGCACTGGAGGTGGACGCACGGCGGGCAAAGCGCGAGCGGCGCAGTGCACGCGCGCTGCACGCGCAGTTGGCTGGTGAGGGCTATCAGGGCGGTTACACGCGGCTGTGGGAGCAGATTCGCCACCCCGAGCATGACCAGTTCAGCGTGGCCGAGATGCTCGAGCATGAAGGCGAATTCCTGATGCCCATGCCCGAGCCCTTCGATGGTTACGTAGAGAAGCCCGCCCGGGTGTCGAGCACCTGCCTGGTGTCG
>CAMDRJ010000263.1 GCA_945906755.1 Klebsiella pneumoniae | reverse complement strand
AGCTTCGACATGATTGGCTCCTTGATCTTGGGGAACATTCCCCAACATCAAGGTAATGCCGACACTCACGTCACGCTCGCATCCTCGGTTACGCGCGCTGCTCTTCCCTCATCGTTCTTCTGCCACCGCGAAGCGGTTTAGTTCAACGTGATTTATCAAGACACATCTTCAATCTAACCGGTCAACTGGTCTTTACGCGGTAATTTTGTTCCAGCCGCACCAACCTCCGATGTCCCCCCAATCCGCATTCGCCGGGTTGACATCGTAGGTTTTTACGTACGTCTAGCTTCGGCAATTCATAAAACCCGATCCGTATCCACCCCTTAAATCCGATCACCAAGCAGACCCGTTCACAGTATCACGAGGCCTTCGTATGCACAGACGTAATGGGTCCATTTGCGGGAGAAGGCGTCGTGACGGGAGAATCAGCCCTTCCCCATCGCCGCCTTTTTCCACAACTCCCAAGGCCGCTCGATCGCCGCGAGATTGGTGAGGGTGGCCTTTTCGCCTTCTTCGCGCGACAAGTATGTGGGTGTGCCGCCGAGGGCGCGCACTTGCTGCTGTAATTTTGCGTTGATCTCGGTGTAGATCGCGCGGTAGACCACGCCGGGAATCGACGGGCCGACTACCACGTTGCCGTGACCGCGCATGAGCGCGACGGGTGCGTCGCCAAGAATGTCGGCGAGTTCGCCGCCGTGTTCGCGATTCCGAACCAGGAGGTCGGTCATGCCGAACTTGGTGCGGATGTCGAACACCGGAATGTTGCAGCAGAGAAAGCCCGCCATGTGATAGACGGCCTGGAGCGGCACGCCCGCGACACCGAATGGCACGATATGCGGTGAATGGCTGTGGACGATCGCCATGACCTCCGGACGCCGTTTGTAGATCTCGCCATGAATGAATCGCTCGGTGTAAAGCGTGCGGCCCTTCTTATTGTTGAGTGCGTTGGAATCGAGATCGAATTCGAGGATGTCGTCGGCTTTCACGATTTCCGGGGCGCGCGAGCACGAGATCAGATAGCGATTCGGATCTTTATCGTGTCGCACGCTGATATGGCCGAATGCATCGACCACCCCATATTGGGCGAGCACGCGATTGCCCGCGACGAGGTCGTCAATGAGCGCCTTGCTTGGGCCGCTAGTTGCGCGCGCGGTCGGTTTTTTTGCGGATTGCTTAGCGCCGGGTTTTTTTGCTGAAGAAGTGGCCATGGTTTCTCTCTTGGTTGGGTCCGGATTCATTATACGAATTGCCGACCAACGCGTAGCGCTCGAACACCGTCGCCCCAATCCGTGGCCGTGCGCTACCATACTCGCCGCCCGCTCACCCCGTTGCGCACTGCGTGCAACGACGCTACTGGTGTGAGCGCATTCACTCACAAAGGAGGCACCGCGTGAAAGCGCCCAAGTTTGCTTATGCCAAACCGGCCACGCTCCCAGCGGCGTTGGCATTGCTCGACCAGCATGGTGAGGAGGCGAAGGTGTTGGCGGGTGGCCAAAGTCTGGTTGCCACGCTGAACATGCGTCTCTCGTCGCCTGCGATCCTTATCGATATCACCGGCATCGCCGCCCTCACTGGGATCGCCACCGCGAATGGCAAGGTGCGGATCGGTGCGTTGACGCGTCATTGCGATATCGAGCGATCCGCGGAAATCGCGAAGACGGTACCGCTCCTCACGCAGGCGGTTGGACAAATTGCCCATGCAGCAATTCGCAATGCCGGCACGATAGGTGGTTCGATTGCGTTTGCCGATCCCGCGGCTGAGTGGCCCGCTTGCATGCTGGCCGTCGATGCGGAATTCATCATTGCGGGCAAAACGGGTGAACGCAGGGTGAAGGCGCGCGATTTCTTCAAGGGTCTTTACACCACATCGTTGCAACCCAAGGAAATTCTCGTCGCGATTGAGATTCCGGTGCTGGGCGCCGGCTACCGCAGTGCGTTTCTCGAACTCGCACGCCGGCATGGCGACTATGCGATTGCGGGCGTCGCGGCGATTGCGAAGCTGGATGCCGGAAAATTCCGCGATGTGCGCTTGGCGTATCTCGGTGCGGGTGCAACGCCTATTCTCGCCAAAGGCGCGATGGCCGCTATCGAAGGGAAGGCCTTTTCGCCCGAGGTAGCGGCGGCCGCACAACAGGCACTTGGTAAAGAATTGGACCCGATCGGGGATCTCTACTCCGCGCCGCCCACGAAGATTCATCTTGCCCGCGTGCTGACTGGCCGCGCGCTTGCAGCCCTTGCTGCCTGAACGAGGTCGATCATGGACTACGAAATCGAAACAACGATGAACCTGAACGGCACGCAGGTGACGCGCCGCATCGCCGCCCGCACCCATCTCGTGGATTTTCTGCGCGAAGAAATGGGCCTCACTGGCTCCCATGCCGGCTGCGAACACGGCGTATGCGGGGCATGCACCTTGCGGGTCAACGGCGAGATCGTGCGCGGCTGTCTCACGCTGGCGGTTGCCTGCAACGGCAAGACGATCGACACGATCGAAGGCGTGTCCGATTCCGGTGAGGCGGCCGAAATGCAGCACGCGTTTCACGAACGCAATGCCTTGCAGTGCGGTTTTTGCACACCGGGCATGATCATGTGCGCCATCGATCTGGTGAAAAACAAGCCCGCCGCGAAGCGCGAAGAAATCCGCGAATACATCTCGGGCAACTACTGTCGTTGCACCGGCTATCACGCCATCGTCGATGCAATTGAAGCGGTGCTCATTTCCAAACAACGTCTCGGAGGCAAATCATGAGCCTTGTTGAGTCGAATACGACGACGACACCGGTCGCGCCGGTCATTGATCGGCCGCTGCAGGCGCCGGGCACCTGGCCGCAAACCGGCTATATCGGTAAGAGCGAACCACGAGCGAATGCCAAACGTTTGCTGCAAGGGCGTGGGTCGTACACCGACGATCTGCGTTTCCCGCGTCTTGCGCAGGTCGTATATTTCCGTAGTCCCCATGCGCATGCCAAGATCAAGAAGCTCGATCTCTCCAAGGCACGTGCGGCGCCTGGTGTCATCGCGGTGGTCGATGGTTATGCCGTGCGCGATATTTGTACACCCTGGATGGGCGTGCTCTCGCATCTAAAAGGCATTCGCTCGCCCTTACAGTTTCCGCTCGCGATCGAGCGCGCCAGATGGCAGGGTGAACCGGTCGCTGCGGTGGTGGCAGAAACGCGCGCCCAAGCAGAAGATGCGCGCGATCTTGTGGAAGCCGAGTGGGAAGAGCTGCCGGTCGTTGTCGATATGCGCGATGCACTGGCCGGCAAGACCGTGATTCATCCGGAGTTGGGCGACAACATCTGTTTCCATCGCGAGCTCGACACCGGTGAAGTGGATGCGGCATTCGCCAAGGCCGACTGCGTGGTGGAGGAAAGCTATTCGTTCGGTCGTCATACCGGCGTCTGCCTCGAACCGCGCATTATCCTGGCCGATTACAACGCGGGCGAACATTCGCTCACCGTGCATCACAACACGCAATCGCCGCACATGATGCAGCAGTTGTTTGCCAAGCACTTCGATATCCCCGAGGCGAATATTCAGGTGATCGCGAAAGATGTCGGCGGTGGCTTCGGCATCAAGGTGCATACGTATCCGGATGAGATGTGTACGGTGGCGCTATCAATCATGCTGCGCCGGCCGGTCAAGTTCGTCGCCGATCGCATGGAATCGATGGTCTCCGACATCCACGCGCGTGAACATCGCGTGAAGATTCGGCTCGCGGCCGACAAGGCGGGCAATATCCTCGCGTTCGATCTCGATGATCTCACCGCGATCGGCCCCTACTCGGTGTATCCACGCACCAGCGGCATCGAAGGCAATCAGGTCGTCAATCTCACTGGCGGGCCTTACAAACATAAGCAATACCGAGCCAAGCTGGATGCGGTGTTCACCAACAAGAACGTGACTTGCCAATATCGCGCGGTCGGTCATCCGATTGCCGCCGCGATCACCGAAGGCATCGTCGATGCTGCGGCGATCAAGCTCGGCATCGATCCGGCGGAGTTTCGGCGCCGCAACCTGATTCGGGATGATGCGTATCCCTATACGTTTCCCTCCGGCATCCGCTTTGAAAAGCTGTCGCACCACAAGTGTCTCGACAAGCTGCTTGAAATCATGGATTACCCGGCTTTGCGCGCCGAGCAAGCGGCGTTGCGTAAGAAAGGCATTCATCGCGGCATTGGCTTGGCGTCGATCATTGAAGTGACGAGTCCCTCGGCTGCGTTTTACGGAGTGGGTGGAGCGCCGATTTCCGCGCAGGATGGTGCGACCTTGCGCCTCGATGTATCGGGTATGGTCACGGTGCTCTGCGGCGTCACCGAGCAGGGTCAGGGAACCGACGCAATTTTCGGACAGATCGCCGCCACCGCGGTCGGCGTCTCGCTCGACAAAGTGCGCGTGCTCACCGGCGATACGCGCGTAACACCCTATGGCGGCGGCACCTGGGCCTCACGTGGCGCAGGAATTGGTGGTGAGGCGGTGCTGCAATCGGGCAAAGCATTGAAGTCGAACATTCTCGATGTCGCAGCGGCCATGCTCAATGTGAAGAAGGTGACCCTCGATATCATCGATAACACCGTCATCGACACCACCACCGGCGAGAAGAAGCTACCGCTCGCGGAAGTGGGGCGGGTCGCCTACTTCCGTCCGGATACGCTGCCGATGAATTTCCAATCGGAACTCACGGTGACCCGCCATTTCGTGCCGCGTGAATACGCGTTCACGTTTGCCAACGGCGTGCAAGGCTCGCTCGTGGAAGTCGATCCGGATACCGGCTTCATCAAAATGCTCAAGCACTGGTGTGTGGGTGATTGCGGCACGGTGATCAATCCGTTGCTGGTTGACGAGCAAACGCGCGGCGGTATCGTGCAAGGCATTGGTGGTGCGATGTTCGAGGAATGCATGTACGACGAGCGCGGACAGATGCTGAATGCCAATCTCGCCGACTATCTCGTGCCGATGTCATTCGAGATGCCAGATATCGTCACCGCGCATATCGAAACGCCCACGAAAACCTCTGAGCTTGGCGCGAAGGGTGCTGGTGAAAACGGCACGGCGGGCGCGCCGGCTGCGATCATGAACGCTATCAACGACGCGTTATTACCGTTCAACGCCAAGGTGCGCGACATGCCGTTCACGCCGGAGCGGGTATTGAAAGCGCTTGGGAAGGTGTGATGAGCCGAATGGCGCAACAGAACGTAGTGTCACGGAGCACGCTGTGCGCCTGACGCTGAGCGGTTTTGCGGCGCATCGCGCACGCGGCGAACCGGTGGTCATGCTCACCTGCTACGACGCGTCGTTTGCTGCGCTCGCCGAGGCGGCGGGCGTCGAGATTTTGCTGGTTGGTGATTCGCTTGGCATGGTGATGCAAGGCCACGACACAACCTTACCGGTGACGCTGACCGACATCGTCTATCACACGCAGTGTGTGGTGCGCGGCGGCGAGCGCGCCACAGTGCTGGCCGACTTGCCGTTTGGGTCGTACCAGGTGTCACACGAGCAGGCGTTTCAAAGCGCCGTGCAGCTGATGGCGGCTGGCGCTCAAGCTGTGAAACTCGAAGGCGGGCAAGTGATGGCCGAGACGATCCGGTTTCTGGTGGAGCGCGGTGTGCCGGTCTGCGCGCATCTTGGTCTCACGCCGCAATCGGTTCATCAGCTCGGTGGGTACAAGGTGCAAGGCCGGGACGATGCGGCAGCAAAGACTTTGCTCGATGATGCGCGCGCGGTGGAGCAGGCCGGCGCGCAAATGCTGGTGCTCGAAATGATCCCTGCACCACTCGCCAAGCAAGTGACCGCGTCGCTCGTAATTCCAACGATCGGTATCGGTGCCGGTCTCGATTGTTCCGGTCAGGTGCTGGTCTTGCAGGACATGCT
>CAMDRJ010000262.1 GCA_945906755.1 Klebsiella pneumoniae | reverse complement strand
TACCGCGCTGAGCGGCGTTTTTAGAATGCCCCTCGAAGACCAGCATACCGATCACAAATCGCTGCGCACGATTGCCGGCAAATCTGCGGATTGGGATGAGGTCGCGCGTGCATGCGTATGCTTTGCTAACGGCGCTGGCGGCCGTTTGTTGATCGGCATTGAAGATGGCGAAGGCGTGCCACCACCGACGCAAATGGTCGCGCCCGAACTGATCGAGCGGCTGCGCAAGCGCATCGGAGAATTGACGGTCAACGTGCAGGCGTTACCAACCTTGCAGCATGCCGCTAACGGCGGCCAGTTCATCGAGTTGGTGGTGGATCGGTCACCGGGTGTAGCCTCGACGTCTGACGGGCGGTATTTTCGGCGCGTTGCCGATACCTGTGTGCCCGTGCTGGGCGACGACGTATTGCGTCTGGCGAACGAACGGCCGGGGCGGCCATGGGAGGCGATGGATAGCGGGGTCTCGTGCACCGCGACGGATGCGAACAAGCTCACCCATTTTGTACAGGGCATACGCACGTCTGACCGCGTGAAGGATTCGGTGAAAGAGAAAGGCGCCGATGAATTGTTGGTTCACTACGGCTTGTCATTGAAAGACAAACTTACCCGCCTCGGCGTTCTGCTACTTAGCAATGCGGCCGATCGGCGTGCGCTCGGCACCGCGCCGCTGGTGCAAGCGATCCGCTACGATGAGCAGGAACAGAAGATCAACAAGTGGGTGTGGGACGACGGTGCGCTCTCACCGATCGAGCTGGTGGATGCAGTGTGGCGAGAGGTGCCCGATTTCCGCGAGAGTTATGAAGTGGCGGATGGTATGTTTCGGCGCAGCGTGCCGGCGTATGACGAGAAGGTCGTGCGCGAACTACTCGTCAATGCGCTGGTCCACCGGCCCTATACACAGCAAGGCGACATCTATCTCAACCTTCATCCGGACCGGTTGGAGGTGGTGAACCCGGGCCGCTTGCCGCTAGGTGTCACGCCGCGCAACATGCTACATGCCAGCCGACGTCGCAATGAAGGTCTGGCGCGGGTGTTTCATGATCTGGGATTGATGGAGCGCGAGGGCAGCGGCTTCGATTTGATCTTCGACAGGTTGCTGTCCCAAGGACGGCCGGCACCGGTGCCCGAAGAGGGCGCGGACTGGGTGAAGGTAACGATCTACCGGCGAATCGTAAAGCCGGAGGTGATGCGATTAATAGCGGAAGCAGATGCGCGCTTCCAACTCACGCAACGAGAGCGCATCACGCTTGGGGCTCTGGCGCAGACCGAGGGGGTCGCGGTGCGCGAATTGGCAGCTACTTTGGATACATCAAACGCCGACGCTCTCGGACTGTGGCTCGGCCGGCTTGTCGACTTCGGTCTGGTCCGAGCGACCGGCAAGACTTCGGGTACTCGATACTTTGCATCCCCCGACTGGCTGCGAGGAGCGCAATTGGATGACAAAACCACGCTGAGCAGGATCACACCGCATCGGCTGCGGGCCTTGATTCTCGAGGACTTGACGCGTTATCCCGATTCATCCAGCACGGATATCAACCGTCGAATTGGCACGGAGATTTCGGCCAAGACGGTCACGCGCGCACTGAAGGAACTGGCAGATGGCAAGAATGTGATCTATTCGGGTGAGCGTCGTTGGCGGCGTTATCGCATCGGCGATCAGGGCCATAAAGGACAAAGCGGCGGCGAATCGCCATGAGGCAAGCAAAAAACCAGCTCGGAATTCATTGTATCGATATGATTTTTCGGAAAATTTATAAAGGACACCCCTCAACGATGTCCGTTAAATTTTGGCAGATTGTCTAATAGCGAAAAGGCTTCGGTCGGCCGCAACAGGGAAGACGGGCGGATCCTGCAAACATTGCCGATTATTTGAAGCGGATCCTCTGCTCTAAACCATCTGCGCTTTTAGAGCGGAGATTTTTGGGCCACACGACACATTGGCGAAACCTCGGAGCGCGAGGCCGCTCTGGTTCGGAATCTGCGTGAAGACCCGACAGAACCCGCCAACCTGCGAGAGAATCGAGGGTGCAATGTATGGACGGGCTGGCCCCGTGCTGACCTTTAATCTGGAGAGATTCGATCATGGCAACCCGACCCGACCCACGCGCCAACGAACCCGCGATGGACCCGACCGCCCTTTACCTGGAGGAAGTGTTCACTGACCGCAGAGTGGGCACGATTCGCAGGCTTACACCGGTCACCCCCGAAGGCAACACCGATCTCACCAAAGAGATCCTCTATATCGGTGAAACACAGGTCATGAGCAACGTCGGCGCGCTGCCGATCGCGTTTGAAATCGAGGCCAAATCTGTGGGCGATGCGGCGGAGCAATTCGGCGGTCTCGCCAAGGAAGCGATCGACCGCACGATGAAAGAATTGCAGGAAATGCGCCGGCAACAATCGTCATCGATCGTCGTGCCGCAAGGCGGCATGGGAGGGATGGGCGGTATGGGTGGCCTCGGTGGTGGCGGCGGCAAAATTCAATTGCCGTAGGGCATGCGTAACTCACCCACGGCGCGCGCCGCGCGCTATACGATCCGCAAGGGCTACTTGCATCTGCTGACGACGCAAATCCATGAGCGCCTCACGGAACGGTATCGGCTGATCAATACCGAGATCCATAGTTATCCCGGTCCGATCGCCAATTGCGATTTGCACTTGACCCATCTGCTCGATGAGCGCCAACGGATCATGAAGGCCCTTGGCGAATGGCCGGTCGGCGATGATCGGGACATTGCGGCGGTTGGGCAAAAGCGATTTGTCCTCGCGTTTCTTGACACACCCGCCGACATCGATGATCCGATCGATCAGCGTTTGCGCACGCGCGCGGCCAAAACCTTACGGTTGCCCGCGCAACCACTGAACGACTGACGCGATCAGGATGCGGCGAGGTCCGGCTTCAACAGCCGCTCCAGACACAGTTCGCGAATACCGTAGAACTCTTTAACCTGAGCCACCTGTTCGAGCAGCGGCCCGGGCAGAACGACGTCGGCGCGCTTCACTGCGAGAATCATCTTGTTCTTGCTGGTATGTTCGAGCGAGACGAATTCGAAGACCTGCGCGGCATAACCATATGCCTCAAGCAGGAGCGCGCGCAGGCCATCGGTCACCATGTCGGCCTCCTGACCAAGATGCACACCATGCTTGAGAATCGCGCGAAGCGGCTGCGGACTGAGGAGCTGCGGACGCACCTCCTTATGGCAGCACGGTGCGCACACGATGATGGCAGCGCCCGACTTCACGCCCATGTGAATTGCATGATCGGTTGCGGTGTCGCAGGCGTGCAGCGCGATCATGACGTCAATGGTCGCGGCAGGGTAGTGGGTGACATCGCCTTGCTCGAAGCGAAGGCCGGTCATGCCAAGATTCGTCGCCGCCTCATTGCAAAGCTGCACGAGTTCGGGGCGCAACTCCACACCGGTAACCTCTGCTTCGCCATGCAGGGTGTGCTGCAGATAGTCGTGCAGGGCGAAGGTCAGATAGCCCTTGCCCGCGCCGAAATCCAATACGCGAATGGTGCGCGCCTTGGCTAACGATGCCGACGCCAGCGCGCCCGCTAACACTTCGACGAACTTATCGATCTGCTTCCATTTGCGGGACATCGCAGGAATCAGTCGCCCCGCACCATCGGTCACGCCAAGTGCAGCGAGATACGGCCGGTCGAGGGTCACAAAGCGCGGCTTGGTGCGATTGTGTTCGGCGGAAGGCTTTTCATCATGCTGGGTTGCCTTGCTGCGAATGATCGCGGCTTCGCCCCGCCGGTTAGCCGTCAATTCGATCGTCTCGGTGCTGGTGAGCAGGTGAGCATTACGAAACGACGCACCGACCAAATCGCCAATCACTGCAACGGCCGCATCGGGCTTTAGGTTTTTGGTGACATCGCGGGTTTTGTAGCGATAGGTAAAAGAGAGGTGCGCATCGCCCCGCAATAGGACCGGGCGGACCGCCACCTGCTGCAGATCCGCTTCCGCACCAATGTGTTTCGCCAGAACGAGTTTGACGAACGATTTCGAAGCGAGACTCGCCCGCAACGCATCGAGTAATTCGTCGCGCGATGTACTTTCGCCGCGCGGCGGTGATGAGGGGTCGGACTTCATGATGAGCAGCGTCGATTAGCCTAGACGAATGGCCGCACCCCGATCCACGACGCGTGCAGATAGAACGCGAACACCCACCAGAGGACGACACCGGCCGCGACAGCCATCAGATCACGTGTGATTGGGCCTTTGATATAGACCGTACCCGCCCACCGATCGCGTTTGCGCGACGCGATGAAATTGACGACCGCCCAGGCAAGAAACCCGCCGAACAGCAACACGTCCGCGACCGTGCCGTTGGCAAGCAGATGCGCGAGCGCCCATAGCTTTGTCCCGGCGAGCATCGGATGCCCGACGGCGGCCTTCATGCGCGTTTGCGGAACGTAGGCTGCGGCGACCAGGATGAACGAAACGAGCACCAGCAACGCCGCAAGGTGGCGTGTCCAGACGGGCGGATTCCAGAGCACGATTGGCGCCGTGCGCGCCTCGCCATAGCCCCACACGATCAGCACGAACCCAATGCTCGCGATGACGGCGTAGACACCCTTCCAGGTCATCTCGCCTAAGCGCGCGATTTGCCTCGTGCGCCAATTGTCGGCGACGATCCGAATGGAGTGCACACCAAGAAACAGGATAAGACCGGCAATCAGTGTGAGCATGGGCGCCTCCCTCAATCGGTTGATCATGCCACCACTTCGCGCGTTGCACTTTGCTTCGGCATTTCAGCACGGGCGGCCGCCCGGTAATGCCATGCTCGCGTCGTTACGGCACCTTCGGTCGAACCGCCTGCGTAACCAAGTGCTGTTTGAGGATCTCTTCTTGCTGCAGCAGCGCCTTGCTGTCGGCGGCCATCACGATCTCGCCCTGCCGCAAGACGTACGCGCGATCGGCGAGCGCGAGCGCGCCCCGTACATTCTGTTCGACCAGCAGGATGGCAATGCCCGCGCTGCGCAGTTCGGCGAGCGCCTTGAACGCCTCCCGAATCATGATCGGCGCCAGTCCAAGCGACGGTTCATCGACCAGCAGCACCACCGGTGGATTCACCATTGCCTTGGCGAGCGCAAGCATTTGCTGCTCGCCGCCTGACATCAAGCCCGCGCGCTGCGCCTGGCGTTCGCGAAGGCGTGGAAAGCGCTGGTACACCGATTCGAGGGCATCGCCGAGCGATTGCTTGGATGGACGCACATCGTAGGCAATGCGAAGGTTTTCGAGAACGGTGAGTCGGCCAAGCACGCCACGACCCTCGGGCACATGCAGCAATCCGGCCTGCGCGAGCGCATGGGGCGGCAACGAATCGGTCGATGCCCCAAGGTAGTGGATCGCTCCGCCTTGATGGGGAATGAGGTTGCAGAGCGAGCGCATGATCGTGGTCTTGCCCGCGCCGTTGGCGCCGACGATCGCCACGGTCTCGCCTCGATGCAGCACAAAACTGCAATCGCGCACCGCCTTGATCGGCCCATAGGCGATGCTCAAATGCTCCACGGCAAGAACGATCTCAGTCATGGCTCGCTGCGATCGCGTCCGGTTCCAAACCCAAATATGCCTTGGTGAAGACCGGGTTGGTGAACACCTCTTCGGTAGTGCCCTCCGCCATCTTGCGGCCGTAGTCGATGGCGAGCATGCGATCGGAGAGTTCGCGAATCAGCGTCATGTCGTGTTCCACCAGCACGATCGCGTCCACACGCGCACGGCTGGCACGAATATCGTCGATCAGCGCGGCAGTTTCCTCCTCATTCATTCCGGCCGCCGGTTCATCAAGGAGGAGCAAGCGGGGCTCACCCGCAAGCGCTCGCGCGATCTCAAGCCGCCTTGCATCCCCATAGGCAAGCGTGCCGGCCAACTGATCGGCGCGC
>CAMDRJ010000261.1 GCA_945906755.1 Klebsiella pneumoniae | reverse complement strand
CGCCCATCGCCTGCTCGGCGCTTTCCTGGGCGAGTGTGCGTTCGGCGATGCAGGTGCTTATATGCTGCTTCACGGCTTGCACGGCGACCGGGCTGTTCGCTGCAATGGTGCGCGCGATCGATAGCGCGTGATCGAGCAGGCGCTCGGCGGGCACGATTTCATTGATGAGCCCAATCCGTTCGGCAGCGGTCGCATTGATCATCTCGGCGGTGAGCAAAAGCTTCATCGCGTGGACATGGCCGATCTGATGGATAAGCTTGGCTGCCGCGCCGCCGAATGGATAGATCGCCCATTTCACTTCGGGCAGTCCGAACCGTGCATGGGGGGCACTGATCCGAATATCGGACGACAATAGCAATTCGACGCCGCCACCTGCGCAAACACCGTTGACCGCGGCAATAATCGGTTTCGGGTAAGAGGAGGTCTTGAGCAGCGCACGATTGATGATGCGGGCGGTCTCTTCCGAAACGCTCAGATCACCGGATATGTCGGCACCGGCATTGAACGCTTTGTCACCGGCGCCGGTGATGACGATGCACCGGCAGGTGGAGGTTTCCAGTTGGTCCCATAGCGCTGCGAGGTCTGCCATCATGGCGCGGGACATCGCGTTGCGTTTGGTCTGATTGTCGATCGTAATGAGCGCAACATGCGGCTCGGGGTGATCGAGTAGGATTGGCATTGCGTCGGGCCCTCGGCTATTGCAAAGGGTTGAGAATACGCCCTGGCGGCGATGCGCCGGCGCGGTGTTGATTTTTTTCCCGTACCTAGAGTACGATGAATCGATGATGTTGAGGTGAGCATGAAAAGGGAGAAGCCGTGAAAGTCTGCATGTTTCACCTGATGCCATACCGCGACCTGCCCGCGGATTTCGGCACGCATTACAACTCTGCCTATATCGATCCGAACTGGTTCGATATCGCCAATCCGGATCTGGTCGGCAAGTACTACAACGACACCTTGGATGAGATGCTGTTGGCCGCGAAATTGGGCTTTCATGGCCTTTGCACCAACCAGCATCACCAAAACGTCTACGGCTTCATGGCCAATCCGAGCCTGATGGGTGCGGTATTGGCGCGCGGTACCGCCGGCCAGAATGTGGCAATCATCCAATTGGGATCGACGCTGCCTTCCAGTACACCGCCTACCCGCATCGCCGAGGAATACGCGATGATCGATTGCATCAGCGGCGGTCGATTGGTTGCGGGCTTCCCGACCGGACTGCCATCGGATGCAGCGCTATCGAATGGTGTTGTGCCAGTCGAGCAACGCGAGCGCTATCGTGAGGCGCTTGCCCTGGTGAAAAAAGCATGGTCGGCGAAAGAAACATTTGCCTGGAATGGCCGGCACTATCAGCTCGGCATGGTCAATCTCTGGCCGCGTCCGATCCAACAGCCCTTGCCGCCTATCTGGATTCCTGGGTCAGGGATTTCCGCGACGGCTGAAAACGTTGTGAACATGGATCATTGCTTTTGCCATTTGAGCTACTACGGCCTGAAGAGCGCCGAGTTTGTCGCCGACCGCTATTGGGAAATGGTGGCCAGCAAAGGGCGTGATGACAATCCGCATCGGTTCAGCTTTCTGCAACTCATCGGTGTGGCCGAGAGCGATGCGGAAGCCGAAGACCTCTATGCCGAACATGCGGAGTACTTCTTTCACAAGCTACTGCTTATTCCGCCCAACTACCAGGCGATTCCGGGTTGCCTTGACTACGCCTCGCTGGTGCAGGGGCTCACCAACAATCCGCGTGCCGGCATCAATCTGCGCGCGCTCAAAGCGAAGGATTACTACGAGCGCGGCTTCGTGATCGTCGGGAGCGCAAAGACGGTGCGTGAACAATTGATGGATGGCGTGAAGCGGCTGCGGGTCGGCCATCTGCTTACGTTGTTGCAGTTCGGTTCAATGTCGACGGAACTCACCAAGCAGAACATTGCGCTCTTCGCTCGCGACGTATTGCCCTATCTTGAGAATCTGTGGGACGACCAGTACGAAGATCGCTGGTGGCCCGAGCGTCTGCGTGTGAAGCGCCACGTTGCTGCCATCGCAGCCTCTGCGTCCTGATCTCTGGAGATATCGCATGGCTTCCCCAGAAGTGCGCACGCTCAAGCTTTGGCAGAACCGCATCGAAACCGAGGTCGAGATTTCCGGCAGCGGGCCGGCGCTCGTCTATCTGCATGGCCCATGGGGACTCGCGCCGGATCGCGCGTTCGTCGAGCGGCTCGCAGCGACCCATACCGTCTATGCACCGAAGCATCCGGGCACCAGCCGCGGTAACAACGAGGCGGTGCATGCGCTTGATACCTGGCTCGATCTGGTCGTCTACTACGGCGAACTCTTCGATCGGCTCGAATTGAAAGCGCCGCCATTGGTTGGCCATTCGTTCGGTGCGTTGGTGGCCGCCGAAATTGCCGCCGCCGCACCGCGTTCGATCGGCAAGCTCGTGCTGATCGATCCGGTCGGATTATGGCGGGATGATCTGCCGGTGAAGAATTGGATGATCCTAGGCGAAGTAGAGCGCCGGCCGATGCTATTTGCTGATCCCGAATGCGAAGCGGCGAAGCAATTCTTTTTTGTGCCGACCGATGCTGCCGGCCGGATCGAGACGCTCACCCAGTTCATTTGGTCGCAAGCCTGCACCGGCAAATTCGTCTGGCCGATCGCCGATCGCGGCTTCAAGCTGCGTAGCCATCGCATTGCCGCGCCGACGCTGATCGTGTGGGGCAAGGCCGATCGCATCATTGCACCGGCATATGCCGAAGAGTTCGCCAAGCAGATCGCTGGTGCACGCGTCGAGATGATCGATAGCGCGGGCCATTTGCCGCACCTCGAACAGCCCGCTGCCGTCATGCGCGCCATCAGCGCATTGCTTGGTAGGTAGGCGCGCTTTGAACTTCATATGGAAACTTGCTCTGTCGGCCGTACTGGCTCTCTATGCAACGCTTGCCGCTGCGCAGTATCCGGACAAATCAATCCGGGTCATCGTGCCCTTCGTCGCGGGGGGGGTATCGGACATTCTTGCACGCGTGATCGCGCAGAAAATCACCGAGCAAAGCGGCAAGGCCATGGTCGTGGAGAATCGCGGTGGCGCGGGCGGTCGGATTGGTTACGAAGCCGGTGCAAAAGCGGTTGGCGATGGCTACACCTTGGTGGCCACCGATGTGACCTACACGATGCTGCCGGCGCTGTACGCGAATCTGTCTTGGGATCACGCGGATCTTGTGCCGATCACTTTCATCGCACAAATGCCGTTCGTTATCGCGGTGAATGCCAACGCCAAGGTGCGTTCAATGGCAGAACTGCTCGCGTTCGCCAAGGCCAATCCGGGTAAGATCAACTATGGGTCGTCTGGCATCGGTGGCGTGAATCACGTCGTCACAGAACTCTTCCGGCGTACCGCCAACATCGATATCACGCATGTTCCTTATCGGGGCATGGGCGATGCCATGGCGGCGTTGCTCGGCGGCTCGATCGATATGGTCATCACGGCCATGCCGACGGCGATGAATCACGTGAAGAGCGGCAAGATCAACGCGATGAGCGTGACCGCGGCGCGCCGGCCGGGCGCGCTACCGAACGCGCCAACCACTAGCGAGGCGGGCGTCCTTTTCGTCGCCGGGAACTGGGTGGGTTTTACCACGCCGAAAGGCGCTCCCCGTGAAGCGATCGATTGGATCCAAAAACAGGTCGCTACGGCAATATCGGTTGCCGAAGTACGTGAGCGGATCAGTGCCGCCGGCGCCGAAGCGCAGTTGATGAACGCGGACGAATTCGGCAAGTTCATGCAAGACGAGGGCCGGCGTTGGGGCGAGACGATTCGATCGGCCAATATCAAGGCCGAGTGATCGGGTGGCGGTCCGCCTTCTTTTCTTGGACGATGACCCGGTGGTGCGCGTGCTGCGGGTGATCCTAAGCAGCGATCAGGATCCTTGGATCGCCGATTACTTTGCTCCCGAACATATCGATCTCACCAAGTTGCTGAAGGCGGCCAAGGGATTGCGCGGTTGCGATGGTGCGGTCATTGGCGAGGGCAGCGCGTTTGCGGACGCCTCTGTCGCTATTTTTCGTCGCGGTGAAATCGATCGCGCGTTCATGACGCGACATCCCCGCCTCAAGTTGATTCAACGCTTGGGTGAGCGCACTGACGGCATCGATCTCGCCGCCGCGGCGGAGCGTGGCATCCGGGTCTCGTGTCTGCCAAGGCGCACGCTTCTTTACACTGCCGAGCACGGCATGCTGCTCATGCTCGCGCTGACGAAACGCTTGCTTGCTGCGGATCGGGCGGTACGTGACGGGCAGAGCGTAAGTCCGCCATCGGCACAGGCTGGGAGTGTCGTCTACAACTGGGCGGCCTTCAACGTTGCGGGCTTGTATGGCAAGACACTTGGCATTGTCGGTATGGGGGAAGTCGGCTTTCTACTCGCCAAACTCGCCCATGCTTTCGGCATGTCGATCGTCTATACCAAGCGACGGCGTGCCGCACCGGAGCAAGAAGCTGCAGTGGGCGCGCGATTCGTCAGTGAGACGGAACTTCTCTCAGGCTCCCACTTTGTATCGCTCATGCTGCCCAACCTGCCCGAGTATGCGGGTTATGCCGGTTCGCAATTCTTTGCGGCAATGCGCCCCGACGCGTACTTCCTCAATATGAGTCGTGGAGTCCTGGTCGATGAAGACGCTTTGCACCAGGCGCTGGTGACATCGCGAATTGCCGGTGCGGCGCTTGATGTACACGCGATCGAACCGCGGCCCGCCATGGACCGTTTTTCGAAACTGGAGAATGTCGTTATGACGCCGCATTTTGCAGGCGGCGCGAAGAGCGGGTTGCTCGATGAATTCGAAGTGATCGCCAACAACTGCCATGCGGCATTGCGCGGTGCGGCGCCCCGATACGAAGTGCACGCCTAACGGACCTTGCATGACCAATCCATTACACGAAATTGCGGCATGGGTGACCGGACCTGCGGTGGAGCGCCTGCCGGCAGCAGCGGTCATGCTCGTGAAGCGCGCGTTTCTCGACACGATCGCAGTGACCTTGCTTGGCTCTCGCCTCGAAGGACCTCGCATTGTTGCGGCCGTCGAACGGGAACGTGGTGGCAAGCCGCAGGCATCCGTCGTCGGTATGCGCACCAAGGCCGATGTCATTGCCGCGGCATTGATCAATGGCACATCCGCCCATGCGGAGTTGTTCGACGACAACAACGGGCCGATGATTGCGCATCCGAGTGCGCCGCTGGTATCTGCCTTGCTGCCGCTTGCGCAATATCGGGGTGCAACCGGCAAGGCGGTCATCGAAGCGTATGCCGCTGGGTTCGAAGTAAGCGTGAAGCTTGGTCGCATGCTCAATCCGAAGTTCTATGAGCAAGGCTGGCATGTGACGCGGGTGCTTGGCGTGTTTGGTGTTACCGCCGCTTGCTGCCGATTGCTTCAGCTGGATGTGAAACAGACCAGCAACGCATTGGGCCTCGCAGCGTCGATGGCAAGCGGCATCCGGCAGAACTTTGGAACGATGACGATGGGTTTGCATGTGGGGCTGACGGCGCGCGATGCGGTGCATGCGGCATTGCTCGCCGAGCGCGGATTCGCTGCCGATCCGGCCGCCTTACACGGCAAGTACGGTTTTTTCCAGGTGTATGGCAATCAGAATCCACCGCTGCTACCGCTTGGCGAGCCGCTTGAACTGCTTGCTTCCGGAATCATCTTCAAGCTGTATCCATCGGGTGCGCCAACGCTCGCGGCGGTGGATGCGGCGATTGCACTGCACGAGAAATTGAATGGTGATCTCGCGCGCGTGAAGAGCATCACATGTCTTGTCCATCCCTGGAATGCGATGACGCTGCGTGATGAAGAGCCGCGTGAGCCGTTACAGGGCAAGGTGAATCTGCGTTTTTGCATCGCTGCTGCATTACGCGATGGTGC
>CAMDRJ010000260.1 GCA_945906755.1 Klebsiella pneumoniae | reverse complement strand
CATCACTTCGTCCTGGTCGGAGGTGCCGCCGCTCACGCCATAGGCGCCGACCAGTTCGTCGCCCTTGAAAATCGGCGCGCTGCCGCCTGATACGACCACCTGCCCATTGGTGAGCGCGGAGAGATTCATCAGCATCTGCGGATTACGTTCCTTGAACCATTGTTGAATCACGAGGCCGTCTGGAAACCGCGGACTCATCGAACGGAATGCGGCGACCGTAAAGGCTTTCGCGCGCGCGATATCGGCGGTGATGAATCCCGCATCGTCCATGCGTTCAAGCGCGATGAGATGGCCTTCCGCGTTGACCACAGCAATAGAAACCGGCACACCCATCGCCATGGCCTTCTCACTCACTGCATTGATGAATGCGCGGCACTCGATCGCTCGCAGCTTTGCCATGATGGTATCGTCCTTGTTAAAGAAGCCGATTCTACTTGGGAGACACAGTATGCAAGCATGCATCGCGTTCGGCGTCGGGCTCCTCGCGGCACTCTTTAGCATCGGCGCCGCGGCACAGAGCGTCTATCCGTCTCGCCCGTTAAAATTCGTCGTCGGCTTCGGGCCGGGTAGCGCGGTGGACGTGGCGGGCAGACTCGTGATTCCACGCCTCTCGGAGATTCTTGGCCAGCCGATCCTGGTCGAGAACCGCGTCGGTGCGGGCAGCAATATCGCCGCCGAGGCGGTGGCGCGGGCGCCTGCCGATGGCTACACGTTGTTCATCGCGTCCATCGCCAATGCCATCAACGCGAGTCTGCAGAAGAATCTCCCGTTTGACTTTCTGAAGGACCTGGTGCCGGTATCCGGGCTCGTCACCTTGCCGCATCTTCTGGTCGTGCATCCAAGCGTTCCGGCGCGATCGGTGCAAGAGCTCGTCTCGCTTGGGAAAGCAAAGCCTGGAGAAATTCTGTACGCCTCATCCGGCAACGGCACGTCCGCGCATCTTTCCGCCGAGCTGTTCAATCTGATGACCGGCACGAAGCTCGTTCACGTTCCATACAAAGGCAGCCCGCAGGCGGTGACCGATCTACTCGCGGGCCGCGTTGCGCTCATGTTCTCGCCGGCATCGACGGTGCTGCCGCATATCAAGGCAGGCACGCTGCGCGCGTTGGCATCGACCGCACGTGAACGGGCAGCGGCCGCGCCGGATCTGCCGACGGTTATCGAAGCAGGCCTACCCGGGTTCGAGACGGTGGTTTGGTTTGGATTACTCGGACCGGCTGGATTGCCCAATGAGATCGTCGATCGATTGAACGCGGCGATGAATCAGGTGCTGGCCAACAGCGAACTCAAAGCACAATTTGCCGGACAGGCGATGGATCCACTCATCTTGAAGCGCGCCGAATTCGCGAACTACGTGCGCAACGAAACCGAAAAATGGGCGCGGGTCGTGAAGGAAACCGGGATGAAGGCGGACTAATTAGCCGCCGCTACGCCACACCTTGGCTGGTCAAATACTCTTCGTAGGTGCCGCGGAAATCGATGATGCGAGCGATCCCTTCGTTCCTCTTGCCGGTCAGCACGGCGGGCTGCATATCGATGATCCGTGTGGCGAGCGATGACACGAACTCCCGATCATGGCTCACGAAGATCAAGGTGCCCTTGTATTTCTCAAGCGCGGTGTTGAGCGATTCGATCGATTCCATATCGAGGTGATTGGTCGGCTCGTCCATCAGCATCACGTTTGGTTGTTGCAGCGTAAGCTGGCCGAAGATCATGCGGCGTTCTTCACCGCCTGAGATGACCTTCACCGATTTCTTGGTTTCATCACCTGAGAAGAGCAGCCGGCCCAAGGTGGCGCGCACGATCTGATCATCATGCTGGGGGCCCTTCCATTGCCCCATCCATTCGGTAAGCGGCATGGCTTCCGGAAAATCGGCGTTGTGTTCTTGCATGCAAAGCCCTAGCGTCGCCTTCTCCGCCCAAACGACCGTCCCCGCGTCGGGTGCAAGACGGCCAGCGAGACACATCAGGAGCGTCGTCTTGCCGATGCCATTGGGGCCGATGATGGCGACCTTTTCACCCGCTTCGATCGCGAGATCGACACCAGAGAAAATGGTGTGATCGTAGGCTTTGCGGAGCCCTTTTGTTTCCACCGCCAGCCGCCGCGGCATCTCTTTCTCATTGATGTCGAAGCGAATGTACGGATACTGCCGGCTCGATGGTTTGATATCGGTGATTTCGATCTTCTCGATCATCTTTTGCCGCGAAGTGGCCTGCCGGGCCTTCGATTTGTTCGCCGAGAAGCGCCGCACGAATTCCTGCAGCTCGGTGACGCGTTCCTTTGCCTTCGAATTGGCGGCAACCAGTTGCGCGCGTGCCTGGGTGGAGGCGAGCATGTAGTCGTCATAGCTGCCCGGATACACACGGATCTGGCCATAATCGAGATCGGCCATATGGGTGCACACCGCATTCAGAAAATGCCGGTCATGCGAGATGATGATCATCGTGCTCGCGCGATCGTTGAGTACGTCTTCCAACCAGCGGATGGTTGCGATATCGAGATTGTTGGTGGGCTCATCGAGGAGCAGCACATCCGGATCGGAGAACAGCGCCTGGGCGAGCAGCACGCGCAGCTTCCAGCCCGGCGCCACCGCGCTCATCGGGCCTTCATGTTGCTCGATCGGAATGCCGACGCCGATCAGCAATTGGGCCGCGCGCGCCTCGGCGGTGTAGCCGCCGTATTCGGCGAACTTTGCTTCCAGTTCGGCGGCGTGCAGGTAGTCTTCTTCGGATGCATCGGCATTGTCGTAGATGGCATCGCGTTCTTCGCGGGTGCGCCACATCTCGGCATGCCCCATCATTACGACATCGAGGACGCGCACATCTTCATGCGCAAACTGGTCCTGCCGCAGCTTGCCGATGCGCTCGTGCGCATCGAGCGAGACATTGCCACCCGATGACTCGAGTTCGCCGCCCAAGATGCGCATGAACGTGGACTTGCCGCTGCCGTTGGCGCCGATGAGGCCGTAGCGATTGCCACCACCAAATTTGACCGAAACGTTCTCGAAGAGCGGCTTTTCGCCGAATTGCAGGGTGATACCAGCGGTGCTGAGCAAACGGAACTCCGGGCGTGCGGCGCAGGAAAGCGGTGCCGCGGGACTTCATGGGGGCCGGCATCTTACCCGTTTTGGGGTGGAGGAGTACGGCTTGCCAGGCGCCGCGCTACTTATGCATCCCGATGCACCGTATCTGGCGAAAACGCGGGCAGGCATACGGCGATGTATTGCGCGCCGTCCGGGCCGGGCGTGCTGTAGCGAATCCACTCGCCTTTGTGGGTGATGATTGCCTCGCCGGCGCGGACGTCGATGCTGCCGCTGCGCCATTCAACCCGCAACATGCCGGCCAGGACTACCGTGTATTCGTCGAAGGTGGGTGTTTGGCCGGGCTCTACCCATCCGGATGGGCTGGTCATCTTGGCGATACTGACCGCTGCCGTTTGCGAGTTCACCCGGCCGATGTATTCCTCGATGCGCTTCGGTTTGTTGCCGGCCGCTTCGATGATCGTTGGCGCCTTCAAATGCGTGGGCATGGCATCCTCTCTTCCTCAGATTGATCGCGATACTCGAGTGCAGATGATACGTTCAGGCAAAACACCAAGCGATGATACGGTGATAAGCGCCACGCGCGCCTGGGTTGATCGCGCGGTGATCGGTTTGAATCTTTGTCCGTTCGCCAAGGGCGTTCAGGTGAAGAACCAGGTTCATTACGCCGTCAGTAGTGCAACGAACCCGGAGGCGCTGCTGATCGATTTGGTCAGTGAGCTGAAGGCGTTGGTGCTTGCTGATCCCGAAATTCGCGACGACACACTGCTGATTCATCCGCAAGTGCTGCACGATTTTCGGGAATTCGTCGACTTTCTCGATATCGCCAATGCCGCGCTTGACGAGCTTAAGCTCGAAGGCGTGATGCAGATCGCGAGTTTTCATCCGTGCTATCAGTTCGAGGGTACGCAGGTCGACGATATTGCCAATTACACGAACCGATCGCCCTATCCGACCCTGCATCTGCTCAGGGAGTCGAGCATCGATCGGGCGGTGGCCGCGTTTCCAGACGCGGCGGCGATCTTCGAGCAGAACATCGCGACCTTGCGGAAGCTCGGGCATGAAGGTTGGCGGCGGTTGGACGTCGGTGCACCGCAAGCCGCGCCGGTTAATCGTACTGCCCAGCCAGGCCCTCGAACGCCTCGTTCGGGGGGGCGCCCGCGATGACGCGCGCCAGCCGCTCGGCAAGTTTTGCATCGAGCGGGAGGAGCTCCGCGTGATCCGCGCGCGCGCGGTCGAGCTCGCCGCGCTGAACGAACAGCGTGCCGCGATAAACATAGGCGACGCGCAGATCGGGTTTGAGGGTAAGGGCGCGGTCGTAATGTTTCAAGGCGCGCTCGGCATTGGCGCTATGTTGCACCCGCAAACTGAAGGCGAGATTGTTGTGTGCTTCCGGGAAGGCCTCATGCAACGCGAGGGCCGCCTCGAATTTCTGTTGTGCGGCGACGTAATGCTTTTGCAGCATCAACAGCACGCCATCGTTGTACAAGCCGATCGCATGCTCGCGCGGTGAGCCTTTCGGAACCGGCAGGGGATCGCTTTCGAGCGCTACTGCCATGTTGAATGGGAGCGCCAGCGCTATCCACCACCGGAACATGGCTCGCATCATCGCGCCGCCGGTTTCGTGTTCGCGAACGGATCGGCGAAGCGCGGATTCGTGATGAAGCTCTCGTCGGTCAGGCTGCGCAGAAACGCGAGCATGTCATCGCGTTCGCCAATGGAAAGTTCAAAGCCGACGATGAAATTGCTCTTGTTGGGATTGTCCGCACCGACGCCTTTATGCTCACCGGCATGGATCGTGCGACCGCCCGCCGCGTAATGTTGCAGGACCTCTTCGAGCGTGGCGATGCTGCCGTCGTGCATATAGGGTGCGGTGAGCGCAATGTTGCGCAAGGTGGGGGTGCGGAACTTGCCGATGTCTTCCTCGCGCTGGCTGAATTCGGCCAAACCGGGACTGGTCTTCGGATAGCCGCCGATGCTGTTGGCGTTGTAGAGCGCATTGTTGTGAAAGCCGATTTCCGGGAATGCCAGGCGCGAGTGATGGACGTTGTCGGTGAACGTGAAGCCCGCGTGGCAGTGATAGCACTCGAATTTCTCGGAGAAGAACAGGGCTTCGCCACGTTTCGCGGCAGCGGAAATCGCGTCCGGCTCACTGCCATAGCGGTAACGATCATAGGGGGCATTGAGTGAGATCAGCGTGCGTTGAAACGCAGCGATGGCCTTGGTGATCGTCGAAAGCGAAATCCCGCCCTTCACCTCGGGAAAGGCGCTGGCGAACATGACTGGGTAACGCGCATCGGCCTTCAAGCGTGCGAAGAGTTCCTGCTCGCGTCCGGCCATCCCCATTTCCACCGGATGCTCGCCGAACATCGGCACGAGTGCCTGGGACTCTAATCGCTTCATGTTTGGGTTGGCCCAGGTGAGCACGGACAGGTAGCCCACGTTGGTGAGCGTCATCGAGCCGCGCGGATGCCGTTCACCGGTGACGCCGACCGGTGCGGCAAGTCCATCGGTGAATGCCTTCGCGGGTTGATGGCAGGTCCCGCACGACATCGTCCGTTCACGGGACAGGCGCGTGTCATAGAAGAGGTGCCGGCCTAACTCGACTTTAGCCTCCGACATCGGATTGTCGGCAGGGGCGACTGGCGCTGGCGCCCAGGTAGGCGTACGCCATTGAAAGCTGCCATCGGCGATCGATTCGAGTGAGCCGGCGAGCACGATGCCCAACGCCGCGACGCCTGCGATGAAACGAATCCGCGTCACGGCGCCCGGCGCACTGAGAAGAGCACCTGCTTTTTGGCAGGAAGGCCATCATAGGCAAGCCCAAGCCGCGGCATGACCTCATTGCAATCGGCGTCCTTGGGAAACGACATGCAACCGGCCGGGGTATTTCGGGTATTCATGTCGATGCGGGTCTCGGCCAGCAATGCGCCCACATCGACG
>CAMDRJ010000259.1 GCA_945906755.1 Klebsiella pneumoniae | reverse complement strand
AAATATTTCCACAACCGCGCGTTTGACAGCCTCGATGCTCTTGAAAACCATCTCGTCGATGCCTTGCTCAGCCTCGAAAACAATCCCGCACTGGTCAAGTCAATCTGCAATTGGGATTGGATTATTAATGCTGTTTATAATGCGAATTAGAATAAGATGATGGAGCGCGAATGGCGCGCGCAATGTGCCGAGCTTTCCGGCGCCGCCGTCGCTGCAGAACCAATCTTCAACCTTGCCAGGCCGCGTTCGGCCTGCCCGAGCTGCGGTCACCAGATCACGGCTCTCGAAAATATTCCAGTCATCTCTTTTGCGATGCTGGGCGGCAAATGCAAGGCGTGCAAGGCGAAGATTAGCGTTCGCTATCCACTGGTAGAGATTTTGACCGGTGCGTTGTTTGCCGGCGCCGCGCTAAAGTTCGGATGGGGCGCCGCAGCGATCGCAGCGATGGTGTTTCTCGCGGCCATGGTCGCCCTCTCGTTTATTGATTTCGATACGCAGTTTCTGCCCGATGACATAACACTGCCGCTCATCTGGGCCGGTCTTATCGTCAATCTCTGGGGCACCTTCGTCAATTTAGAAAGCGCCGTCATTGGCGCGATTGCCGGCTACATGGTGCTATGGACAATTTATTGGGTATTTAAACTAGCGACCGGCAAGGAAGGCATGGGCTTTGGCGATTTCAAGTTGCTCGCCGCGGTCGGCGCTTGGCTTGGCTGGAAGATTCTGCCGTTTGTCATTCTTGCGTCGTCCCTCGTGGGGGCGGTCCTTGGCATTGGCCTCATCATCCTGGCCAAACGGGGCCGCGAAGTACCGATGCCCTTTGGACCTTATCTTGCGATTGCCGCCGTCATTGCGCTTTTTTTCGGCAACGCCATCGTCGACTACTATCTCACCCGCGTCATTTAGACAGGCGGGAGGCGGGTCGCGCATGAAACTCGTGGTGGGATTGACGGGTGGGATCGGCAGTGGCAAATCAAGCGTGGGAAGCGCATTCGCATCGCATGGCATTCTCGTCATCGATGCCGATGCAATCTCGCGCGCGCTCACCGCATCACGTGGACGTGCGATCGATGCCATTCGCAAGACCTTTGGCGATGCGGCCATTGATGCCGCCGGCGCGCTCGATCGGGCGCAGATGCGGGCCTTGGTGTTTTCAGACCCCGAGGCACGGCGCACACTCGAAGCGATCCTGCATCCGATGATCCGCAAGGAATGCGATCGTCTTGTCGCTACCGCGGAATCACCTTACGTCATCTTGATGATTCCGCTGCTGGTGGAGTCGGGCGCCCCACGTAAGCGTTGCCACCTGATTGCGGTGGTGGATTGCCCCGAGCACATTCAAATCGAACGAGTGATCCGCCGCGATGGCCTTCCGCGGGCGCAAGTCGAGGCGATCATGAAATCCCAGGCATCCCGCGCGCTTCGTCTTTCCCACGCGGATGACGTGATCGACAATAGCGGACCGCCCGCGGCAATCGCGGCGCCAGTTGCATTGCTGCATAAGAAATACGAGCAATTGGCCCGGTCAAAGCCGTGGCCCGAACTCGGCTAGAACCCATCCGATTTGAGTCGTCTGCAGGCGCTCTTTTGAGTTTGCGCTTCTCGTGCGTCCCGTACCGTGTAAAATCAGCCGAAATCGGAGCGTGAAAGCGGCCATGGACCGGTGTAATTGAGCGCGGCATTGATCACCTACGAATATCCCCTGATCGAGCGAGTCAGGACGCTGCTGCGCCTTGAAGCGCTGTTTGCGCGCGTCGGCCTGTTCATCAGCCGAACCGATCCGCAAGACCATCACATCGCCTTGGTAAGCCTGTTTGAGATCGTCGATGTCGTCGGTCGAGCTGAACTCAAGTCCGAGCTCTTGCAGGAATTGGAGCGGCAAAAACAGGTCCTGATATCGTTCAAGAGCAATCCCGATGCCGATCAGCGCGTTCTGTCAGGCGTCGTAGATGGGCTGGAAAAAGCCGCGGCGGCGATCCACGGCATGTCCGGAAAGGTCGGCCAACATATCCGCGAGAACGATTGGCTCATGGGCATCAAACAGCGCGCCGCCATCCCCGGTGGCGCGTGCGAGTTTGATCTGCCCTCCTACCATCGCTGGTTGCACGCGGACGACGCGGTGCGAATGAAGGCCTTGCAGCAATGGGTTGGTCCAATGCTGCCGATTCGTGACGGCGCATTGCTCGTGTTGGCGATGCTTCGCGAAAGCGGCAAGGCGCAACGCCTGCAAGCGCCGCAGGGCGTGTTTCAACAATCGCTCGGTGGGCGGGTTGCGCAGATCGTTCGTATCAAAGTACCGATTACCCCGGAGTGCGTGCCGGAAGTCAGCGCCAATCGCTACGCACTCAATATCCGATTCACCGCGCAAGGTGACGACGGTCGACCGCACACGGTCGATCACGACGTCGCCTTTGATTTGACTTTTTGCAGCCTGTGAGTCGGGCGAAAGTCGTCAGCTGCCCAGGTTGTGGCAGTCAGGTCGAGTGGGGGCCCGCATCGGTGTATCGCCCATTTTGTTCGAAGCGCTGCAAGATGAGTGATCTTGGCGCCTGGGCAACCGAGCAATATCGCGTCGCCGGGACCGACGCGGACCGCCTGACCGGCGATGCAGAAGCGCCCAAGAAACCTGACGCTAATTAGGTTCGCGCCAAGCGGTGCGTCGCGCGGCAATGCCGTGGGCGCCGTGCGTCCAAGCGGTTTCCAGATAAGCGCGCGTCAAGCCGCCGGCCGCAAACACCGGCAACGGGTAATTCTCGATGAGTCGCGAAAATCGCTGCCAACCGATCGCAACGCGCTCGTTAGCGGTTGCTGCTTCGACGACTGGACCTAGCACAACGAAATCGAGCGCAAGCGACGCGGCCTTGGTGAGTTCACCCTCATCGTGACAGGTGGCGCCAACCCAGGCGAAATGCGGTCTTTCTTCCAACTGCGCCAGCTGTGCGCCGGAAAGGTGAAGCCCATCGGCACCGATCTCTTGCGCGACCTGCATGTCTGCATTGACGAGCAATCTTGCACCGTGCAATCGACACAATGCGAGTACGCGTTGGCCCAACGCCCGCAACCCTGCACGATCCGGCAGCTCTTCGAGAAGCTGCACAAGCTTCAAACCTCGCGATAATCGCCTCTCCAGGGATTTGAGGAAATCCCGTTCACCGACTTCCGCCACGTTGGAAATAGCGTATTCGGTCGCGATCTCCAGCGCCCGAAGCAGCGGCGTATTGGCGGGGAGCATCGGTGCGAGCGTCATGCGTTCGGGACGCTGCCATTCGAGCGCTTGGTGCTCGCGCGGAACCATGACGCCCTCCCAAGCGGTCACCCGATAGAAAAAAATACGGACCGTCGCGTGAGGATACTCAAAGATCTGTGTCAGCCAAGGATAGGCACAGGTAACGCGAATGCCGAGTTCTTCATGCAGTTCGCGATCAAGCGCCACGCGCGGTGTCTCGCCCTGCTCGACTTTTCCGCCCGGAAATTCCCAGTAGCCCGCATAGACCTTCGCAACCGGTCGCTGCGCAAGCAAGACTTGCCCGTCGCCTCCAATCAAAACGCCCGCCGCCACATCAACCGCGGTGGCGGTCATTTCGATTTGCGCTTTTGCGTTCCTGCATGTCGACCGGCCCAGTCCTGCGCGAAATGCCAGGCAACCCGACCGCTTCTGGAACCGCGCTGCATCGCCCACTGCAACGCCTCTTCGCGGGCATTGGTAACCGTCTTTGCATCGCAGCCGAAATGCTGCAGCCAATGGGCGACGATATCGAGATACTCGTCCTGGTCGAACGGATAGAACGACACCCATAGTCCGAATCGCTCGGAGAGGGAAATTTTCTCTTCCGCGGTTTCGCCAGGATGAAGCTCATCGCCGACATGTTTGAACTCGAGATTCTCCTGCATGTACTCGGGCATCAAATGGCGGCGATTTGAGGTCGCATAGACAAGTACATTATCGGAGGTTGCGGAGATCGACCCATCGAGCACGACCTTCAGCGCCTTGTAACCGGGATCATTCGCCTCGAACGATAGGTCATCGCAAAAGACGATGTAGCGTTCTTGGCGCTCACCGACCAGATCAACAATCTCCGGGAGATCGACCAGATCGCGTCGATCGACTTCGATCAGTCGCAATCCATGCCGGGCATACCGATTCAAAAGCGCCTTGATCAGCGAAGATTTTCCGGTACCGCGAGCACCGGTCAGCAATACGCTATTGGCTGGGCGGCTTTCCACAAACTGCTTGGTGTTTTGTTCGATGATTTGCTTTTGCCGATCGATGTCACGCAGATCGGCAAGTGCGATGCGATGAACGTTGGCGACCGGTTGCAGAAAACCACGCCCGTTCCGATGCCGCCATCGGTAGGCGATCGATGCGTTCCAATCAACGACGGGAGCAGCGGGTGGCAGCACCGACTCGACCCGCTCAAGAATACTTTCGACGCGTGCAAGCAGCTTGGAATAATCAACCGGCATGAAACTATCTACCTGGGAAAAAGCGACAGCGTCTGGCGATCAGGTGCGGTATTCGGCGTTGATCTTGACGTAGTCATAGGAAAAATCGCATGTCCAAACTCGCGTGCTGACGTTGCCGCGCCCAAGGTCCACACGTACTGTAATCTCTGCGGGTTTCATCGCCGCCGCCCCCTGCGCCTCGGTGTAAGTCGCCGCCCGCCCGCCGCAGTCGAGAACTTTGACCGAGCCGATGTGGATATTGATGCGCGAGGTATCGAGACGGTCGATGCCCGCATTACCGATGGCCATGATGAGGCGCCCAAGATTCGGGTCGGATGCGAAGAAAGCCGTCTTCACCAGCGGCGAGTGCGCAATCGCTTTTGCAACGCGTGCGGCTTCGTCCGCGGTGGCGGCGCCCTCAACCTCGACCGTAATAAATTTCGTGGCGCCTTCGCCATCCCGCGCAATCGATTGCGCGAGCACAATAGCGACCTCTGTAATGGTCGCCTTGAGCTGTTGGTAGGCGGCGGCGTTCACCGAGGCTATCTCCGCGGCACGCGATTGTCCGGTCGCGATCAATACAAATGAATCGTTCGTCGAGGTATCACCATCAACCGTGACGCGATTGAAGGATTCGTCAGCCACCTCTTTGACCAGCGCCTTTAGCGGCGCCGCGGCGATCGACGCATCCGTCGCAATGAATGCAAGCATGGTCGCCATATTCGGCTGAAGCATGCCGACGCCCTTGGCAATACCCGTCACGACAATCTGCTCGCCGCCGATCTCGGTACTTCCGCCGCCGATCTCGGTACTTCGAGAGACCGCTTTCGCAACCGTATCGGTGGTCATGATCGCTTCGGCGGCCGCACCCCAACCGCCCTCCTGCAAGGAGGCAAAGCAAGCAGGCAGGGCCGCCTCGATCCGCTCGACTGGCAAGTTCTCGAGGATCACCCCGGTCGAGAACGGCAAGACCGCGCTTGGCGTGCATTGCAAATGTGCCGCAACAAGTGCGCAGGTTCGATTCGCAGCGGCGAGCCCCGCATCGCCGGTACCGCAATTGGCATTTCCCGCGTTGACGATGAGACCGCGAATCGACTCGGTCACCGCCAGATGTCGGCGACAGACCTGGACTGGGGCAGCGGCGAAGCTATTCTGTGTGAACACACCCGCGACGCGCGACCCAACCGCAAAACGCATCAGCATCAGGTCGGTACGACCTTGCTTACGGATGCCAGCCTGCGCGACGCCTAACGCAACACCACGGACTGGTAACAACTTAGCTGGATTAGGAGGAGCGAGGTTAACCGCCATGGCGCGAGTCTTTCCGGGGCTATGGTCTTCTAAGAGGCCGTTTCAACAACCATCCGATCTGGCCTGGAATGGGAGCAAGCGGGAATGTACCTTTGGGCTTCTAGGTGAGCTTGCCGTGGCATTGCTTGTATTGCCACGCGCACAATACAAGTAGTTGATTATTATGGTTTTTTATTGGCACTTATTTAGGTGCATGACTTTTGCACAACATTTAGACTAAAACTGCGATGGGTGATGCGAATCAACTTCCTATGGTAACTAACTTAGCAGC
>CAMDRJ010000258.1 GCA_945906755.1 Klebsiella pneumoniae | reverse complement strand
ATTCTCAGAGGCGCTCCCGTTCCGGTCCACGGGCTTCACCACACTGCCTATCGTTGCCGTGATGCCGAGGAAACACGCCATTTCTATGAAGACATTCTCGGATTGCCCCTCGTGCATGTCATCAAGGCCGATAGCGTGCCGAGCACCGGCGAGAATCATCCCTATGTTCATCTGTTCTTTGAATTTCAGGACGGCTCCTGCATCGCATTCTTCGATCTGGGGGACGACCAAGCCGCCATCCCATCGCCCAATACGCCGAAGTGGGTCACCCATATTGCGTTCCGGGTCGAGTCGCTCGATGAGCTAAGCCGCGCCAAGGCGCGCCTGCAACAAGCGGGCATCGATGTGCTGGGCGAAGTCGATCATCACTTCGTCCATTCAATTTATTTTTTCGATCCGAACGGCGTGCGGCTCGAATTGACCTGCGAGGTGGGGCCGCCCTCGTATGGGGAAGAAAAGCGCCGCAGTGCGCATGCCGAGTTGTCGGCCTGGACCGAAGAAAAAGCCCGCATCCGCGCCGCCCGTCCGCTGCCGGCACACTAGGGACGGTCTGATGCCGCCTCGCATCCATCACGACGGCAGGGCTCCAGGCGGTGTTTGAATGAAGATTGCGATTGTTGGTGCGGGTGCGATTGGCGGATTGCTGGCCGGCTGCCTCGCCGATGCAGGCGAAGACGTGTCCCTTGTGGCGCGCGGCGCGCAACTTGACGCGTTGCGTGCCAACGGGCTCACGGTGCGGTGGCAGGGTCAGCCGGAACGAAACTATCGTCTGCCGGCGGTGGATGATCCCGCGCAGTTGCGTCCGCAGGACGCCATCTTCATCACGCTGAAGGCCTATGCGATTGGCGAGATGCTGCCGCGTATTGCGCCGATCGTGCGCGACGAAACGGCCGTCATTCCCGCGATCAACGGCTTGCCTTGGTGGTACTTCGCGCGCATCGGCGGTGCGCGCGAAGGTCAGCGGGTCGATTGCCTCGATCGCGATGGCAGCATGGCGCATGCACTCGATGCCAAGCACATCATCGGCTGCGTTATTCACGGCGCCGGCGAAGTCATTGCACCAGGCATCGTGCAACATACCAGTAGCCGCTTATTCATTCTTGGCGAATTGGATGGGCAAATGACGCCCCGTCTGGCGGCACTTGGCGCCGCGCTGGCGAAAGGCGGGCTGGAGCCGAAGCTGACGCCCCATATCCGCAACGAAATCTGGATGAAGCTGATCGGAAATCTCTCGTACAACCCGCTCGCGGCATTGACCCTGTCGCGCATGAACGAGATCAATCAGGACGAGGGACTCCTGGACGCGATTCGTATTCTGATGCGCGAATCCATGGCGGTATCGGAGGCCTATGGTGAACCGGTCCGGTTGTCGATCGAGGGGCGCATCGCGATTGCGAAAACGATCGGCAATTCCAAGATCTCCATGCATCAGGACCTCGAGCGCGGGCGGCCAATGGAGATCGATGCGATTATTGGATCGGTGGCCGAGCTGGCCAGAAAAGCCGGCATTGCAACGCCGATGATCGATGCCTTTCATGCGCTCATCAAGGCACGTGCGCGCCACACCTAAAATCGCTGCATCAACGCAAGGAGGATTTCGATGACATCGTCTGTCGCCGCATGCGCCGCGGCCTTGTTGTTTGCTGCAGGAGTCACCGCGCAGGAATTACCCATTTTCGATGCGCATGTGCACTATAGCCACGATGCGCGCGAGACCTTGCCGACTAAAGACGCGATTGCGTTGCTGCGTAAAGCAGGCGTGCGCCGCGCCTTGGTGTCCAGTTCCGATGATGAGGGCACGCAGCGTCTGCTCAATGCCGCGCCCGATCTCATCATCCCGGAACTGCGCCCCTACCGGACTTGCAGTGATGTCGGCACCTGGGTGCGCGAACCCGACATCATTCGTTATGTCGAGGAGCGTCTCGCCAAATATCAGTATGTGGCGATCGGCGAATTTCACCTATTCGGCGCCGATGCGGATCTGCCGGTGCCGCGTCGCATCGTGGAACTTGCAAAGAAATATGGCCTGATGTTGCATGCACATTCCGACGTCGATGCGATCGAGCGCCTGTTCAAGCAGGATCCGAATGCACGAATCCTGTGGGCGCATTCCGGTTTTACCGATCCGGCCAGCGTGCGCGCGATGCTGCGCAAGCACAAAAACCTATGGGCTGATCTCGCCTTTCGCACCGATCATGCGCCAGGCGGCAAGCTCGCACCCGAATGGCGGGAGGCATTCCTCGAATTCCCTAACCGATTCATGGTTGGGAGCGACACCTATATCGCGGAACGCTGGCATTTCATTCCGGAACATGCATCCACAGCCCGCCGTTGGTTGTCGGAGCTGCCGCGCGATATCGCCGAGCGGATCGGCTATAAGAATGGCGAAGAAATCCTGGGTGGCGCGTTCGCCAAACGCCGCATCGATTAAGCGTGCCCTATTTTCACGGTTGGACGGTTGTCGCCGCGACGCACGTCGCGCTGTTCGTCGTCTTCGGGATCGGCTATTCGTTCGCCGCGTTCTTTACCGCTTTCCAAGGCGAATTCAATGCTTCACGCGGTGATGTAGCGCTGGTCTTTTCGATTTTTGGCTTTCTCTATTTTCTGATCGGTGCGTTCGCCGGCGTGCTGACCGATCGCGTCGGGCCGCGAAAGGTCTGTGTCATTGGGATGGTCCTGCTCGTGCTTGGCCTGATTGCTACCAGCAAAGCCACCTCGATCGAACTGCTCTATGTCGCCTACAGCGTCGGCATCGGACTGGGCGTTGGCTTTGTCTATGTGCCAAGCGTGAGCGCAGTGCAGCCTTGGTTCGTAAAGAAACGCGGCCTTGCGACCGGCCTCACCGTCGCCGGCATCGGCGCGGGGACCTTGCTTGGACCGGTCGTCGGCGCCTGGCTGATTGGGCAAATCGGCTGGCGCCATGCCTATGAAGTATTTGCGATCTTTGCGTTGTTGGTGGGCGGGGGCGCTGCGCTGCTGATCGACAATGCGCCGGCCAAGCGTGGCCTGTTCCCCGATGGCGAATCGCGGGCGATCGGCGCACCGCGGCAACTGCCGTCCGGGCTCATGTTGCGCGAAGCCGCGCGTAAGCCCGCATTTTGGTATCTCTATATGGGCTTACTGCTGTGTGGAATCGGGCTGTTCGTGCCAATGGTCCATCTGGCGCCCTATGCAAGCGATCATGGATTGACAGTTGAAACCGGCGCATTGCTCACCGGCCTCATCGGACTTGGCAGCATGATCGGCCGCTTTGGTCTGGCAGGCATTGGTGATCGAATGCCGCGCACGATGCTGCTTGGGGTGACCTATCTCATGATGGGCGGCGGCTTGGCGCTTTGGCTCATGTCAAGTACGGTGCTGCCCTTGGCGATCTTCGCGATCGTCTTTGGCACAGGCTACGGTGGAATGGTTGCGCTCGCACCTGCTATCACCATGGACTATTTCGGCGCACGCAATCTCGCCGGCATTCTCGGCGTGATCTATACCGGACCTGGCATTGGCGTTGGGATCGGCCCGTGGCTGGCCGGTGTTTCGTACGATCTGTCCGGCAACTATTGGCTGCCGATTGTCGGCTCGATCGTCTGCATGGTGCTCGCGTTGGTGGCGACGCTTTTGCTCAACCGCGAGAAAGCGCTAGGCACGTAGGTGCTCTAAATCGCACTTGCGCCACCATCGACGGCGATGATCTGACCGGTAATGTGTCGGGACGCATCAGAGGCAAGCAGTACCGCCAAGCCTTTCAGATCTTCATCACCGCCCAGGCGACCAAGCGGGGTTTGCGCGATGACGGCATCGCCGATCTGCGCGAGGGTGGCCGCCGCCATCTTCGACGGAAAAAATCCCGGGGCGATCGCGTTGACCGTGATGCCGTAGGTGCCCCATTCCGCCGCCAACGCCCGCGTAAAGTTCACCAGCCCGCCCTTGGTGGTGTTGTAAGCGATCGTCTGCATGCCGGTTGGATTGCCAAGCAAGCCGGCAACCGATGCGATATTCACGATATGTCCGGATCGATTCGGGATCATCGAACGGCGACCGATTTCCTGCGTCAACAGAAAGGTGCCGGTGAGATTGAGGTTCACCACTTTCATCCACGCATCAAGTGGCGTGTCCTCGGCCGGTGCGCCCCAGGTGGTTCCCGCGTTGTTAATCAATACGTCGACGCGCCCATACTTGGCAAGCGCTGCATCGGCAATCGAGCATGCGCCGTCGGTCTTGCCAAGGTCTGCCGCATGCGTCAACACCTCGAAACCCATCGCGCCAAGATGCGTGCGCGCCTGCTCGAGCTCGCCTTGTTTGCGTGCGGTGATGACGAGCTTTGCGCCCATTTCACCGAGCGCTTCGGCGATCTGCAGCCCGAGCCCGCGCGACCCGCCAGTGATGATCGCCACCTTGCCGGTGAGATCAAACAGTTTTTTGACACTCATGCCGGACTCCGCGGTGCCATGCCGCCGCTGAAATAGGTACCGCGACCACTGGCGACCAACTGGTTTTCACCGTCGAATACCTGTGCCTCACAGACGCTGAACTGGCTGCCGAATTTGACGACCTTGCCCTTCGTGATTAGATCGCCCGGCATCGCCGCACGATGATAGTCGACCCGCATATCGATCGTTGGCACCGCACGCCCGCATCGCGATGTCAGCGCCCAGTCGGCGACCAGATCAACGAGGGCCGCTAGAATTCCGCCATGGGTATAGCGCCGCTCCGGATTGACGATCCATTCCTCGCGCCACTTCGCCTTGACTTCGATTTCATCGGCACTGAATCGCAGCACTTCCAAGCCAAGCCATTGATGAAAAGGCGCTCGACTGATCATCGCCTGCACTTGCTCGATCGAGGGCAGCGCTTCGTTACTCATGCTTGTCTCCTCCCGTTAATGGGTCGCGCCGTCATGGTGTGACGATCACCTTGCCGATGACTTCGCGATCCTGAATCAAGCGAACGCCTTCCTTGGCATCGGCGAGCGGCAACACCGTATCGATCAGCGGTTTTAGTTGGCCCGCCGCGATCATGTCCATCAACGCGATCAGATTCTCGTCATAGAAGCTATTGGAGCCGATCACCTTCAGCTCGAAACTCCAGATATAGCGCAGATCTTCCTTCGGATCGAAGCCGGCGGTGGCACCGCACACCAGGAGTTTGCCGCCTCGTTTCAAGCACCTGAGGGAGGGCACCCAGGTATCACCGCCGGTGAAATTCACCACCACATCCACACCGCCCTCAAAGGTACGCCGCTGCGGCTTGCCGTATTTCTCGACCGCCCATTTCGACCAATCCACGTCTTTGTAGTTGATGACGTGATCAGCGCCGATTTCCTTCAACCGTTTGAGCTTATCTTCGCTCGAAGCGCAGGCGATTACCTCGCAACCTGCCATCTTGGCGAGCAGCACGCAGCCGGTGCCGACACCGCCTGAGGCGCCCAGCACGATGACTCGCTCACCTTTGGCAATCGTGTTGTGGGTGAAGAACATGCGATGGGCGGTGCCATAGGCAACCGGCAAGGCGGCGGCTTGTTCGAACGAAACCCGATCGGGCATGCGGAGCAGTTGATCGGCGCCCACCAGACAGTATTCCGCCATGCCGCCATCCAGCATCTCGCCCATCAAGCCTTTGGTCTTGTTGAGCGGATTCACCAATACGCGATCACCAATTTTCCATCCATTGACACCGTCACCGATTTCGTGGACTTCACCGGCCATGTCCAGCCCAATAACGACGGGGAGCGGCACCTTGATGCCGGGCATCCCCTTCATCGTGAAGACATCGTGATAGTTGAATGACGATGCACGCACCCGAATGACGACATGCCCGGCGCTCGCGCGTGGCAGCGGCCGATCAGTGATGACTTCGAGTGCATCCAAGGACCCGTGTTGCCGGAGCACCAGCGCTTTCATCGTCGCTTGCATGGCTATCCTTCTCTCTTAAGTATTCCTGATTAGCAATGAAACTCCGCCGGCTCACGTGGCGAGCTAGCGGGTAGTTGAAGATGGGGGCCTTCCCGACGAGGAGGTACCCCATGCCGATGAATCGTATCCAGTTTCAACCCGGGCTTTCGCTGACAGAGTTTATGGAACAGT
>CAMDRJ010000257.1 GCA_945906755.1 Klebsiella pneumoniae | reverse complement strand
GCGCTTCCCGCAGATCATCGGCACTACGCGCCTTCGATACCTGCTCACGCGCCCACGCAAGATCCTTCACCCCTCCAGCGGTACGCGCCATGACAGCCTCTTACGGGTGGTCTCGAAGGTTTAATTATGTCAATTTCTAATGCAAATTAGAATAAGTCCCACGAGGTCGATGTCGATCCGACCACGCCCCTACTCTGGGTCATCCGCGAACAAGTCGGTCTCACCGGCACCAAATATGGCTGCGGTCTTGCGCAATGCGGCGCATGTACCGTGCATGTCAATGGTCTGCCGATGCGCTCCTGCTCGCTGCCGGTGAGCGCGGTGGGTGACGCCAAAGTCACCACGATCGAAGGCCTCGCCAACGGCAAGGTTCTCAACAAAGTGCAGAAGGCCTGGATCGATCACGACGTGCCGCAATGCGGTTATTGCCAGTCCGGCATGATCATGGCGGTGACGGCACTACTGCGCTCGAAACCGAAACCCACCGATGCCGACATCAACGCGAATATCACCAATATCTGCCGCTGTGGCACCTTTCAGCAAGTGCGCGAGGCGATCCACGCCGCCGCCAAGGCCGCCTAAGGGGATCGACATGACCATCCAAAATATCGATCGACGCACCTTTCTCATCAGCAGTGCTGCGGTCGGCGGCGGTCTTGCGCTTGGCCTGCAAATTCCGTTCGGTGCCGCGCTCGTGCGCGCATCCGATGGCTCACCGGAGATCACCGTGTGGGTCGTGGTGCGCCCGGACAACACCACTGCCATCCGCGTCGTGCGCGCCGAAATGGGCCAGGGCACGATCACCGGGCTTGCTCAGCTGGTCGCCGAAGAACTCGAATGCGACTGGAACAAAGTCGTCATTGAGTATCCAACGCCCGGCCAAAGCGTCGCACGCAAGCGCGCATGGGGCGATTTCTCCACCGGCGGCAGCCGCGGCATCCGCATGTCGCACGAGTACGTCCGCAAAGGCGGTGCCGCCGCGCGCATGATGCTGGTGCAAGCCGCCGCCAACGAGTGGAAAGTTCCGGTCACTGAATGCGTCCCGGCCAACAGCGTGATCACGCATCGGCCCACCGGGCGAAAGCTCACCTACGGGAAACTGGCGCCCGCTGCTGCGCGGCTTGAGCAACCGAAAGACGTGCCGCTCAAGGATCCGAAGACCTGGAAAATCGCCGGCAAACCGCTGAAGCGCTTGGATACCGTCAAGAAGGTCGACGGCACCATGATGTACGGCTCGGACTTCAAGATGCCCGGCATGCTGAATGCGGCGATCAAGGATTGCCCGGTGTTCGGTGGCAAGGTGAAGAGCTTTGATCCGACCAGCGTCAGCAGCATGCGCGGCGTCAAGAAGGTCGTGCAGGTCGGTGACTCCGCAGTGGCCGTCGTTGCGGACACCTGGTGGCAAGCCAAGACCGCGCTCGAACAGCTCTCGATCAACTGGGATGAAGGTCCGCATGCCAAAGTATCGAGTGCCGATATCGCCGAGATGCTGAAGGCCGGCTTGGATGCCGAGCAAGCCTTCGTTGGCAATCAAGCGGGCGACGCAAAAACGGCGCTCGCCGGTGCGGCGAAAAAAATCGAGGCGGTCTACGCCTATCCGTTCCAGAACCATGCCTGTATGGAACCGATGAACGCGACCGCCCGCTTTACCGCGGACCGCTGCGAGCTGTGGGGGCCGACGCAAAACGGCGAAGCCGCGTTTGCCGCCGTGCAAGCGGCATCCGGTTTGCCCGCTGACAAAATCGATGTGCACAACACCATGCTGGGCGGTGGCTTTGGCCGGCGCGGTGGCTTTGGCCGGCGCGGCGGCTATGCAGACGATTACGTCACGCAGGCAGTCCTCATCGCCAAACAGATGCCCGGTACGCCAGTGAAGTTGATTTGGTCGCGCGAGGAAGACATGGCGCATGGCCGCTATCACCCGGTCATGCAATGCAAGCTGGTAGGTGGCATCGATGCGAGCGGCAATCTCTCCGGGCTGCATATGCGGTTGTCGGGGCAATCGATTCTTGCGTCAGTCCGACCGGAAGTGGTGCAAGCGCAGAAGGGCCGCGACCCACTCGTGTTCCAGGGCGTCTTCGACACGGGCGAGCATTCGTTCGGCTACACCGTACCGAACCTCATGATCGATCACGCGATGCGCAACACGCATGTGCCACCTGGGTTCTGGCGTGGCGTCAACATCAATCAGAATGCGGTGTTTATCGAGTGCTTCATGGACGAACTCGCTGATGCGGCTGGCCAAGACCCGGTGGAGTTCCGGCGCAAGCTCATGACCAAGCATCCCCGCAATCTCGCTGTGTTGAACGCGGTGGCCGATCGGATTGGCTGGTCGAAACCCGCACCGGCCGGCGTGTTTCGCGGCATCGCGCAAATGAAATCCTTCGACAGTTTTGTCGCCGCGGCTTGCGAGATCTCGGTGCAAGGCGGCAACAAGGTGAAGATTCATCGCGTCGTCGCTGCGACCGACCCGGGCTATGCGGTGAACCCCGCGCAGATCGAACGTCAGGTTGCGGGTTCGTTCGTCTATGGTCTGTCGGCGCTATTCTTTCAGGAATGCACCGTGAAGGACGGCCGTATCGAGCAGACCAATTTCCACCAATACAACTCGATGCGCATCGCGCAAATGCCGAAAGTGGAAACGATCATTCTGCCCACCGGTGGCACGGTCTGGGGTGGCATCGGCGAGCCGACCATCTGCGTCGCCGCACCGGCAGTGATGAATGCGTTCTATCGGGCCACCGGTAAGCGCATCCGTTCGGTGCCGCTCAAGAACCACGGCATTGAATTGGTGTAGTGCCTACGCGATCGCTTTGTCGTTGATTGCCTTTTCGTTACCAATTGGCAATGCGATCGCAAATGAATCGATGCCCGCCTCGCTCACTGGCGCCAAAGGCGATCCAGCGCGAGGTCGGGCGATCGTTGCCAATCGGCAAGTCGGGCTTTGCCTGTTGTGTCACAGTGGGCCCTTCCCCGAGGAACGGTTTCAAGGCAATCTCGCGCCAGACTTGGCTGGTGTCGGCGCGCGGTGGTCGGAAGCCCAGCTGCGCCTGCGCATCGTCGATTCAGGCAAGATCAATCCAGCCAGCATCATGCCCGCCTATTTCCGCACCGATGGCCTTACCCGCGTGGTACCCGCGCAGCAAGGCAAGACGGTGCTGAGCGCAGAACAGATTGAAGATGTCGTTGCCTATCTCACCACGCTGAAATGACTGAACACCGAACCACGCGCCGCACCTTTCTGATTGTTGCCACTGGGCTCGCATCGGGCGCCTTGGCGCCCGCAGTCATGGCACAGATCGATCCCAATGTACGAGCGCTGCGCGCGGCCGCTTTAACAGAGGCACTGCGTAAAGTAGTCGGCAATGCCACGGTGCGCCGCGGCAAAGTCAAACTCGATATGCCGCCGTTGGTCGACAACGGCAATGCGGTGCCGCTCACGGTGACAGTCGACAGCCCAATGACCGCTACCGATCATGTGAAGGCGATCCACGTTTTCACCGAAAAGAATCCGCTTCCCGAAGTGATCAGCGTGCATCTCGGACCGCGCGCCGGGCGCGCCAGCATCGCCACGCGCATTCGCTTCGCCGACACGCAGACCGTCACGGCGATTGCGCAGTTATCGGATGGCACGTTCTGGTCCGACACGGCTGATGTGGTGGTCACGCTATCGGCTTGCATCGAAGAGGGCTTGATCTAATGAACCGCGCGATCGTTACCGCTCCCCGGGAAGCCAAGCGCGGCCAGATCATCGAAATTAAAACCCTGGTCTCACACGCGATGGAAACCGGCTTTCGCCGCACACAGCTGGGCGAAGTGATTCCGCGCGACATCATTCGGCAGTTTGTATGCCGCTACAACGGCGTGGAGGTGTATCGCGTGGAGCTGCATCCTGCACTTGCCGCCAACCCCTTGATCGCCTTCCATACGGTGGCGACCGAAAGCGGCACGATCGCCTGCCAATGGACAGGCGATAACGGTTATACGGTGACCGAGACCGTGTCGATCCGCGTCGAGTGAATCGCGGCGTGCGCATCGCGCTTGCGGTAGCGACGGTCCTCGTTCTCGCCGTTATCCAACCCAGTAGCGCGGTTGAAATTCCGCCTGACGAGCGCCGCTCAAGCTACGAGCTCATGAGCCGCGACACGCGCGCGATGCAAGACGACGATGCCACCAATCCGGCCACGCTATGGTTGCTGGACGGTGAAGCCTTATGGCATCGCAAGGCGGGTGCTGCTGAGAGCGCCTGCGCTACCTGCCATGGCGACGCCCGCACCACGATGAAAGGTGTGGCAGCGCGCTATCCGGCATTCGACACCACTCGCGGCCGACCGATTAATCTTGAGCAACGCATCAATGTATGTCGGACCGAGCAACAGAAGGCTAACGCCCTCCCCTTTGAGAGCAAAGAGTTGCTTGCGCTCACCGCCTACATCGGACGGCAATCACGTGGATTACCGATCGCGATCACCATCGACGAGCGAACACGTCCGTTTCTCGAGGCGGGCCGCGAAATGTTCTTCCGCCGCCATGGCCAACTCAATCTCGCCTGCAGCCAATGTCATAACGACCATTGGGGCAGAAAGCTCGCCGGCAATCCGATTCCGCAGGCCCATCCGACCGGCTACCCCCTCTACCGGCTTGAGTGGCAAGGGGTGGGTTCCCTCGCACGTCGCCTGCGCAATTGCTTGACCGGCATCCGTGCCGAACCCTATGCAGCGGGTTCGCCTGAGTTCGTCAATCTGGAGCTGTACTTGATGTGGCGTGCGCGCGGGATGATGATTGAGACGCCGGCGGTGCGGCCGTAGGCGCCAACCGTGCCGCGTAAAATCGGCTAGGGTCAACGAAAAGGTCACCGAGTGCACCCCCACCTGGAGGGCATGCGTTATGAGGAGAGGATCCGTGAAAAGCTGTAACCCTATGATCTTTGGATGTGCGATCGCGGTATCGATCAGTATCGGGACGGCATGGACGCACGCCGCGTCGGCGCAGACGTCGATAAGCAAAACCGCTCGGCTCATCGTCGGATTTCCTCCCGGCGGCGTTTCGGATGCGGTCGCGCGTCATCTTGCCGATCGGCTGCGCGGCACCTATGCGCCAAACGTGATCGTCGACAACCGGCCCGGCGCTGGTGGCCGGATCAGCGCCGAAGCGGTGAAGAATGCCGAGCCCGACGGCAGCACCATGCTCGTCACACCGAGTCCGATGATCACGATCTACCCGCATCTGTACCGAAAGCTAACTTACGATCCGCTGCGCGATCTCGCACCGGTGATGAACCTTGGCAGCTATCCGGTGGTGCTGGTCGGCGGGCCGGCGCTGCCGGCCGACGTGAAGACCCCGCGCGAACTCGTCCGCTGGGCCAAGGCGAATCCAAATCAGGCGTCCTACGGCACCTCGGCGCCTGGTTCAACCTTGCATTTCACCGGCGTCATGCTGGCGAAGGCAGGTGAAGTCGAGATGACCCACATTCCGTTCAAAGGCGGTGGCCCGGTGGCGCAAGCGCTGTTGGGCGCACAGATTCCGATGGCGTTCGTCACGCCATCGACGGTCGTTGCGCACCTGCGTGCCGGCAAGCTGCGCGCGCTGGCGACCAGCGGCGCGGAACGCTCGTCCATGTTGCCCGATGTGCCGACGTTCAAGGAATCCGGATTCGCCGACATCAAGGTCGACGATTGGATCGCGGTGTTTGTGCCCGCAAAGACGCCTGCGGTGCTCGTCGCGAAGCTCAATGCGGCGTTGTGCGACGCGTTGCAATCGATCGAGTTGACTGACGCGTTCGCAAAGCTGCTGGTCCAGCCGGTGCCGCCTCAATCACCGGAGGAATTTGGTCGCCAGGTGATGGCTGAATTCACGATCTGGGGGCCAATCGTGAAGGCGTCGGGATTCGTGGGTGAGGATTGAGGATGGCGCCGTGCGGTGCTCATCGATCACGCTCGCCCACGACTAATTATAATTCGCCTTAGAAACAGCATTAATAATCCAATCCCAATTGCAGATTGACTTGACCAGTGCGGGATTGTTTTCGAGGCTGAGCAAGGCATCGACGAGATGGTTTTCAAGAGCATCGAGGCTGTCAAACGCGCGGTTGTGGAAATATTTTTCACGCAA
>CAMDRJ010000256.1 GCA_945906755.1 Klebsiella pneumoniae | reverse complement strand
GTGCTGTTGCTGGTCGGTAGCGGATACGCGACCTACATGATCGGCAAGCGCACCGGGATTGACGCCGCCCAAGAGGCGGTCCGCCAGCAAGCGCAGTTGAAAGAGCGCGTCGCCGACTTGCAGAGCGAGCTCGACCGATTGCGGACCGCGACGGTAACCAGCGATAGCCGCATCCAAATCGAAAAATCTGCACAAGGGCAATTGGCCAATCAGCTGAAAGTGGTCGAGGCGGAAAACGCCAAACTCAAAGAGGAACTCACGTTTTTCGAGACGCTGGTGCCAGGCGGCAAGGACGATCGTTTGACGATCCATAGCTTGCGCGTCGAACCAAGCGGCGCGGCGGGCGAATACAAGTACCGCATGCTGCTCTTTGCCGGGACGGGCCGCCGCAGCCCGGATTTCACCGGCACGCTGCAGTTGGTGTTGAACGTGCAGAACAATGATCGCAGCGATGTGGTCATTACCTTGCCCGATGTGCGTACGGCGCCGGATCCCAGCTACAAATTGCGGTTTCGACGCATGCAGCGCGTAGAGGGGGTATTTCGGGTGGATCCCACTGCCAAGTTGCGGGAGGTGCAGGTGCGCGTCCTGGAAACCGGTGCGACCCAACCGAATGCCAGCCAGAGTTTTACTTTGTCAAAAGGAGCGGCCGACTAGGCCGGCTCGCCTGATCGTGAGGGCCGCGACCGCCTAATCAGCGGGCAGCTCCGTGGATGCTCATCCATTACGAACTTCGATAATCGGAGAAGAAGGCCATGTTCGGAAAGAAAAAATCAACGCCGCAGACTCGCATCGACAGCTTGATTGGCGCCGGCACCCGTGTCGATGGCAATGTGACCTTCTCGGGCGGGTTGCGGGTGGATGGCATTGTGCATGGCGATATCGCCGGCAGTTCCGAGACCGATGCAACGCTCGTCATCAGCGAGCAGGCGACCGTCGAAGGCGAAATCCGCGTGGCCCATCTGGTCGTCAATGGCATCGTCAAAGGCCCGATTCATGCGCTGGAATCCCTTGAGTTGCAGCCGCGCTGCCGCGTGACGGGGGATGTCTACTACACCTCGCTCGAGATGCATCTGGGGGCCGTGGTTGATGGCCGTCTGATGCACCGCTCCGAGGCCGACATCAAGAAGGTTGAGAAGGTTGAGAAGGTTGAGTTGACGGTCGCCCCGCGCGCGAGCGCCGGTTAATCGAGTTTGCCGCGCGCGGGTTCGTATTCCCCTCAAGAAGCGAAGGCCATTGCGAACCCGGATTGATCAGGCTGTTGACCCTGGAGGCGTGCGAACCGATAATGTCCGGTGAACCCTACTGGGTAGGTCAGTCGTAAGCATGAGCCATTGATTCGGCACGATTCGTCCGCATCTTGTTGCAGTTGATCCAATTCAATTCGGAGGCAGTATGAATGCAGTAACCGAGATGCCCGCACCGTTCGTGTTTTCGGATTCGGCGGCGCTCAAGGTTCGTCAGTTGATCGACGAAGAGGGCAACGACGAACTCAAACTCCGCGTTTTTGTGACGGGCGGTGGCTGTTCTGGATTTCAATACGGCTTCACGTTCGATGAAGAAGTCGGCGAAGAAGACACCATCCTTGAGAAAAACGGCGTGACCTTGCTGGTCGACTCGATGAGCTATCAGTACTTGGTGGGCGCCGAGATCGACTACACCGAAGGCGTTGAAGGCGCCCAGTTCGTCATCAAGAATCCAAACGCCACGAGCACCTGCGGCTGCGGTTCTTCGTTTTCAGCATAGCCGTCGAACAACCTGCGGTGCTTCGCTAGGCGGGAAAGATCCCGCCCAATACGCGCGCGCCGCGCGCACCGGTGACCTCCGGCAGGCTGGATGGCTCACCGCGCACCGCGCATCGTGCCAGCCACGCAAACGCAACCGCCTCGACCCAGTCTGGGTCCAAGCCCAGCGCAGCGGTCGTCGCGATCGTAATGTTCGGCACGGCCTTAGCCAGCCGTTCCATAAGATCGGCATTGTGTGCGCCACCTCCGCACACGAACACTTCCTGCACGCCTTTGCAATCGCGTTGCAGGGCGTCGGCCACCGACTGGGCGGTAAGCGCGCAAAGCGTCGACTGCACGTCCGCCGGTCGCAACGCATCGATTGCAAAGGACCGCAGCCACGCCGGATTGAAATAATCGCGCCCGGTGCTCTTCGGTGGGGCGACTTTGAAATACGGATCAGCGAGCATTGCGGACAGCAGCGCCGGTACGACGGTGCCACTGGCGGCGAAGCAACCACCTTTATCAATCGGCGTCCCCAGATGTTCGCTTGCCCAATAATCGAGAAGCAAATTGCCGGGACCGGTGTCGAACCCGGTGGTCGGACCGGTCACCAGCAGATTGGTGATGTTCGCGATGCCGCCGATGTTGAGGATGCCGCGATGAATCACCTGAGAACCAAACCACGCGCGATGAAACGCCGGCACGAGCGGCGCGCCTTGACCACCGGCAGCGATATCGCGACTGCGGAAATCGGCCACGGTGCGGATTCGCGTACGTTCCGCCAATCGAGACGGATCAGCGAGCTGGATCGTGTACCCGAGTTCCGGACGATGTCTGACGGTCTGACCGTGGCAGCCGATCGCGACCACATCGCTTGGCGGAACCGCACGAGCCAAGAGTAGTGTGTTCACGGCCGTGGCATAGAGGTCGACCAGACTGACCGCCAAACGCGCCGCACGATCCAACTCATTTTCACCTGGGGTATTGAGTGCCAGGGCTTCCGTGCGAATGTTTGCCGGGTAGGGAACGAACCGCGATCCGACGAGGCGAGGCGGTGTGGCGCCGAAATCGACCAGGGCGGCATCTACACCATCAAGGCTGGTGCCAGACATGAGACCGACATAGAGCTCACGTTGATTCATTTCGGACCCATCACGCGAGCGGTGTCAAAAGCGAAATGGCAGCCCCTGCGAAGCGGCGGCGGGGATACCCGCCCAAAGCGCTGAATCGTGCTATTCCGCCGAGGCGACCACGCTTGCCCTGAGGAGATCAAGGCGAGCAACATAGGTGGCCGTTTTGGATTGGAACTGTGCGGCGAGTGCCGCCGGTACTGGCGTTGAACTTGGCTGCGCCTTCGAGAGCGGATCGACGTGTTGGCCGCGTACCTGATACTCATAGTGCAGGTGCGGCCCGGTCGCCCAACCGGTGCTGCCCACATAGCCGATCACGTCGGCCTGATTAACGCGTGCGTCTTTCTTCAGCTCGCCGGCAAACTCATTCAAATGCGCATAGAGCGTGGTGACCCCGCCGTTGTGGCTGAGGATGACGACATTACCGTATCCGGCTTGCGCGCCGATTAATTCAACGGTGCCTGCGCCAGTGGCACGAACCGGCGTTCCGGTTGGCGCCGCATAGTCGATGCCCTTGTGCGATTGCCAGCGCTTCGTGCCCGGTAAATAACGCTCCTCAAAGCCCGATGTGATGCGCGTGAATTCTAGTGGCGAGCGCAGGAAGGCGTTGCGCAAGCTCTTTCCGTCGGGTGTGAAATAGCCTTGGGTGTTGCCCTGTTCAAACCACACCGCGCGATGGGCTTTGCCGCCACGCACGACCTCGGCGGCCAGGAGCCGCCCGGTGCGAAGCAGCCGGCCTTCGTAGTGCAGGGTTTCGAATACGACCGTGAACCGATCGCCATTGGTGAAATCGCGGTGAAAATCAATTTCGGCGCTGAGGACTTCCGCCAACCGCGTCGCAATGCTTTCGGGAATGCCCACTGCATCGGCCGAGGCGAAGAACGAGTTGCGCACCACGCCGGCCCGCGCATGGACTTGCGTATTCAGACGAATCGCTTCATCGACGATGCCAAACCCGGTTTCAAGACGGTCAAGACCGGACATGCGGTTGCCGCTGGTGATAAAGCGAAGCGATACCAATTTACCTGCGTCGTCGACTTCGGCTTCGAGCACGATGCCTGGACGCAGCGCGTTCAGCGTTGCGACGGCGGCGGGATCGGCAAGGACGGCGGCGATGTCGTTAGTCCGAACCTGCAATCGCGACAGGACCGCGGCAATCGTGTCGCCACGGCCGAAGCGCTGTTCATAGCGAAACTTCGCACGCTGCGGCGCGCTCATCGACGAGACGCGCACGTTCACCGGCGACACAACGGATTCCGTTGCGAGATTTGGGGTGTGCTCTTCGACAGTACCGAACGCGGTGACCACGGCAAAGAATGAGACGGCAACCACGGCCGGAATGAGTCGGTGGCGCATCAACATCTCCCTCGTCGGTCGGAGCGTATCGGCTAGAATCGAGAGCGATAACTTTCTGTTTTTGGGCATGTTTTGATCTAGCTCGGCGGGGAGTGTCACAAAAATATAGCGGGCTGTCAAACCGGAATCCCTCGTTCTGCATCACTCATTCATGTCCTCATTGACCGAAGCGCTGGCCATCATCAAACGCGGTTGTGATGAGCTGCTTGTCGAAGCAGAGCTTATCGAGAAGCTCGCAACTGGCCGCAAGCTCAATATCAAGCTCGGGATGGATCCGACTGCACCTGACCTGCATCTCGGTCACACCGTTGTGATCAATAAGTTGCGGCATTTTCAAGACCTTGGCCACCATATCCAATTTCTGATTGGCGATTTCACGGGGATGATTGGCGATCCGACCGGTCGCAACGCCACGCGCCCACCGCTCTCACGCGAGCAGATCCTCGCCAATGCGGCAACCTATCGGGAGCAGGTCTTCAAGATCCTTGATCCGGAAAAGACCGAAATTCTTTTCAACTCGACCTGGTCGGACCAGCTCGGCGCCCAGGGCATGATTCGGCTGGCCTCCCGCTACACGGTCGCGCGCATGCTTGAGCGCGACGATTTCAGCAAACGCTTCAAGGGCAATCTGCCGATCGCGATCCACGAGTTTCTGTATCCGCTGATGCAGGGCTATGACTCGGTCGCCATGAAAAGCGATGTGGAATTGGGCGGCACCGACCAGAAATTCAATTTGTTGGTCGGCCGCGAGTTGCAGAAGGACTTCGGCCAGGCACCACAAAGCATCCTCACGGTGCCGCTCTTGGAGGGGCTGGACGGCGTCAATAAGATGTCCAAGTCGCTTGGCAATTACGTCGGCATCAGCGAACCGGCGGAATCGATCTTCGGCAAGCTCATGTCGATCTCTGACGAGCTCATGTGGCGATACATCGAGCTCCTATCGTTTGCCTCGATCGAGACGGTTGCGGGCTGGAAGCGCGCCGTCGAGCAGGGCGCGAACCCGCGTGACATCAAAGTGACGTTCGCAAAAGAGATCGTGGCGCGTTTCCATGACGTGCGGGCGGCCGACGCCGCCGAGGAAGCGTTCGTGCGCCGGTTTCGCCAAGGTGCGATACCGGATGACATTGCTGCGATCAATGTGCCAAACGCCGGGAAGCCGTTTGGCATTCTCCAAGTCCTTAAAGCAAGCGGCCTATGCGCGAGTACCTCGGAGGCCCTGCGAATGATCGAGCAAGGGGGCGTGCGCATCGACGGCGAGCGGGTCGACGATAAGGGCCTCATCGTGCAACCCAATCACACAATCGTATTGCAAGTGGGTAAACGAAAATTCGCGCGCGTCACGATCACGTGATCGTCAAGGCAGTGGCGGCCGAGCGAGTTGTTAACATGCGTGTCAGCGGTACCGATGGCTGCATTCGCGTGACTGGCGGCGTTATGCTCCGTCACCATGAAAGAGCGCCTATCAGAAATCGCGGAGTGGCTGAAGACCGCGGTTCCACCATCTGACTTCGGTCTGGTCCCCGGTTCGTTCTTTGCACCGGGCGGCAGCGCCGCGCCGTGGATTGCGGTGGTCTTGCCACTCGTTCTTTCCTTGGTACTGCTCTATCAGGCGCGCAGCCGTCTGCATGAGTTTTCAACGCTGATCAAGTGCTGGTTTGTATGCGTCCCGATCATGTACTTCACGTCCTACTGGCGCGAAGTCGATGGCGTGCTGTGTCTGCAGATTGTCGTGATTTTCTCGATGGTTGCCCTCTATCTCACATGGCGTCGCCAGCCGGTGGCTCCTGGCATCGTCTACGCGCTGTCGTTCTTTTCCCTAATAAGTAGGGAGTTCCCCCGGCTCTGCCGGGGAGGCAGCAGAAGTTTGACGAATCCGGGAGTCCACCCGGCGAAACTATCGATCG
>CAMDRJ010000255.1 GCA_945906755.1 Klebsiella pneumoniae | reverse complement strand
CGCCTTGTCGCTCACGCTGGTGGATCAACTGCACGATCGAACGCAAGCCGCAACCATGCAGGAAGAAGTCGTGTCCTGCTATTTCAGCGGCCTTGCTGCCCGCAGCCTCGCCGACAAATTTGGCATACGGGACGCCGAAGAAGCCTTCGTCTGTGCGATGTTCCGGCGGCTGGGGCGGCTGCTCGTTCATTTCTTCTTACGCGAGGAAGCGCTGGCGATCGAGAGATTGTTGGAGAACCTCGCTTACGACGAAGCGCGCGCCGCCCAAGAAGTGCTCGGCCTCGGTTTCGAAGAAGTCGGGACCGCGATCGCCAAAGCATGGAATTTCCCCGATACCATCATCGAATCGATGCAGCCGGCCACAGACCGCCCAACCTCCCTCCCCTCTTCGATCAACCAACGAACGCGCTTGCTCGCCGAAGTGTCGAACGATCTGGCGGAAGCCGCCCGTCTAACGGACGAAAAAGCTAGGACAGCGCGTTTCGGTGCGATCGCGCATCGATACTCGGCCGTAGGGCCGAACCATCAAGCACTCACCGAAACGATTCGGGAGACCATGACGACCCTGGCACGCGACGCCGATGCGCTTGGCATCGCCAAATCCAAGAGTGCATTGATTTTCTCGGCCAAATCGCTCCAGGAGGCGCCGACGCCCAAGACGCCTGTCGCTTCCGCCACCGGCGAACCGACAAAAACATCGGGGCCACATGCCGCGCCACATGCCGCGCCACTTGATCCGTCAGCAATCGCTTCAAACGGCGGAGCGACGCAACCGGCGTCGCCTGAACAAACCGTGCGCAATGCCAAACTGGTCGCCGGCATCCAAGACATCACCAATACCCTCGCGAGTGATTTCAAGATCAACGAGGTCTTACCGGTTATTCTCGATACGTTCTATCGGGCGATCGCGTTCCAGCGCGTACTGTTGTTCATCGTCGACGCATCACGACAGTCGATGCGCTGCCGTTTTGGATTCGGACGCGATGCAGACTCGTTTGTCAAAGAGGGATATTCGATCTCACTCGATGGCACCCGCACCGTGTTTCACGCCGCCGCCGGACTCGGCAATGACCTGTCGATCGAAGACGTCGATGCCGAGAAAATCCGCACCTACATTCCCGAGTGGTACCGGAAGCGGATGCGCGCACGCGGCATGCTCCTCTTGCCGATTACCATTGCGACCAAACGGTTTGGCATGATCTATGCCGATGTCGATGATCCGGCCCTCCTTCGCTTCGGAACGCATGAGCTCGGCCTGCTAAAGACCCTGCGCAATCAGGCGGTGCTTGCCCTCAGGCAGGCAAGCTAGCTCGCGCCGGGCCGTCAGCGCGATCAAGACGGCGAACCTCGGCGCGTTCGCTACGTCTTGGCTTTGCGCACGCGCCCCGCGCTCTTGCCTTCCATCGTCTTGTTTTCCTGGGCGAGGATTTCCGGTAATGCACTCTTCACGACATGGAACGCATCGAGCGAGGCCGGGCCGCCGCAATAGAGGAACGCGTGGATGATCAACTCACGCACTTCCAGTGGCGTCACACCATTGCGAATCGCACCGCGCAGATGGATCTTCACCTCATTGGGGCGATTGAGCGCGATACAGAACGCGAGCGTGAACATGCTGCGCATCTTGGGCGTGAGGCCGGGCCGCGTCCACACCGCGCCCCAACCATGCTCGGTGATGAGTTCCTGGAACGGCATCCAAAATTCATCGGTACTTTTGAGCGACTTCGCTACATAGTCCGGGCCGACCACTTTCTTCCTCAACGCCAGACCGGCTTTGAATTGTTTGCTCCGCGCTTTGGTTGCCATTGTTGTTCTCCTTGGTAGGTCTGGGTATGAAAGCTAAAACACCACCACGCTGCGAATCGACGTCCCGGCATGCATCAGATCGAACGCCTTGTTGATGTCGGCAAGCGGCATGGTATGGGTGATGAGATCGTCGATGTTGATTTTTTTGTCCATATACCAGTCGACGATCTTCGGCACATCCGAACGTCCGCGCGCACCGCCAAATGCGGTGCCTTTCCAGGTTCGTCCGGTGACCAGCTGAAACGGACGTGTCTTGATTTCCTGACCCGCACCCGCCACGCCGATGATCACTGAAACACCCCAGCCGCGATGGCAGCATTCGAGCGCCTGGCGCATGACATCGACATTGCCGATGCATTCGAAACTATAGTCGGCGCCGCCGCCGGTCAACTCGACCAGATGGGCGACCAGATCCCCCTTCACCTGCTTTGGGTTGACGAAGTGGGTCATGCCGAATTGCCGTGCCAGACCTTCGCGCGCCGGATTGACATCGACACCGACAATCATATTGGCACCGACCATGCGCGCGCCTTGCACCACGTTGAGCCCGATGCCGCCGAGCCCGAATACGACAACGTTGGCGCCCGCCTCGACTTTCGCGGTGTTGATGACCGCACCGATCCCGGTCGTGACGCCACAGCCGATGTAGCAGACCTTATCGAACGGCGCATCGTCGCGAATTTTTGCTAACGCGATTTCCGGCAGCACCGTGTAATTGGCAAAGGTTGAACAACCCATGTAGTGATGGATCGGTTTGCCGCCGATCGAGAAGCGGCTGGTGCCATCTGGCATCATGCCCTTGCCTTGCGTGCCGCGAATCGCCGTACAAAGATTGGTCTTGCGCGACAAGCAGGATTTGCATTGCCGGCATTCCGGCGTGTACAGCGGAATGACATGATCGCCTTTGCGCAGACTCGTGACGCCTGCGCCCACATCGACGACAACGCCGGCGCCTTCATGACCGAAGATCGCCGGAAACAATCCTTCCGGATCGGCGCCTGACCGCGTGAATTCATCGGTATGGCAGATCCCGGTCGCCTTGATTTCGACGAGTACTTCCCCTGCTTTCGGGCCGGCCAGATCGACCTCTTCGATCACGAGCGGCTGACCCGCTGCATAAGCCACGGCTGCTTTGACTTTCATGCTTCGTCCCTCCCCAAAAACCGGTTCGACCGGGTAGGCCTGATTTTCGCATGAGAAAACAGAATCCCCCTTTTCGAACCCACTATTCGCGCTTAGCGCAACTCCAACAAGGATTCGATCTTTTCCCGCAGAGCATCCGCGTTAACGGGTTTGTGCATCAGCGCCAATCCGCTTTCCATCGCTTCGCGTAATCGATCCGGCGCGGTATCGCCGGTGATGAGAATCGTCGGCACGCGACCATAGCGCTCTGCACACATGCGCGCGATCGCAATGCCGGTCTCGCCGTTGCGCAGACGGAAATCGACAATCAGCAGGTCCGGTCGCTCGCCCATCGCATCCAATGCCGCGACCGCACTCGCCATCGATCCGCCCTCCTGTACCTCGCAACCCCAGTTTTCCAACAACGCCTTCATTGCGGCGACGATCGCCTCTTCATCATCGACGACGAGAATCTTGAGCCCGGTCAGATCGATCATGGCGGATTCCGGCAGTTGGCGCGCTATCGGTTCGCCACGTGCAGGTCGCTCGGCCGCGGGAATCATCACCGTAAACGTTGATCCTTGCCCCATCACCGAGTCGACCGTCACCACGCAGTCCAACAGATCGGCCATACGGCGCACGATCGCAAGCCCGAGTCCCAACCCTTGCCCGGTATCGCGATGGTTCGAGCGGATCTGATAAAACTCCTCAAAAATCCGCGATTGCTCATCAATTGGAATGCCGATGCCGGTATCGATCACCGCGAGCTTGACCTGGTTGCCGGCGCGCGTCGCACGCAATTCGATCTTGCCCGCAGGCGTGTAGCGCAAGGCGTTTTCGATGAGATTACGCACGATGCGTTCCAGCATGACCGGGTCTGAATCGACCCATGTCTCGTGTGCATCCGCCGCGAATTGCAGATGCTTTTCCGCGGCAATCGGGCCATACAATGCCGCCAGCCGATGAAAAATCTCCGCCAATGAGACGACCACTCGCTGCGGCTGGATCGTGCCCGCATCGAGTTTCGAGATATCAAGCAGTGCCCCCATCAGACTTTCCAGTGCGCTCACCGACGCATCGATATGCATGGCAAGACGCCGAATCTCAGGATCCTTGGCCTTGTCGGTCAACAATCGATTGAAGAGCGCCAGCGCGGTAAGCGGTTGGCGAAGATCATGGCTTGCGGCCGCCAAGAATTGCGTCTTGGCGCGGCTTGCCGTCTCGGCGCGGTCGCGGGCGCTTTCGGTTTCTTCTTGACGCGATCGCAATTCTTCGACCAACACCAGGTTCTCATAGCGCGTATGCAAGGCCTCCGCTGTCATCCGACCGCTGTCGCGCACATATAAGACGAGGTAGGCGAGAAAGGCCACCAGCAGCACCGCATTGAACCAATGATCCGGATGAGCCCCCCACGCGATGGTAATCGGCAACATCAACGGCACGGCAAATGCGTAGAACGATCTGGGCATCATGCCCGAGGTTGCGATGGCGGCCGCGCACCATGCGGCGACGACCATCGTGAGGAGCGCCTGCTCCGGCAAGGGCGCCGAGGGGAAAAACAGAATTCCGGCCGAACCACCCAAGGCGCCATTCACGAGCGCAAAGCCAATCATGAAGCGCGTCCATCGATCGACTTCCTCGCTCGTCAAGCTACGCTTCAAAAGCCGCGCGCTAAGCCAGGTGCGGTAGAGGAGCGCGCCACATAACACGACGATCCAGCCGATCAACACATCTTGCCGAACGAGATCCCAGAATAAGTGAATGATGTAGCTAGCAAGAAACGCCACGCCAATCGGGATGCGAATCGCCTGTTGGCAGAAGAGCCGTAGCTGATCGGCCTTGACCTCGCGTGCGAAACGGGTCGGCGCGCGGTTCGCATCAGCGTCAATGGATGCCGCGGTGCCTTGGTGGTTCATCGTTACTACCGAAGCGCTGCCTGGATTCGTTCCGCCGTCAATGGCAAGGTGCGAATTCGCACGCCGAGTGCTGCGGCCACCGCATTGGCAATCGCCGCACCGACCGGTGCCTGGACCGCTTCGCCAGCACCCGTGGTCGGTGCATCGATGCGATTGATCAGCTCGACTGCCACGCTGGGTATCTCGCTGAACTTGAGGATCGGATAGTCCTCCCAGCTGGTGGAGGTGATTCGCTCGCGATCAAACTTCACCGCTTCCTTGAGCGCCCAGCTCGTTCCCTGCACTGCACCGCCCTCAACCTGATTGATGACGCCATCCGGATTGATCACCATGCCGACATCCACCGCGCAAACAAGCCGGGTGACGCGAACCTCGCGCTCAAGGCTCACCTCGGCAATGACCGCCGCGTAGGCACTCGTATTCTTATAGCGCGAAAAGGCAATGCCGTGCCCACACCCTTCTACCGGCCAATAGCCGTACCAGTCGGCGCGCTTGGCAGCCGCTTCGATGACGGCGCGCCCGCGCGGGTCCGACAAATGCTGCAACCGAAACGCGACCGGTTCGATGCCTGCTGCTGCAGCCAGTTCATCCATGAATGATTCGATGGCGAACACATTGCCGAAGCCGCCCAATGAACGTAATGCGGACGAGCGAATCGACATCTCAAGCAGACGATGCTTGGAAATATGTTGCCGCGGGAAATCGTAATCGGGCACCGCATTGCGCTCTGAACCACCATTAGGTAGCGGCATGTCGATCGCTATTGGCAGTTCAAACGGTTTTTCCAAGTAAGCAGCCGAGAGAAGCGTCGGGCGCGGGTCACGGCCCGGGCGTGAGCTATGGCCGTTGCTGAATAGCTCATGACGCCAATCGACCACGCGGCCATTCGCATCGAGCGTAGCCTGTAGATCGATTGCCATCGCCGAACCAAAGGGCGCCCAGCCAAGCTCTTGTTCGCGTGTCCACACCACCTGCACCGGACGACCATTGGCCGCACGCGCGAGCAACGCGGCATCAAGCGCGACATCATCGGCCGCGTTATGTCCGTAGCAGCCGGCGCCCTCCACATGATTCACCACGATGCGATCTTCAGGCATGCGAAGCGATTTGGAGAGATCGGCGCGTAGATTGAAAATGCCCTGGGTATGCGAATGAACCGTGAGCCTTGCACGCTCACCCACGCCATCCCATTGAGCGATCGCGCAAGACGGGCCGATCGAGGCGTGCGCGATGAATGGTTTTGCATACGAAGCACGAATAACCTGACCGGATAAATTCGGGGCACCCTGATCGATCAACACCGTTTCTTCCGATCGCGCGGTCCGCAGGAACGCATCAAGCCGATCGGCTTCGGGCAGCGTGACACCACCTGACC
>CAMDRJ010000254.1 GCA_945906755.1 Klebsiella pneumoniae | reverse complement strand
CAAGCCGCGCAAAGCGTCGGGGAATATTCTGCGTGGGCGTGGCGTGTCGATGATGTCCGGTTACGGCGCATACGCAGCGGTGATCGCCGATATCGAGATCAACAAGCAGACCGGCCGCATCTGGGCCAAGCGCATGACCGTGGCCCATGATTGCGGACTCATCATCAATCCGTTGTCCTTGAAGCTGGTGGTCGAGGCGAACATCATGCAGGGCTTGTCGCGCACCTTGTTCGAGGAAGTGCAGTTCGATCGGACGAAGGTCACCAGCACCGACTGGGTCAACTATCCGATCGCCGATATCAAGGATGCGCCCGAAGCGATTGATGTCGTTCTCATCGATCGCAAGGATATGGCCTCAGGCGGTGCGGGCGAGCCCTCGCTGGTCGCTGTACCGGCGGCGGTGGCCAATGCGATCTACAACGCGACCGGACAGCGGGTGAGGCGGTTTCCGTTCGTTGCTGCGCGGGTTAAGAAACTGATGACTGCGTAGGAATGCGCGCGCCTGCGCGCGCATTCCTGAATCAAATGCTATTGCTCAATGAACTAACGGTGGGCGAAGCCTGCCGTCAGTTCATTTTCGCCACCACGCTGCGCACCAGATTGCCGTAGTGCACGAGTTCCGTTCGGATCGCCTCGGTATAGCGCTCTGGCGTCGTGCCGATCGGATCGATGCCCGCATTGAAGAGCCGCTGTCGCACTTCGGGTAGAGCAAGCGATTTATTGAATTCGGTGCTGAGGCGCTCCACCACGTCGCGTGGCGTTTTCGCGGGTGCAAACACGCCAATCGAAATGAATAGATCACAGCCCGGTATGCCCGCTTCGGCGAGGGTTGGAACCTGCGGCATCAATTGGCTGCGTTCGGCTGCGGCGATCGCGAGGATGCGGATTCGACCGGATTTGGCATGCGGCAGCAGCGTATTGACGGCCGCGAAGATGCCGCCCACATCGCCCGCGACGACCGCCGGTACGGATTGTCCGGCCCCTTTGTACGGCACATGGGTGAGGTCGATCTTCGCATTCGCCTTCATTAATTCGAGCGCGAGATGATGGACCGTGCCATTGCCCGAAGAGCCAAACGGCTGACCTGGCTTCGCTGATGCAAGGCTTACGAACGCCTTGACGTCTTCGACCCCAAGGGACGCATTGACCGCGAGAAACATCGGCGATGACACGGCTAGCGTCACCGGCGCGAAATCCCGCAGCATTTCATAGGTGAGCTTCGGATTGAGGCTCGGATTCACCGCATAGACCGATGAATCGGCAATCAGCAAGGTATATCCATCCGCTGCCGAGCGCATGACCGCTTCGGCGGCGATTGTGCCGCCGCCACCCGGACGATTTTCGACGACGATTTGCTGGCCAAGGGCGTCGGACGATGCTTGCGCGAGGGTTCGCCCGAGCGTGTCGGGCGAGCCGCCGGGCGCATAGGGAATGATGATGCGGATCGGTTTGTTGGGGAAGGTCTGCGCGACTGCGTTACAGGCAAGCGTGGCGGCGACTACACCTAGGCCGACCAACCGTAGGCTGGAAAAACGCAGTGCCTTCCACCGCATCGATAATTGCGTCGCCAAAGCCCTGGTGGAATGCGCGTTGCTGTTCCACCCTACGGTTGTGTGTGTGGACATCGTGCTTCAGGCCGCGAGTTTCGCTTTCGCGTAATCGAAGGCGATCGGCTTGATGTCGCCCCGGAAAATCGCCTGAATCCGCGCTTCTTCAAGCGGATAGCCGAACTGGCCATTGCGCATGTAAATGCGTTTCTGCAACTGCGCGACGACCAGCGTTTCGATCAGCTTCCAGTCGGCATCTTTCAAGCCGGCATCCGTAGTAATGCCGGTCATGCCGGCCAGCATGTGCCCGAATTCGTCTTCATAGACCATCGCGCAGGCGGCGGCGATCTTCTCTTCGAGTCCCCCTTTGCCGGCGAGCGCCATGCCCTCCGAGAAGAGCGTGCAATAGCCGCCCTCGGTGAACTTGCAGGCCCGCATGCCGACCGCGCCGTGTTCGTCCTGGTGCTTATACCGAAGGGCGGTCAGGGCATCTTCTTCGGCCCAGGCCTCCAGCACATGGGGATTCAGTTTGGGCGCGCCCACCGGACGGATTTCGTCGTAGACATCGGCAAACGCACAGTAGTGCGAGAACTCCGCCTTGAGCCCTTCCAGGGTATCGAGCACTTCGCTCCGATCAAGCGTGGTGTCGATGGCAGGTGCGGTTTCGATGAGCTTTTTCATCACACCGAGGAACACCCCGCCGCGATCATATTTGCTCACCCCCGACCCCCAGAACTCCTTGAAGCACTGCCTGGCAAGCCACAGCATGTCGGTTTGCACCGTGCGCTTGGGGGAGGTCCAATAGGTGCGGACCACTTCGGCTTCGCCCGCCCAAAGCGGGGCGGCCACGGCGACCAAATGTTCGATTTTTGGGTTCATTGTCGTCCTCGATGCGGTTTCGTCATCAAACTGTAACTTAACGCGTCTATCCTAACCGGAGTCCACGAATCATAAGGGTGACAGCATGAATCAAGCAATACGCGTTTCCGCTCAGGCAGCAATGGCTGCGGCGATGATGTCCGGCGTGGCAATCGCCCAGACGGTGAAGATTGACGGTTCGAGCACCGTCTATCCGGTCACCGAAGCGGTGGCCGAGGAGTTCCAGAAGTCGAAAAAAGGGACGATGAAAGTGACGGTCGGTATCTCCGGCACCGGCGGTGGCATCAAGAAATTCTGTCGCGGTGAGATCGATATTGCGAACGCATCGCGGCCGATTCTGAAATCGGAAATCGCCGATTGCCAAAAAGCAGGCATCAACTATTACGAACTGCCGATTGCGTTCGATGCGCTGACAGTCGTCATCAACCCTAAAAATAATTTCATCAAGAGCCTCACGGTCGCCGATTTGAAGCGCATGTGGGAACCCTCCGCGCAGGGCAAGGTAAGCACCTGGGATCAAGTGAATGCCGCGTTCCCTAAGCAGCCGATCAAATTGTTTGGCGCGGGCGCCGATTCCGGAACCTTTGATTACTTTACCGAGGCGATCGTCGGCAAGGCGAAATCGAGCCGCGGCGATTACACCGCATCGGAAGACGACAACGTGCTCGTGCAAGGCGTGCAGCGCGACATCGCCGCGCTCGGTTATTTCGGTTATGCGTATTACGCCGAGAACAAAGACAAGCTGAAGGCCGTGCCAATCGTCGCCAAAGAAGGCGGTCCGGCCGTCGAGCCTTCCGAGAAGAGCGTGCTGGACGGCTCCTATCAACCACTGTCGCGACCGATTTTCATCTATGTGCATGAACAGGGCTATAAACGCCCCGAGGTGCGCGAGTTTGTTGAGTACTATTTGAAGAACGGCGCGAAGCTCGCCAAGGAAGTCAAGTATGTGCCGCTACCCGCCTCGGCCTACGTGCTGAACGCCGAGCGTCTCAAGAAAGGGCGACTTGGCTCGGTGTTCGGCGGCGTTCCGGAAGTCGGCATTACAATTGAGGAATTGATGAGGCGGGAGGCTAAGTAGCGTCATCGAGGGAAACGCCGGTTAAATCCTCTCGTCTTATTGGCGTGAAAAGTATGCAGGGGTTGGCAAGGGGGCGAAGCCCCCTTGTTCCGTTAATCCCTGGCCCCCAACCGGACGGTGGAGAGAATCTAGCGTGAGCAGCACCCCAGTCGATGGAACAAGTACGCTCCCTGTAGACGCTGAATCGGGCGCGCCGGTCAGTCGCGCAGCACCGCTTGCGCCGCGCATGATTTCCGCTGAGCAGCAGTCGAGGCAACGCCGCCGTCATGTGCGCGAGCGGATCATCGAGGCGGTGCTGTTTACCGCTGCTCTCGTATCGGTCGCAACGACCCTTGCGATCGTTGGTGTCCTGGTCTACGAATCGATCGCGTTTTTCCGGCATGTGCCCATCTGGGATTTCCTCACCGACACGCAATGGACGCCGCTCTTTGACGATGCGCATTTCGGCATCATGGTGTTGCTCTCAGGCACCGCGGTGTCGAGTCTGGTGGCTTTGCTGGTGGCCATTCCGCTCGGCACGATCATCGCGATTTATCTCTCCGAGTTTGCCGCGCCACGGGTGCGCGAGATCGCCAAGCCGCTGCTCGAATTGCTGTCTGGCGTGCCGACCATCGTGTATGGCTACTTTGCGCTGCTGTTTGTGACGCCGCTACTGCAAAAACTGTTTCCGTCGCTCCCAGGTTTCAATCTGCTGTCGGCCGGCTTGGTGATGGGCATCATGATCGTCCCGTATGTGAGTTCGGTGGCCGAGGATGCCATGCGCGCAGTGCCGATGGCGCTGCGGGAAGGTTCGTTCGCAATGGGCGCCTCGCGCTTGCAAACGGCGGTCAAGGTAGTGGTGCCCGCCGCGTTTTCCGGGATTGCCGCAGCTTATATTCTTGGCATCTCGCGTGCGGTCGGTGAAACCATGATTCTCGCGGTGGCCGCCGGCATGCAACCTAATCTCACCTGGAATCCGGCGGAGCCGGCCGCAACGATTACCGCGTTTATCGTGCAGGTGGCGTTGGGCGATCTGCCACATGGATCGATTGGCTATCAGACGATCTTCGCGGCCGGCTTGACGCTGATGCTCTTTACGCTCGCGTTCAACGTGCTTGGTTTTTGGCTGCGGCGCCGCTATCGGGAGATGTATTGATGGAAGCGATGACCCGCACCGAGATCCGCGCGATCGTCGCGCAGCACAAATGGAGCGATGCCTTGTTCTTCACGCTTGGCATCCTGGCGCTCGCGATCGGCATCCTCACATTCGTCACCTTATTCGTCTACATGATGATCGATGGCGTTGGCCGTCTATCGCTCGATTTTTTCACCAATTTTCCGTCGCGGCGCGCGGGGCAGGCCGGCATTCTGAGTGCTTGGGTCGGGTCGATTGCCGTCATGATGGTCACGGCGGCGTTTGCCGTGCCGATGGGCGTGGCGGCCGGCATCTATCTCGATGAATATGCACCGAAGAATTGGATAACCGACATCATCGAGATCAATGTCACGAATCTCGCGGGCGTGCCCTCGATCATCTACGGGCTCCTCGCGCTTGGCCTCTTTGTCTATGGCTTTGGGCTCGGGCAATCGATCTTGACCGCGGGGCTTACCCTTGGCCTACTCATCTTGCCGATCGTGATCCTCACCACGCGTGAAGCGATTCGCGCGATTCCCGGCATGATCCGCGAGGCGGCCTACGCGCTTGGCGCCACGCGCTGGCAGACCGTGCAGCACCATATCATTCCTTACTCGATGCCTGGCATCCTCACCGGCATCATCATCGGCCTGTCGCGCGCCATCGGCGAAACCGCGCCGATCATTACGATCGGTGCGCTCACCTTCATTGCGTTTCTGCCGCCCTCGCCGATTTCAACCGAAGCACCGTTTCTCTCGTTCGAATGGCTCCTGTCGTCATTTACCGTGATGCCGATTCAGATGTTCAATTGGACTTCACGCCCAGACCCGGCCTTTCAAGCCAATGCGGCGGCGGCCGGCCTCGTCCTCGTCATCATGACCTTATCGATGAACGCGCTTGCGATCGTGCTGCGTTATCGGCTCCGTAAGAAATTCGCCTGGTAGAGTATGGCCACCCAAAATCCCCCGCTCGATACGATCCCGATCAAGGCCCGTGCCATTGATCTCGATTTTCATTACGGTAGTTTTCAGGCGCTAAAGCGCGTCAATTTTCCGGTGCATGACCGGCGCGTGACCGCGTTGATCGGGCCGTCCGGATGCGGCAAGTCGACGCTGCTGCGCTGCTTTAACCGCATGCACGATCTGTATCCCGGCAATCGCTATGACGGCCGGATTGAACTTTTTCCGGACGCGATCGATTTGCTGCAAAAAGATGTCGATCCGATCGAAGTGCGCATGCGCCTTGCGATGGTGTTCCAGAAGCCCAATCCGTTTCCCAAATCAATTTTCGAGAATGTCGCCTACGGCTTGCGCGTGCGCGGCATCAAGAAACGCAGCGTCGTGGAAGACAAGGTGGAAGAGTCGCTCCGCAGTGCTGCCCTTTGGGAAGAAGTGAAGAATCGATTGGATGATGTCGCCACGTCACTCTCGGGTGGGCAGCAGCAGCGGCTTTGCATCGCGCGGGCGCTTGCCACCGATCCGGAAGTGTTGCTGTTCGATGAGCCGACCTCGGCGCTTGATCCGATTGCAACCGGCAGTATTGAAGAGTTGATCGGCCAGCTCAAGTCGCGTGTGACGATTCTGATCGTCACCCACAACATGCAGC
>CAMDRJ010000253.1 GCA_945906755.1 Klebsiella pneumoniae | reverse complement strand
TTCGAGCAGCACGGCAAGGTTGCGTCCGGCCGCAACCGGGATGACAACCTTCGGAATCGTCACATCGAGAACCGTTTCGGATAGTTCATGGAGAGGGAGCCGCTCGGCTTGATTTCCGGCGGCTGACGGTCGCTCCAAATGAACGACGAGCCTTAGCACCAGTCGATTCCGCACCGCGGCTTCACCGAAGATGGTCCGAATATTGAGGACGCCAAGGCCGCGTACTTCGAGAAAATTCTTCAGCATCTTGGGCGCCCGGCCTTCCAGTGTTCCCGGTGCAATGCGCGAAATTTCCACGACATCATCGGCGACCAAGCCATGGCCGCGACTGATGAGTTCAATGCCAAGCTCGCTCTTGCCGACCCCCGATTCGCCGGTAATCAGAACGCCCACGCCCAGAACATCCATGAATACGCCATGCCGGGTTTCGCCCGCGGCCAGGCGCCGCCCAAAATACCGGTTGAGTGTTTCAATGATTTCGGAGGCGGTCTTCGGTGTTGCAACCACCGAACAATTGACGCGCTCGGCCGCTTCGACCAGCCGCGGCATTGGGTCGATGCCGTCAGTAAACATGAGCGCGGCGGGCGACGCACTGCAAATCTGTGCGATGAATGACTCCAACTCAGGCGCAGGGAGCCGGCCCATATAGGCGATCTCGCGCTGCCCGAAGACTTGAATCCGGTTGGGGTGGATCAGATTCAGGTGACCAATCAGCGCGGCGGCCTCCGGGGCATCGCGCGTGATCAATCCTCCGCCGTCGCCCGCGACCCAGGTGAGGTCAAGGCGGGCGAGGTTGTCGTCAACCAGCTGCGCGACGCTGGTCTGGAACATAGGGTTGCCAGTTGATGAAGCGCTGGTGAACAGTCGTCACGTCGGCATCGGTGGACAGCTGTGCACGAAATTCCCGATCGCTGAACATTTCTGCAAGGACCGAGAGGATTTGTAGATGTTGTTCGGTGGCTTTTTCCGGCACAAGCAATACGAACACCAGACTCACCGGCTTGCCGTCGGGCGCGTCAAACGGAACGGGGGCGGCCAGCCGTACGAAGGCGCCGACCGCTTCTTTGATGCCCTTGATGCGTCCATGTGGGATGGCGACCGCCTGACCAAGTCCGGTTGAGCCGAGTTTTTCGCGCGCAAACAGGCTCTCAAAAACCGTGCTGCGGGCAATGCTCTGATGGTTTTCAAAGAGCATGCCCACATGCTCGAAGAGCCGTTTCTTACTGCTCACTTGCAGATCAAGCACGACGTTCGTATGCGACAGCAGCTTGGCGACGAGGTTCATTCGAAAAGGTGAGCGCGAATCGACCGCTGCAGATGCCGTTGCATGGCGCGTGTCGTGGGATCGGAATGGGATCTATATGGGCTGGGCCGGACCGCAACGCGGTAGGGCGTGAATCCGCAACTGGATGAGGCAGTCCATTATAGCGCGCCGCGAAGGTAATCCTTGCAGCGCGCGTCAGGTGGATTCAGGCGACCGGCGACTGATGCTTGATCGCGTCGTGGGGGCGCGCGAGTGTTCGGCTCTTGTGTTTCAGTACCGCGCGATCGAGTTTATCGAGCAACGAATCGATGGCGGCATACATGTCGTCCTGGGTGGTTTCTACGAAGATGTCTTTACCGCGCACATGGAGCGTCACTTCGGCGCGGTGCTTTAGTTTCTCGACGCCCAGAATCACGGTCACGTCGATGACGTGGTCGAAATGGCGAACGACCCGTTCGAGCTTGGCTTCAACATAGCTACGCAATGCCGGTGTCACTGCAACATGGTGCCCCGTGATCTTGACGTTCATACCGCCCTCCTCGAAAACGCGCAACGCGCGGGCTTCGCGGGCCGCCTTTGCGGGCGGGCCTGCGACTACAGCGATTTGCGCAGGTTAACCGGCGGGATCTGCAAGGACTCGCGATATTTTGCGATCGTGCGGCGCGCCACAACGATGCCCTGCTGACCCAACATGTCAGCGATCTTACTATCAGAAAGTGGGTGGCGAACGTCTTCGGTCGCGATAAATTGTCGCAACAATGCACGGATCGCCGTCGCGGAATACGCCCCGCCGGTGTCCGTTGCAACGTGGCTGCCGAAGAAGTACTTCAATTCAAAGACCCCGCGTGGGGTGGCCATGTATTTCTGTGTGGTCACACGCGATACGGTCGATTCATGGAGTCCAAGCAGATCGGCGATTTCCCGCAGCACCAGGGGTCGCATCGCAACCTCACCGTGATCGAAAAAATGGCGTTGCCGATCGACGATAGATTGTGAAACTTTCTGAATTGTCTCGAATCGCTGCTGCACGTTTTTGATGAGCCAACGAGCTTCCTGCAATTGTTGCGTCAGGTGCCCGGCGCCGCCATTGCGCTGGCCTTGCAGGATTTGCGCATACATGCTGTTGATGCGAAGCCTCGGCATCGCAGCCGGATTTAGCGAGGCGACCCACACGTTGCGTGTTTTTCGAACGATAACGTCCGGGATGACGTGTCGGGTATCAAAGGCCGAATAGGCCGAACCGGGGCGCGGGTTGAGGCCCTGCACCAACTCCACCGCATCTCTAAGTTGGGACTCATCACATTCAAGCGCGCGCTTCAGCGACTTGAAGTCACGTGCGGCAAGCGCATCAATATGTTCCTCGACGATCTTGATCGCGATCTCGCGCACCCGCGAACCTGCGGGCTGAGCCTTCAACTGTAGCGCCAGGCACTCCGCCACAGAGCGAGCACCTACTCCCGTCGGATCTAAGCCTTGTAGGTGTCTGAGTGCGATGCTGAGTTCGACCGGATCAATCTCGAGCTCAGCGGGCAGGAAATCGGCGACGCTTTCCAGCGATTCCGAAAGATAGCCGTCATCATTCAGGCTATCGATCAGCACCTCGATCAGTGCGTGATCACGCTGGGTAATATGGAGCGATCCTATTTGGGCGAGCAGGTGGTCCCGCAGCGTTGGACCGACCTCATTGGTTTCGCGGTCGCCCCGATCATCGTCATCATCGTCGCGATTGCTTGAGTATCCGCCTTCGAAGAAGTCATGCGAGTTCGCAAGCGGCGAATCCGCGCCGTCATGGCCAACGATGCTTGGCTCTTCCGAACTTTTCAGATCGCTCACCGCCGGCGCATCCTGGTGCTCGCCAGACGGCCCGTTGCGAGTATCAGCCCCCGGTTCGACTTCGCCCGCTTCGAGCAGCGGATTTTCCGCCATGAAGCGTTCCAGCTCCTGATTCAGCTCCACTGTCGACAGCTGTAACAACCGGATCGATTGCTGCAGCTGGGGCGTCAGCGCGAGCTGCTGGGAGACGCGAAGCTGAAGGGATTGTTTCATGCCAGTCTTAACGGCGAAGAATGGCGCTCAACTGAGCACAAGCCGTGCGCCACGGCCGTTAGAGGCGAAAGTTCTCGCCCAAATAAACTCGCCGAACGCTTTCATTGTGGACAATATCATCGGGTTTGCCTGCCGCCAGGACGCTACCTTCATTGATGATATAGGCTCGATCACAGATTCCCAAGGTTTCCCGGACATTGTGGTCCGTTATGAGCACACCGATGCTCCGTTCGCGCAAGAAACCGATGATTTTCTGGATTTCGAGCACCGCAATCGGATCGACGCCCGCGAACGGCTCATCGAGCAGAATAAAGCGGGGATCGGTGGCCAGTGCACGGGCAATTTCTACCCGTCGCCGCTCACCGCCCGATAGCGACATCGCCTGCGCATTGCGCAAGTGGCCGATATGCAAGTCTGCCAGCAAGTTATTCAGACGTGCGTTCAGCTCGTCTTCCGGGAGCTTCAATAGTTCCAAAACGGCGCGAACATTTTCCTCGACCGTAAGCTTCCGGAAAATGGACGCTTCCTGCGGCAGATACGAAAGGCCTAATCGGGCGCGCAAATGGATCGGAAAATGGGTGATCTCGGCGGCGTCGACGTTGATTCTCCCCCCATCGGCCGCGACCAACCCGACGATCATATAGAAGCAGGTCGTCTTGCCCGCGCCGTTTGGGCCAAGCAAACCAACCACTTCGCCGCTTGCGACCTCCAGGGATACGTCTTTGACGACCGTGCGTTTCTTGTACCGCTTCTTTAGATTGGCAACCTGGAGTCGGCTCACATGCACCTTCCGCGAATCTGCGATGACCGACGTCTGGCTATCGGGTGTTGGGTAACGCCTCGATGGACTTCAGTTCGAGGCCGGGCGCCCTCGATTCCGGGGCCGGCGCCTTCGGTCGGGGCTGCAGCACTGCCTGGATGCGACCGTTCTCGCCGGTTGGCGTCGTGCCGTCCTTTGCATGCTGGACCCGGAAGAAATCGGTTTTTTGATCATAGGAAATGTAGTTGCCGCGGACTTCATCTTTCTCGCGCGACATCCGGGCACGAACGAATAGTTCCACCCGTTCCGCACGCCCGTCGAATTCAATTCTTTCCGCTTCACCGTCAATCCATTCATTGACGTTGTCGCGCTTCTGGCGAAATTTTGCGGGCTTGCCGATCGCGCTGGCCGATTTGATGCCGTCTTTTTCTTCGCGAAGCGTCACGCGATCGGCGCGCAAGATCATGGTGCCCTGCGTGACGACGACGCGGCCTTCGAACGTGAGCACCTTGTTTGCGTCATCGGCGGTCATCCGATCGGATTCGACGTTGATCGGCTTCTCGCGATCAGCCCTTTCCGCTTGGGTATCGACCGACAGCAACGCAATTGCCACGGCGATGCAAAGGGCGATCAGCCTATTCATGGTCGCTTTTTCACCTGTATGGTTCCTTGGACTTGGCTCTTCAACTCAAATTCTCGGGATTGATTGTTCATCATCATGCCGACACCGCGCAACCGGTTCGCCCCTTCGGTGATGATGACTTCTTCGTCGGACCGCGCGATTCGCGAATTTGGTTCGAGATCGATCGCCGAGGTTTCGAGCACCATCGCTGCCCGATCGCCATGCGCGGCGCGCGTCAGGCGTACCTCACCTTCGACCCTTACCAAGTCACCGCCTTTACTCACGATCCCGCGCGTACCAACGATTTCCACCGCAGGCCCATCGAGTGGACGCTGTAGGAACCGCGGATGCTCAAGGACCGTCGACTCATCGTCCGGGTAATGTAGCATCTTGGGCGCGGTGAGCGAAGTTCCCGGATGCCCGGTCGCGCTCATTTGCGTTACGGTGAAGCGCTCAACAATAAAATCAGGATCGTGCCGCAGCTTGTCTTTACTCGGTAGTGGAGGGAGCTGTACCAAGCGATCGAGCCACAGGGTCCCAAGCGCTAGCGCAAGCATCAGGATCACCGGGAAAATCTGCGCGAAACGAAGTTTCATTGCAGGAACCGTGCGAGCGCCGCATCAAGCTTGCCCTGCGCGTCCAAAATTCGTTCGCATATTTCACGGACTGCGCCCCGCCCACCGGTTGCCTTGGTGACGTAGTGAACATGGGATTGCACGATCGGCGCGCCGTTTGGCACGCTCGCGGCAAACACGACGCGACGCAGGAGCGGCAAATCGACCACATCATCGCCGATATATCCGCAGTCGGCGTACTCGAGGCCGAGCGAGGCAATGAGCTTTTCGAAGGCTCCGCGCTTGTTCTCGACCCCTTGGTGCAGAAATTCGATGCCAAGACTCTTGGCGCGCCGCTCGACAGCGGGGGACTGGCGCGCCGTGAAAATTGCCGTACGAATGCCCGCGTCCTGAAGCATTTTGATGCCCTGTCCATCGAGGACATTGAAGGCCTTCATCTCCTCGCCTGACTCGAGAAAATAAAGCGTGCCATCGGTCAGTACGCCATCGACGTCGAATGACATCAGGCGCACGCGCCGCATCCGCTCCGTGGTACTGCCTGCTTCCTGTTGGATTGGTGGATTCATCAATAGATCTTTGCGCGCAGCATGTCGTGCATGTGGATGGCGCCGGCCAAGCGATGCACTGCATCGGTGACGAGGAGTGCCGTGATGCGCTGGGTCTCCATGATGCGCACGGCATCCGCAGCCAACGAATGCGGATCGATCGTGCGCGGCCCTTTGGACATCAGCGACTTGAGCGGCGTGGTCTTGAGATCGAGGCCGCGTTCGAGCGCGCGTCTGAGATCGCCGTCGGTAAAGATGCCGACTACCGAGCCCGCATGGTCAAGAACAGCGGTCATTCCCATGCCCTTGTTCGACATTTCCAGTACGGCCGCTGCAAACGTTGCATCATCACGCACCGAAGGCACCGCACTGCCGGTACGCATTAGGTCTGCGACGCGCACCAGCAGTTTTCGACCGAGCGCGCCACCTGGGTGTGAGCGCGCGAAATCATCCGA
>CAMDRJ010000252.1 GCA_945906755.1 Klebsiella pneumoniae | reverse complement strand
GCGCGCGGCGGGCGACGGCTCACGCTCTGCGAGAACATGCGCGCCGTTCCATACGTGCCGTTCTATCTTGCTCTTGCCGGAGATTTCTGGCGCAGCGAGGGCCTGGACATCACGCACGTTGTATCACCCAGCACTGCGCAGACCGCGACGAAGCTCCTGGATGGCAGCGTGGATGTCTCCTGGGGTGGGCCGATGCGCGTGATGATGCACCACGACGCTGATCCGAATTGCCCGCTTATCTGCTTTGCCCAGGTGGTCGCGCGCGATCCGTTTTTGCTGATTGGCCACAAGCGCAATCCGCGCTTTCGGTTCCATGATCTGGTCGGCCTGCGGATTGCGCCGGCGGGCGATGTGCCAACGCCATGGATGATATTTCAGGACGATCTGCAGCGTGCCGGCCTCGATCCTGTGGCGATGGCGGGACGTCGCGTGCGGCCGATGGCGGTGAACATACAGGCGTTCCTGCGTGGCACGGTCGATGTGGTGCAGGTCTTTGAGCCCTACGCCGATCGCCTGGTCAGCGAAGGCCGCGGCCATATTTGGCATCGTTTCTCCGATCGTGGCGATATCGCCTACACCACCTTCTACGCGACCCGGCGCATCACCCGCGTCAAACGCGATGCCTGCCATCAGCTGGTGCGCGGCATGGCACGCGCGCAGGCCGCCCTCTTTGCCGCGACGCCAAGCGAAGTCGCTGACGCGGTCGCGCCATTCTTGCCGAAGCTCTCACGCGAAGCATTGGTGCGCATCATCGCCGGCTACCGCACGGGCGGCCTTTGGGCACGCGTGCCGGACCTACCCGCAGCGCCGTTCGTGCGCCTCAAGGCCGCACTGATTTCCGGTGGCCTCATCACTAGCGACCCTGCCTATGAGAGGCTGGTCGACCCTGAACTTTCGCGTTGCGCTTGAATCGAGGCCGATACACCCATGACTCCTCAACTCGACGTCCCGACCATCGACATCGGCCCATTTCTTGACGGCGACCCGCGAGCGCGGCATGCAATCGCCAGGGAATTGGCCCAGAACTGCGAGCGCATCGGCTTTCTAAAAATTTCCGGCCATCGTTTTCCTGCCAAGCTGCTGGCCCTCGCCATGCACGAGTTGTTCGCGTTTTTCGATCTGCCGGCGGACACGAAGAATCGCTGGCATCCGACCGGACCGTCGAAACAACGCGGCTACCACGGCTTTGCAACGCGTGGCCTCGCCGCCACCTTGGGTCAGCAAGCACCACCGGATCTCCGGGAGACAGTGTTTCTCGGCCCGGTTGACGATCATCGTGCCTACTACGCGAACATGCCGGAAGCCGCCACGAGTTATGCACCGAATCTGATCCCGGTCGAACCGGCTGGGCTCGATGCGACGCTGGTGGCGCTGTATCGCGAATTCGAGCGGCTCGCCGCCGACCTGCTGCGCGTCTTCGCCGCGGCGCTCATGCTGCCCGACAATTTCTTCGACGGCACCCTCACGCGCCACTTCAGCATCATGTCTTGCCACCACTATCCGGCGCTGACCGTGCCGCCCCTGCCGGGCCAACTGCGCACCGGCGCCCATACCGATTACGGCGCGATGACGATCCTCGCCGCGACCGATGCTAAGGGTGGTCTCGAGGTCCGTCTACCCGATGGGTCCTGGGCCGGTATCACGCCGGGACCGGGCGAGTTCATCGTCAATTTGGGCGATATGATGGCCCGCTGGACCAATGACCGGTGGACGTCGACCTTGCATCGCGTGGTCAATCCACCGCTTGCGATGGCGCAGAGCCGGCGCCTGTCGATCGGCATGTTCGTGCATCCCAATTACGATCAGCGCATCGAATGCGTGCCGACCTGCCGCGGCCCAAGCGAGACACCGCGCTACCCTGTCATCACCGCGGGCGAGCACATCAAACGCAACATCGAGCAGAGTCACGACGCCACGTGACAGCGCGTAGATGACGGCGCGTTTAAGCGGGCTTCACTGACCTTAGCGCACCGCTCAGCGAACGACTATCCGGCGCGGTGGCAAGGTTCTCGCATGCAACGGCCAGTGCGTCCACGGCTGCTGGAGCGAGTGAGCGTGCGGCGTTCGCGCGAAATTTCTGCATTACTCTTTCAGCCGACGGCGGTCGGGTGTGATTGCCATCGACGTCATCAACGCGCACCGATTGCGATCCGCCTGCGATTAATTCACAGGTGATCACCGCCTCGAATCGTTCGGGAAAACGGGCATTGGCAAGAGGGATCCACCGAACGCGCTTTGCCAGGGCGCGCACTTCTGCCGATGCGGAGGACTCGAAGGTGACGAGATCCACCTTGCCCTCGATGAGGCGGGCGGCGACGGTGATCGGCAGACTCCAACGCGCCGCATGCCCGTTCGCCGGTTCAAGCGCGCGCGCCCATGGCTCGCAAATGACTGGCGCGGCGCCGGCCGGCACCTCGCATACGATGGCTTTCACATCGATGGCGCGTACGCCGCGTTCCGCAAGAATGCCGGCCGCCTCGATAAACGGATGCAGATAATGACAGCAAGGATAGAACTTGAACGCAGCATCTTGCAGGTGCCACTTGGAACCGAGGTCACCAAGCAATCCCTGCATGCGAGCGGCCGCACCATCGTCGCCGGTGAATTGCCTGAACAAGCCCCAGCGCCCTTCGAGCGACGTTGCAGGACCAGTCATGCCGGTGCGTGCGAACAACGCCGCCAGCACACCACCATGCGCAGCCCATCCGGAATGCAACGATTTCACCGATGAGCCATTTGTTAGGAATTCCATCACGCCAGAGGATTGACTGAGCGCGATGCCAAGTGCAGAGACCGTCTGGTCTTCAGTGAGGCCTGCTAGCTCTGCGGCGACGAGCGCGGCCGCGAACGTTCCGGCGATGGATGTCGCCTGGAAGCCTTGCGAATGAAATCGACCTGGTGCGGCGAGCCCCAAGCGTGCGAGCGCTTCCCAGCCGCGCGCATAGGCGCCAAGCAGCGCGGCGCCCGAAGCATTGCTGGCTTCGGCCGCGGCCAGTGCGGCAGCCGCCACCACGGAACTGCCATGCATGATGGAGCCGGTGTGCGTGTCATCGAACTCCAGGCTGTGCATCAACCCGCCGTTGATGAGCGCGGCATCCGCTACCGATGCGCCAACCGCAGAACCGAATACGGTTGAGGGTCCACCATGGACCATCTCGCGCGCTGCATCGCGATAGGCTCCACCTACGTGCGAGCCCGCAGCAGCGAGCCCGACGCCAAGTGCATCGGTGAAATGCAATGCGGCCGCACGTGCTACTGCGTCAGGCAGGGGTCGTGCCCTCGCGCTATGCAGCGCGCGAACGAGCTGGCGTGCGAGATTCAGAGGCGCTTCCCATCGCGAACCAACGCGGCCATCGCATCACGCCAGTTCTGCGCGAGCGCAGCAGCTTCGCCAGTGATGATCCCACTGAGTACCTTACTCGCGTTCGGGAACACGGCACGGGTGTTATCGGCAAGCTTTTCGAGCAAGGTCGATTCGTCAAAGGGTTGATCGGCGCCACCACGCGGACTCTCGCGAAGTGAGGACATCTCGCCACCATCACTAAATTTCCAGGTCACGCGTGACGGACGGTCATGTGGCGGCGGGCCAGCCTTGGCGTAGGGCGCGAGCCGAACAATTCTTCGCAGCCCGGCGATCGTTTTATCATCAAGCGTGTCGTGCGTAAAAGCGGCCGCCCCCGCAGTGCCAAGATGGGCCGTCGCAGCCACCGCATGCGGAATCGAGAATTTTGCGGCAAGCACGGTTTCCGGTTCGACCGTGGTGAGCGCAAGGCCTCCAGGACCGGCTTCGACAACGATCTCGCGAATATCGCTCATCTTGCGTTGCTGCATGCGACTGCGAAGATCAAGCGTCGCCTCGACCGCGGCATGTGCGTAATTGCAGCAGGCGTAAATCTTGTGATAGCCGTGCGCCACCGACCATTCGCTGCCAAGCCCGTTGACGAGCGCTTCCGGAATCGCGCGCGTTCTGAAATTACCGACGAACACATCGTAGGGCGTGTCGATGCCACCGGCGATGCCGCCTTCTGCCCAATCAGCCGCGCGCATGCCAACCCATGCGCCGGCGGCCGTCCAACCGTTGCGCACCAGCGAGCCTTCCACGGCGGTATCGAACGGACCGGCGAACGACATGCTGGCGGCACCGGTCAGGGCACCTAACATCGTCTTCGCATCATGACCACGTACCAACGACACCGCTGCCGCCGCGCCAATCGTCGCGAATGCTGCATGCGGATGCACGTAGAACGACGGAAACGGATACGCAAGCGCGATCCGCGTCGTGACCTCATAGGCCACCGCAACCGCATGCAGCACTTCATTCACGCTGAGTCCACGCGCCTCGGCCTCCGCAAGCAGCGCCGGAATCGTGTACGCACCCGCATGGCAGGAGGCGCTACGAAATCCCTCGTCAAGCTCGCACCAGGTGATCGCCATGCCATTCGCGCATGCGGCGGTGTAACGATCCACGCGAGCGGCGCCTTTGGCAAGCACGGTCGCCTCTGCAGTGCCGGTGGCGGTCTTCATGAAACCTTGGCGCGCCTCAGCAACTTGCCGTTCGAGCGAGCCTACGACCATCGCGCCAATGTCATCGGCAAGAATGGTGGCGGCGCGACGACGTACAAACTCGGGCAGCGGCTGGCTGCGGGCGGTCGCGGCCCACTGCATCAATTCGCGCAGGTTGGCGGCGGCTTGGACGCGGGCAGGAGTGGATTTGGGGGAGGTCATTGGATGTCTGAAGGTTGCTGCGGTGATGGATGGTACGACGGGTGGAGGGCCTACTCAAGCCGAATAGGCATCGCCCGAAGCGCCGCGCATTCTCAGCGATGATCATCATTGCCACTGTCACCGGACTGCCCTCGATCGTGTTTTGAAATAAAGTTGCCTCTATTCCCAATGGGTTGGGCGAGCGGATGAGCGCAATCGACGCGCTGCTGCCGATCATCGATCACGCCCGAAGGACGGCAATGCAGCGGTTGCGGTCGCTCGACCTCGACCGTCGAACTCACGGTGTCGGCCACGATCCGGTCGTTGAGACGTCCGGCCGGTTGCCACGCCAGCGGCCGGTCTGTGGGATGCTGCTGACCTTGACGAGGTGACCGAAGGCCTTCGCGGCTCCCCGGTCGACCGAATGTCGGCTCCTCCGACACGCCAACTCACGCACCCGACCCGTCAGCGACATTCTCTAGCCTAGACTCGTAGCCATAAAGCTGCCCCTCGCGCGAACCAATCAGACCCATGCAGAGGCAGCGGGGCCCAATGGCACGCTGATCCGCCAAGAACGCCACCGCACAAAGGAGATTACGCTCTATTGTTTGGTGGAGCAGCACGCGGCAAGCATCAACGGCAACACTAAAGCCAGTTGCGGGGCCTAGTCTGCAAACGCCGCCGGTTTTGACCGTCCTGCGGCGCTGGGCAATTGTCGGATACCGCGGATCACTTGGTCGCCCAAGTGATCCACCAGATTCAGGTGCCGGCCGCGCGGGTCAGAACTTCCAGCCCTCTTTCTCCATGAAGCCTTCCAGGTCCAAGCATGGAATCTTGAAGTGCGCGCAGATATTGGGCACCTTCGCGGCATTCGGCTTGAGCCGTTCCATTGTTACGACAGTGCCGCCAATAGCGTGGGCACGCGCCACGACGAACGCATCCGCGTTGCGGCCACCCTTGTAGAGCTTCTGCTTCTCGATGTTGGTCTGGAAATGGGCGACGGCGTAGATCTTCGCGACGAACGCACCTTCTTTCGCGTCCGGCATAGCGAAGAGCTTTGGGTTGGCCTTGGCCCACTCAAGGTCTGCGCCTGGTGACCCGTCGACGAGTTCGTGGAAGACCTCGCGCGTCGAAGTGATCAGGCCGTCGGCCACGAGCTGGTCAAATTCCTTCCACAGCGACACGAAGCGCTTGCGATAGTAGTTCTTGTGCAGGTTCGAAATGACGTTAGTGTCAAGGACGTACATCAGAGGCCCCCGCCCGCAAACTTCTCGGCGAAGGTCGGCAGACTCTTGGGCTTCATATTCAGGTACTCGGCCAGTTGCCGCCGATCGAAGCGGTGCTGGTAGTACCTGGTGAAAGTGAGATCGATATAGCGTTGGCCGAGGTAGGCGCGTTGGCTGTTGTAGTAATTGCCCGCAGTCTCCTCGCCATCGGGCTTCTTCATCTGCGCCGCCCACTCTTTGGCGGCCGCCACATACTCATCGGCAGCGATGAGACCGCGATCTAGAAACTTGCGATAGATGACTTCGCGGCTGACATTGAAGTGATCGGCGAGCTGGCTTGCAGCAAGCCGACCAACCTTCACTCCCTTGAGCATCTTGTCGAGTA